>JBHJIY010000007.1:0-21454 GCA_050042985.1 Phormidesmis sp. | reverse complement strand
AATTCTGCTCAATCAACGTCCGCCGAATATCCGCCTCCGAATGCCGCGCATCCGACGCCGAATTCGCCATCACCAGTCCCGCTCGCCCGCCCGCCTTCAGCGACGTCGCAAACAAATTAATCCACAAATAATTCGCATTCGGGACCGTCTGCTTACCCTCTTCCCCCTTCTTAGCCTTCCCCATCTTCAGCGGCACCCCATAAGTGTTGAACCGGTTATCTTCCTTCACCCGGCTCAAGTTCACATCGTCCACATTGAACGGCGGATTCGCCAGCACATAGTCAAAATTCTCAAAGCTACCAAACGAGTCTTCATAGTACGTATTCGCCTGCCGCACCTCACCCTTTAGCCCATTCACCGCCAGGTTCATCTTCGCCAGCTTCACCGTCTCCAGCGTTTTCTCCTGCCCATACACCGCAAAATCATTCGGGTCCAACCCCAGAGCCTCAGCATTCGCTAGAATAAACCGCCCCGCCTGCACAAACATTCCACCCGACCCACAAGCCGGATCCAGCAACGTCCCCCGCGTCGGCTCAATAATCTCCACCATCAGCCGCACCACCGAATCCGGCGTAAAAAACTCTCCGCCGCCCTGCCCTTCCGCCAGTGCAAAATTCCCCAAAAAATACTGATAAATCTGCCCAAACAGCTCCCCACCCGCATCCACCGGAATATCCGAAAAATTCTTCAGCAGCCGTTTCGGAATACTCTTATCCTCACCCCGCACCAGCCGAAAATACTCATCCTGCGGCAGCACCCCCGCCAGCTCAGGCTTGTACTGCTCAATCGTCACCATCGCCGCCTTAATCGCCGCTGCAATATCCTCCGCCTCCGGCAACGTCAGCAAATAGTCATACCGCGCATGATCCGGCAAATAAAAACCGCACTTTTTCAGCGCAATATCCGAAAGCTTTTGCTCTCGCCGCCCACCCTTCAGCTTTTGATATTCCTTCAGAATCTCCGACTCATACTGCCGATACCTATTATCTGCAAACTTCAGAAAAATCAGCCCCAGTACCGGCGTCGCATACTCACTCGACTTCAGGTCAGAATTTGCCCGCAGCGTATCCGCACTCCGCCACAAATCATCTTCTAGCTTCTTCAGTTCTGCTGGCGTCAAAGTAAGCCGTCCTAATACAATCGTCCTGGTTTGGCGGCTCTATTCTATTAGGTTTTGTCCCCAGTAGATACTCGTATTGCCAAGAGCGCTGATGACGCTCACACCGCGACTGCCAGGCCACTGAGCTTTTCATCACTATGCTTTTCAAAGGACTGCCGAATCAGCGCCATCGTGTCATCTAGCTGTCCCATCGACTCCAACCCAATTTCCACATCCCCATTCCCCCAACGTCCAACGCCTGTGATGTCTTTACAAAGCCCCTTCGGGTCATTCACCTCACTGAATTTCATATTCAAACTCAGCCGCAGACGACTCCGCTGCGGCACCACATCAACAAAATTCGTCGAGGTCTTATAGGCGATATAGCTCTTAAAAAACTCCTCTCGCACCGCACCATCTAACTCTAGAATCCGTCTTCTCAATGCCTCAAATAGCGCGCCTACCTCACCCTGCAAATAGTCAGCATGGCGACTACGAGCGGTTTCAGCCACTAACGCCTGTGCAAGCTCTGGCTGGTGATAGTTCATATAGCTACTAGCCGTCCAGCCCTTAAACGTTTGGCAGGCATGAAGAATAGCCATTTTCCAGCTATCCAAAAACGCCTGCGGCAGACAAACCTGTTCATCCCAGTCCAAAGTTGCAAGATGGACAGATTTATCTCCCGTCCAGCGGTCGGAAAAAGCCTCGACCTTTGTAAAAGAGATATTGTCAAAAGCGACTTCTTCAGCAGCTTTTGGGCTATCATAAGCGAGCGCAAAACAAGCAGATAACCCATCTCCTTTGCGTTGAAAACCAAGCACCGTCCACTGGCCTAAGTTGATCGTAATCGCGTTGGACGCGCAATGGGTAATAGCAAAAATATGTTCAACCTTGTCATATCCAATCAGATCAACAATCTCTTGGATATAGCGCTTTGCGCTCTGGAGCACCGCTTCATAAGGGAAAACCTGCATCAGTGTTGACTGAGCATTCAACTCTTCATCCACGACATCTACTTGAGGATAGCGCCATAGCTGCAAAGCCCAATCTGCTAACTTCTCAGCACGCAGCTGAATCTCAGCCTCGCCCCAGTCTTCTAGCTGCCCCAATCCTTGATTCAAGAACAACGGACTGACTTTAAACCCATGCTCTATGTCCCTTTTTTCTGTGAAGGCGCGATCGCTATATTCTGGGTTGTATCCCGTCAGTGTCAAATTCCCCAGCGTATGGAGATACGTTGACTGGATTTCCTTCCAATTCTCACCCAACGATTGTTGCCATGCTTCAGATAATTTCGGATTCTGAGGCAAAATGTGTTCAATCGTATAGTTGTCTGGGTCAACCATTTCCTTTGGACGCTGGTAGTTTTCTAGCTTGTCCAATAGGTAACGCCGATTGCGGAAATTATAAATATCCTTAACTATCAGCTCCTTACGAAACTCCTGGTTTGAAGGAAACCGCTTGTAGCCGTCTTTGCGCACAAACGCCAGCTTCAGACTTTCTAAATAGCGATCGCGGTCAATTTCCCGCCCTAGCGTGGCAAAAGTCTTGTTCAATGAGTTCGGAGGAATGCCACAAATCGCTCTGCGGAAAACATAGCTCTCAATCAACCGCAAAATTTCAATGAACTCAGCTTTAGGCAGCCTACCTTGTTCATAATCCTCATAAATTTCCAGTAAGAATGGATAGGCGACATCTACCCGAAGCGTACTAATATCGACCAACGCCCGCTTAATATCAGTATCCGGCTCTTGCCCCAGCACCAAGCGTGTGTAGTATTTCGAGTACCGGTAAACATCTGCCATAATACCGGCCACAGGAATGCCCACTTGCCGGTCAAGATAAGCCTTGAAACTGTTGTAGACATCACTCAGTTTTGGAATGGAACCCGACTTTGACTGAAGTGTCAGATAGTCACGCATGAAACGATCGAACTGATCCGACTGACCTCTCCCCTCAAAGCTTTCCTCCATCGGATACCAGTAGTTCTTGTAGATGTGCTCTTGTTCCTTGGTAGGTAAGCCCATCAACACATAATTTCGAACCAAGTCTGCTTGGGATAAATCCAGCCCTGTAGAGTTAAGGCTTTCAAAAATAAGCTGCGGGTTATCGCGATCGCGGTCGAGCGCAATATTGACAATTAGTAGCTTGCTCAACCCTTGGTAGAGCTGATTAAGATTAATACCACTCTTACGAATTTGGGTTTCAAAAAACTGATAATTTTCAAGGATATGCTGGGAGGCATCTTGAGTGACTTCTCGTTCTTCAATCAGACGGATAAAAGTTTCGCGATCGCTTTTGGTCAGTAACAGCTTATAGCGATCATCATTATCCTCCTCTGGATTGAAAAGATAGTAATTTTCTAGTTTGCGACGGCTGATATCCAAAGGTTCCTCAGAAGCCGCGATCGCCTGCCGAAAGGCCGTCAGCAATAGGGAAATAGTGGTTAACCGCTGCTGCCCATCAATGACTAGCAGCTGAGGAACCGAAGCAACCTGGTACAGCCCTGCTTCGATATACACACTCGCCCCCATAAAATGGCCCGATACCGAGTCTTCAGCTGCTGCGCGAAAAACATCTTGCCAAAGCTGCTTACATTGCTTTAGCGTCCAGCTGTAAGTGCGCTGATAGATCGGAATGACAAACTGATTAGGCTGCTTAAGAAATTTGAGTAGATTAATTTCCGTCGCTTTCATCCTGTCCTATCCCCAGCTGAGCACTAAATTAAGTTAATTTGATTCGTAACTGAGTGTGCCCAAATCTAAACCCTTTCAATATTGAGATTTATAGGCACCGCTCACCATATTTCATCAAATACGCCACAAATACGGATATTTTCTGGTTTTACATGGATCTGCCTCACTCATGAACTTCCCGATGTATTCCTGTGGGGTATTAATGCGGGCTATGGGTTTCGGCATTATTCGGCACTAACTGATTGAAGCGGTGTCTCACGGATTGCTTGTCCAAGCAGCGTTGGCGTAGCCTCTCCATCGGAGAATCGCATAAACCCTTGGCTCGACTGCTTTGCCTTCGCTTCGTTAGCAGCAATTAAAGCAAAGCCTGCGCTACGGATGGCAGACTCTGCGATAGCGCCAGCGCTGACTTGGCAGTTCGCAGGCGTCCTGAGATCACTGATTAAATGATCGATGGCACTTGCGATGTGCGAACCCAACAGCAGCAAACAACCCTCCTTCAAGCCAGCCCACTGCTCTCGAGAAGTCCCTGCGTAGTCGGACAGCAGAGTTTCAAACGCTTCCAATAGCGCTTCTTCCTCAACATCTAGACAGGCTTGCTGAAGCCCGCACTGCTCGTGACTGATCATTTGTTGAGCAATGAGTGCGATCGCCTCCTGACTCTCAAGACTACCGACATGAGCGAAGTACTCCTGTGGCGTGTTCGTGCGGGTTATGGCTTGAAGCATAGCTATGGAGCAACTTCTCCATCTGAATCAGACTCCTTTTGTTCTAGCCAAACTTGAATAGCTTTTTCTAGCGCATCAGACTGAGTTGTCTCACGCATCGTACAGGCGGCTTTGAATTTGAGCGCCAGCTTTTTTGGAATATAACCACTTACTTGCGCGTAATCAGGGTCTTCACGCTTTCCTCCTGCCATTGGGTCAATTCCTAGCTGCTTCATTTGCTTGCCTCTAATTATTGCGGATAAGTTCACGTTGGTAAAAGTTCATGAATTCGTGTATTCATGAGTTCATGAACTCATGCTAGTCTTAAACTGTCATTTTTGAAATCGCTAGAGGTTTAGCCATGACACTGCCCCAGCCAGCACCCGACTTAGACAGGATCGCCCGAAACCTCACCTACCTCGACCTCGCCCACGTCACCCCCGAAGAATCCACCGCCTACGAGCACGAACTCAGCGCGATCGCTTCCGTCAACGAAGCCCTAGAAACCACAACCGAAGCCCTCAAGGGCTCACCCCACCCCCAGCTCTGGCAACAGCTCCACCCCATGCTTTCCGATGCCGCTGCTCTACTCAGCAGCCAGATAGCCCCGCTGCTCGACCTCAATGCCGAACGCAGCTTCCCCATGAGCGAGCAGGCCGTAGAAAAACCACTCGCTCTTGCCAGCCACTAATATCAGCCCCAAAACTTTCAGGTGCCTCTAATGCCTAACCCCATCTATTGCAAAAACTGCCGACGATTCGCACCACTGCTATGTGGGATCGCCCTCGTCCTGGTTGCCATCGCTTGGCCCAAACAGATGCCAACTGCCGCCACTGCTCTCCCTTCCATGCCTGCGAATACCCTGCGTGTACTCGTCATAGATCCCACCACGCAAGCCGTCACGCTCAAAGCCATCACTAACGACTAATCAGCAATCAGTTTCAACACAACCGAATAGCAAAAAGACTGAAGGGCTAAGGAGTTAAAGCGCCATCGTCGCCGCTTCCCCGTACGGATTAAGTCCCATTCCTGTACATAGCTGACAGTCGCCCTTATAGGGTCGAAAGCTTACTAACACCGCTAACAACAGCAGCCTCAACGCCATTACCGTCATCGTTCCAGCCCGACAAGGGCAACAACCAAAGCTTCAACAAAAAGGAAATCCTAAACCATGACCAAGCATCGTATTGCCACCCTGATTCAACAGGAAGTCCAAAAGCCAACCGCAGACGGTGATAACAAAGCCGCCATTGCAACCACCCAAAATACGCCACTAGCCAATCTCCAGCTCACCAGCCAGGGCCTGTTCGAAGAGTCAAAAACCCTCTGGCAAGAGTTCGTCGCCTTCGACCAAGAGCATCAGCTCACCCAACGCGTCGGCGCACAGCTATGGCGGCTCACCAAAGCCGTTGGCAAACCTGCGCTTGTTCTATCGCTCAAGGGCATTCAAACCGCTGTAGTCACCATCACAGATGCCGACAAACGAGCAGCCCTAGTTGAACACTTCAGTCGTTCCCAGCCCGCTAAAGCAGCAGAGGCTTCTTTGGAAGCAACAGCAGAGGAGTAATTTTTTTGCCTTTCCACCAAGCTCACCCAAACTCACCCAGGTACTAGGTTTCCTGTCACCTCGGTGGGCGCTCACCTACCGGTCAGTGCCCACCCATAGGTGAGCTTCCTTTACTTCAATTACTGAAAAGCCCACCCACGCACAGCCACACAAAAAACGTAGACCACGCAATTCCAATGGTTTCAGCCGCCGCCCCTTCTCACCTAACCCTAGATGTCGCCGTGCTTTCAAAAGCCTATGTAGGTGAGGTGAGTCTGAGCCAACTCGCGCGAGATCTCGGCGCGGATGTCTCCAACGTGCGCAAAGCCAAAAACTGGCTCATCGAAAATCGTCACCCCACCTTTGCCGACTACGTCCCTGACTCACCCTTAAGCCCATCCCAAGCGGAGGCCATCATCACCTATCGCAGCTACACCACAGCTGGCATCAAAGGCGATGCCCTCACCGAGAAGATGTTTCCTGATGTCGCCACCGCCCAAGCCAAAAAGAACGCGCTCAGAGATCTCTTTGAGCACCATCAACTCCCACCCGAACAAGCCGCCCAACTCACCCATTCCATACTGAGGATATTCAGCCCATGAAATTCAACAAACTTGCCAAAGAACTAGATCACTCTGTCAGCGAACTCGCAGGCATTGTCACTGACATTCTCCCCAATGCCAACGGCGGCACCGAAGTCAACGACGAACAAAAAGCCCAAATTATCGCCCTCCTACAAGCACCCGCCGCCGAGAACCCACTCTCTTTAATCACAGAAGACGGCACTGACCCCGTGCTCTCTATCCTTATGGGCCGCATTGAACAAGAGGCTGAGCTAGAAACCCCTGAGAACATCGTGGATCAGATGATTGCTCGCTATATCGACAACCCAGAAGACTTACCCGCTGACAGTGAATACCGCCAAGCCATCGTCACCTACGTTGACCTCGTAAAAAAGCGCCAGCTGCGCAGACAGCAGCAGTCCTCCAAGCTGCGCTCGCTCTTAAGCAAGCGAGACAACAGTGGATCACTGACGGAGCCCTTAGCGCTAGAGAGCTTCTACAGCGCAGAGCCCAGCAGCACCGAAAACAACGGGCAGCTAGGCGGCAACAGTCAATCGCCGCAGCTAACCGCCGCCAGTTCGTAGCGCACACGCTGTGGGCCACAGCTCACTTTCACCTAACCCTCGAAATATCCGCCACAACTTACCACCTGTCCCCCTACTGGAGCACTCCGATGCCAACGACCCATGCACCACCTAGCCCCGAGACGACGACTGATACAACAGCTCAGGCAACAGCTTCTCAAGCCAAAACACTGAGAGGATCTCATCCCCTACTGCACTACGCCGCCTACTTCATTGGCGTCGGCAGCATCGTCTTCGTCGCCCAAACCGGTGAGGCCGAACAAATCGAAACCGCAGTCCTCGCAGGCACGATCTCGGCGGCTTCTGTAATGTCATACGACTGGTACAAAGCCCGCCTAGATCCGAGCATGGCCAGTGACCCGACCGCGCTCATCACCCTGTTCAACGAAATGCTGCATGCGGGCAGGGCTCAGGTAAATACCAACGCAGCCCACCTCAAGCGCGTGGAATTCTTGCAGGTGGATCTCGCTGAAGCGATGCGCGACTTCAACAACCTGCTGCGCCTACCACCAGAGGAAATTGAACAGCGGCTTCGGACTGTGCAGAATGCCCATCTCACCAGTGCCCTACAGGTGATGAACACACCCACTCAAGCACCCACCTACGAGAGCAGCACCGCACCGTCACTAGCCGGTGAGACCCACCGACCTGATAACACCACCGTACGCCAGAGCTTCCGTCAGCATCGCCCTGGATTCGACGCCTGAATTCGACGCCTGAAGCCCCCTTCAAGTCCTCTCTTCGCACTTCTCTTCGCACTTCTCTTCGCACTGACATGAGTTGCAAAATCACGATTGAACTAGACGGCCAAACGGAACAAGCGCTAATCCCTGTCATTCGCCAAGCGGCAATGCACTACCCGGCGCTGTTTGCCGATGAGGGCACTACGCCGGGTGAGGGCCTATACGTCGAAAACGCAACGCGCCTTCAGCAGCAGGTTCAGCAGCTCATGGTCCAAAATCGTCTACTCCAAGCGCAGCTTTCGAGCGAGCAAAAGGCACTCCCATCGGGCACAACATTACAGGCACTACCGCAGATAGAGGCCGCAGCAGCGCACTCCCGCCCTCACTCGCAGCAACAGCCCGAACTCCCCGCCCGCTACCGCACTGGGCGAAGGAGCAAGCACGTCTACCGGCTGAAGCAAGCAGCAGGAATGATGGCCACTCGCAGCTGGCGGCTACTCGTCTGGATTTGCGTTGGCAAGGAATGGCTGCTGATTTTTCTACTACTCAGCGGCGCACTGTTCGGCGCTCTAGCGCTAGTGCCGAAGATAGAACAACAGCTGCTGCTGAGATCACCTGAGTTTATGGACTCATCAGGCGATGGGCCAGGGGTCGTGAACCCAACCGAGCAAACAAACAGGCAAACAAACAGGCAACCAGAGGTCACGCCGAACGAACCACACGCGCCAGAAACCACCCTACCCGCAGACCCGGCTTCCAAGGCTGGAAGCCATCCACCGCCACCGCCAGCATTCCAAACAAACCCGTAATTCAAAAGTCCCTCTCGCAGAAAGACCATGGCCTACGATCAACAAACCTACGGCGACTCTCCTTTCGGCCCACCTACCGCGCCAGCTGATGCGGCGACCGCCAAACCTAGCGGCAGACGCAGAAGAACAAGGTCCGCCGCAGATCACACCGAAGCCCTCAGCGATCACGGGGAAAATGCTGTAGGCCCACCACCACGCTCAGTCCTGCCACAGCCTGCAAAAGACACAGAAGAAAACTCAGCGGAGAATGGAGACAGCCGCCCGTCGCCCGCACTCCCCGACAGCTACGCCCCTGCGCTCAAGGCCAAAGCTGGAGCAGTCTCGGCGCTCTACTTGCCCAAAGGTCGCATCACCGGGCTGAACCTCGTCGGCGAAGGGCTCGGCTGGCTCATGGCCTGGGGTACGGTCGGCTTCTTTAGAGCCTACGTCCCGCCGCCGATTCTCTTATGCTTCGACAGCCTGTTCACACCGTGGGGAATGGCGGGCGGCACCCTGCTGAGCGCCCTGGTCATTGGCCAGCTCCTGCGGCGCTACGAGATCAAGATTGGCGCGCTTAAATCACTAGCGACAACCGCCATTGAATACGGCGAATCGCACCACCGGGCTGACACTCAAAACAACATCTACGAGCTACTCACAGAAGCCGAAGAAAGCACCCAGAAAGCCAGCGCCTGGGTGACTAGCTGGCTAATCGCACTCGTCTCTCTCTTTATCATCGGCGCTTTTTATTAACCCGCGCCCTTTTTCTTGTTATACGGTCGCATCATCAGCAACGACAAATGAACGTTCTCTCACGCAGAGCCGCAACAACACAAAAGCCGAGTCGTCAGGCCCCCAAGGACATCAACCCACAGGTGCGCATCCGCATTCTGGTGGAGTCAGCCATGGAACAATCTCGGTTCTCCGACCACGACAGCGATCTGGTGGCGCGTCAGCTGGCCGATGAACTGCTCAAAATAGAGGCCACCCTCTCGGATGTGCGGCTCGCGGTACACGAGCTGTATCAAGACCGCGCGGGGGCCGAAGCCTATCTGGCGTACCTAGCAGAGCGCGGCTTTCCCCAAGGCCCACCCAGTGCCGCTCAGTCAGCGGACGCGCTAGCAAGCCCTGCCCCTGCTGACAACAGGCCTACCCCCGCAGAGATAGCGCAGAGCCAGGAGATCGATCAGAGCCAGGAGATCGCGCAGAGTCAGGAGATCGCGCAGAGCCAGGAGATCGCGCGACACCAGATGGGGCAAGTGGCCGCAGGCACAGAAGCCCTTAGCCACATCAGCTTTTACAGCGGCAACCTGATCGCTGAGCTGGTGGCCAACAGCGCCTACTCAGCGTTGGTATTCGGCGAACGGCGCAGTGGCCCCAGCGCTATCCTGCGCGCGATCTGCTACGACCAAATTGGCAAATCAGGGCACACCATTCTCGATGTTCTCGACTTTCACAATGGCGAGTGGGGCGGCTTAGAAGACATTCGCCTGCCAGACGGCAGTCAGATTGTTGTCTACCACACGGTGGCGGTCCATCGCGATATTGACGCGGTCACTCAAAAGCTCGCCTCAGTAGCTGCTGAAGTCAAACGCCGCCAGCGCACGCAGCGGACACCGGCGCTCACAGAAGGAGAAACGGTTCCCTATCTCTTCTTACTCGACGGCCTCAGCGAAATGCACGGCGCACTGCCAGGGTGGTCCGCTGACCGGCGCAGTAAGGACGATACCTTTAGCCAAGCGGCCAGCCACCTGCGCTTCATCCTCTGCCACGGCCCGGCGGTCAGGGTGACGTGCGTCGCCACCGCCCGAGATCATGAAAGCTGCCTGTGCGATGCCACCGCCTTAGGCGAAACCAAGCTGTTGTTCTTAGGCCGAGTCAGCGCGGGACATAACGGCGGCTACCGAGCGATTGATAAGGCAGTAGAAGATAAGTCTCTTTTACCCGCCCCCCAGGACCGTGGCCGCTATCGGGAGGCGATCTCGGTCGTTAAACAGCGGATGTATCCAGTGGTGTTTACGCCCAACGGCATTCCTAGACTGGGAAGACTGGCCAACTTCTCTGGCTATCTCCATGAGGATTTGCTGGCGCACTACCAGCAGGCGATAGAACAACAGGCGATAGAACAGCAGGCGATAGAACAACAGGCGATAGAAAGCCAGAGCGAACAACAGACGTGGGAGGTGCAGGCATGATGAAAAGACGAGCGTTTATTCAAACAGGATTCGCAGCGGCGATGAGCGTTGGCGCGGCTAAAACCATTCAACGCCAGCAGCAGCGCCGGGCCTCTGACATTCTCTCCTTCATCGACCGGCAGATTACCCCGGCGGCGGCCGCTCAGAATGCTGCCCAGAAGAACGCTGCTCAAAATACTGGCCAGTACGGCAAGCTGGGCGATGGCGATATCTTTTGGTCGGTGATGTGGCCTTACATGTACACGGTCGGAAAAGCCGAAGGCACCGTAGACAATTATCTCGGGCTAAATCCTTACAGCATCATTTACACCTACGACACGTTCGAGAACTACGAAGACCATCCCCGCCGGGCCTATCCGATTTTGGATAAATACGGCCAGCCCACAGGAGAGGTCAGTGATGCAGCGGGCTGGCCGCAGTTCATCAGCACCACCTGGGATGAGACGGTCAGAGACAATCCCTTCTGGTATGACGGCCCTGCTTTTGGGCCTGCCAATCAAGACCTCGGTTTTCTCTATTTACATCGAGATACGGGCGCTCACGCCGCGCTCATGGCCGGTATCCGAGTAGATCCCATCACCCAGCGGCTGACGGTTTCGCATGAGGCGTTTGCCCGAGCGATTCAAGCCGACAGCAGTCGGTGGGCCAGCCTGCCGGGGGCCGATATCGGCGCGGCCACGGGGCAGAAGACCCGGCCGCTGTGGTGGCTGTGGACCCAGTTTCAATGGGGGCTCTGGCAGCAGATGGGCTATCGCCGCCGGATTGTTCATCCCATTGGCACCGAGAAGACCTTGACCTCACTCATGGGCTACCAGGAATGGCGCAAGGGCATCCACTGGGGCCAGGACTTCGAGAGCCCTTTGGGAAGTGCCATTGTTGCCCCTGAAGCGGGCACGGTGAACCTCACTGGCTACGAGCCCAAGGGTGGCTACTACCTGCGCTTTGTGCCCACCGCGCAGCCTGAACTCGCCGTCATCTTTCGCCACTGTCAGGAGAAAAGCCCGGTGGCACTCAACACACCTATGGCAGCGGGGGAGATGATGGGCCGCACGGGCAACAGCGGCGAGTCCACCACGGGCGCACATGCGCACATCGAGGTGACGGTCGACGGGCAGCACATCAACCCGCACTACTACCTGGGGATGGCGTCATGGTTTTAATTCAAAGACCTTTTTATCTACTGCTTTTCTCGCTGACGCTGCTGGCGGTCATTGCCGGTAGCGGGGCGCTGATGGCGCTCTCTGGCCGGGGCCGCGATGTGATGGTCTTCAGCGCGGGCATCGGTATCGGCATGGTGATAGTCTCGGCGCTCACGATGGAGCTATGGAAACTCTCTAGCCAGCAGCTTACGGTCATGCAAGAACAAATAGCAGACGTGGCACTCGCACTACAGCTAGGAGAGATTCACCCACGCCTGATGCTGAGCCCTAGCGCTACGCCTGAGCATGCCAGTGATAGTCACCTAGAGCTGGAATGTAGACGGTTGCTCGACCGCCTGCATCAGCTGCTAGAGAAAGCTGTCGACGCGGACGGCCACTGTCAGCACTGCAACCAGTGGAATACCCACACAGGGGACTGTCCGGTGGTCGCGGCCCAGGCGCTGTACCGCGCGGGCAAGGCAAGGCGGGTGCCGTGGCGAGAGTACAAGAAGAGTTTGCCGCAGGACATTGTTTGAGCTTGATTGTTTGAGTTTGATTGCTTGAGCGTGTTGTTATTTCGCGATATATGGAGCATTTTTCTCATGGTGGCTATTCCAATTTCTCCCAAATCTTATCGACAACAACAGACCCTATTTGCCTATCTCAAACCGTGCACACCGGCCCCTGGCATTGCGGCCAGTCCAGCCGTAGATCCCTTTAACACGCCAGGACGCATGAGCAAACGGCGGCGGCGATGGATCTCTTTTGCCTTTGGAACCGCTCACGCTCTGGCCATGGGCCTTGGACTATGGGCCGTGTCACCCAAAGGGCCCGCGTACACAGCAGAGGAGGGAGCCGTAGGGTCGACAACTGCTGTGACGGATGACGACTCTGAACCAGACAAACTGTGGGCGTATCTGGGCTCTGATGCGTTTACACAAGACCAGCTAGCCGGAAAGCTGGCAGCGGCAGAACAGGAGCGCCTGCACGCGCAGCAGCTGCGAATTAACGCTGAAGCGCTGGCTGAGAATATCGTGGCGGGCGCGGCGCAGCGGATCAGAAACGAGAAAAAAGCAGCGGCGCAGCAGTTAGAAGGGATCCGACTAGATTCCACCTTCATTGGCGCAGAGCAGGTCATCTACGCCAATGAAGGTGACGCAGTAACGCTGAAGTTTACAGCGCGGATTCAGTGTAAGGAAGGTACATTCGGCGATACAGCCGTGGCCATGCCCCTAGACTGGCGGATTACACCGCGTGAGGTGCGTAACCTAGGCGCTTGTTTTTTCAGCGAGCAAACCCCTGCAGGTGAACCGATTGGTGAATTTGGACAGTGGGGGGTGGGGTTTTTCAAGATGGAATGACCGAGAACAGCCCAGACAGAGGTCAAAAAGAGGTCAGCATCAGGGAGCAACGCCCTGGCTGCTGCCTTCTCGTGAAGCGCAGAGAGTTACCACGAATAGAAGAGGTTTTACAACAGAGTTCCGAGAAGCTCGAGAATGCTCCAGCGCAGACAACTGACGCTGACTGAGTCGTTCGCCCATACGAAAAGCGGTTGCTCTGGCCAATCTACCCAGGTTGGCTGACAGCGCTGGGTGTCAATTTTTGGTGTCAATTTTTAGAGAGAGAATGCAGTCATGATTTTGTTTGTTGACAGCTTGCCTGATGAACTTAGCCAGCATCTGCAGGCGTTTGCTAAGCAGCGACCTGGGTGGACCCAGGAGCGGATTTTATGCAGCGCGCTGTCGCTGTTCCTATTGCAAAACGGTGTGAATGACCGGGCGGTGTCGCAAGTGTATTTGCAGGCGATGTTTCCAGAGTCTTTTGAGCAAGGAGGTGCGTCATGAGTCGTGAATCTTGCATTGCACATCAGCCAAAGCAGGCGATAGCGATTATTCGAACGGACTATTACCGGCTGATGGAACGCGATGCCTGCGGGGCGGCGCTGCTGAACCTATTTGAGTATTGGGCGAACGCGGCAATCGCAGCTGAACCGGATGAGGAAAGGCCCTGGGTGGGCGCTCGGCCCATTCGAGAGTTTGAGCAGATGCTGTTGGGTATCTCGACTGACAAGCAGATACGAAAACGTCTGGCGCTGCTAGAAGGCCGGGGGTTTATCGAGACGCAACTACCTGCGCGCCGGGGTGCGGCGAAGACATATCGGGTGATGGTGCCAGAGATTCAGCAGGCACTCGCCGGTCATTTGACCGAGGGGGTGGCGGCTGGTCGTTCTGGTGGCGTGGGTCAAATGACCGGCGAGAAGCAAGGGCGGCGGTCATTTGACCAGAGGGCGGTCGGTTGTTTGACCGATGAGCCGGTGGTCATTCGACCGGTGAAGCTTCGGTCAAATGACCGAGCTTTAAAGAAGGATCTCAAAGAATTTAAAAAAGAAAAAGAAGAAAAACCAAAGCGGAATTTTTCTTCTTTGAGTTCAAAGCAAGACTTGCCTTCTTCGAGTGCACCACTCTCAGCTGGCGACAGCGCGCCTATACCGGTAGGCACCATCACCTACACCCAGCCGCCGGAAAGTATCGATTACGCTGATCTGTGGGAGAAAGATCCGGTACGCGCAAAGTCTCAGCTGAGGCAGATTGCACCTGGACATCGGCGGCTGGAGATGGTCGCCCATGGCTTGGGGCACTGGTGGGTTGGACCAGGGCTCAATGATTTCGACCCAGCGCTGATCCAGGCCTGTCGGAACCGCAAACGGAAGTTTCAGCAGCCGGATGGGATCCGCGATGCCAAGACTTTCATCAACAACATGCTGCGCAATGGCGATTGGGGAAACTTTGTACTGCGGTGCGAGGAGGCACTGGCACTGCGAGCGCGATCTGCTGAGACGGCAGTCGCGAAAGTTGGTAAGCGGCAGCGGAGTCCTTTTGAGAAGACAGAGGAAGAACGGCGGGCCTCTGCGCTGGGACTGGCGCGGTTTAAGGTCGCGCAGGGAGAGATTGCGCGGGGGCGGGAGATCTCGCGGCAGTTTGGGTTCTCGATGGTGGAGATTGGTCTGAGCGCAGATGCTACATTTGGGCACGCTTGCCGTTCGCAGGCGGCGTGAGGAAAAGGCTTAATCTGTTTTAGGCAAACGCTTCCGCCTATAATATTGGTCAAGCCAACCCAAGAGTCAGTAATCATCAACCAGGACAACTCTAAACTAACTCACACCGTAAAAAGCACTGGAAACTTGTGAATGCGTTCCACTATTGATCCTCAAAAAATAGAACAGCTGATGAGCGTCTTAGGCAAAGAAGCCCGTGGCTCAGGCTCTGTCTACTTTACTGGCGGTGCCAGTGCTTTATTAATCGGGTGGCGTAGTTCCACAGTTGATATTGATATTCGCCTAGACCCAGAACCACCAGGCATTTTTCAAGCGATTGCAAAAATAAAACGCGATCTAAATATCAATATTGAACTGGCGTCTCCACAGGATTTCCTACCGCCACTTCCGGGATGGCGGGACAGAAGTATATTTATTGGAAAAAAGGGCCAAATCTCGTTTTACCATTACGACTTTACGGCTCAAGCACTCTCCAAACTATCGCGGGGATATAACCGTGATATCAGGGACGTACTAGCAATGTACAAACAAAATCTATTTTCTTTAGAAGAGCTCGGTACTGCTTTTGAGGCTATTGAACCGGAATTGATTCGATTTCCTGCTCTCGATTCTGATGATCTTAGAAGAAAAATCAGGAGTCTTGTTGAACAACTCGAACCAAAAACGGAAGGTGAGCAATAATGGAATTAAATGAGTTGCCGGGCGCAGATTTGATTTTACCTGGGGTAGACGATCTTCGGAATGGAAAGAATCATACGATTGGTGCGTTGTTGATTGCCATCGCATCCATTCGCCTCTCTAACGCAGGATTAACATTCCCAAAAACTCATCTAGCATCCGATCCAGAGCTGACCTTATATGGCCAGCTAGAAAATGAAAAAGACGATGCTTATCCCTACTACAATGCATTGCTCAATAGCCTTAGCAGCTTTTGCAATGCGCTCGAACAGATTGGTTAATCATCCGTTAGGGAAACTTTAGAATTCGGGACAAGAAGGAGTGGAGCGGGGAACAGGCGATCTCGCGGCAGTTTGGTTTGTCGAGGGCAGAGATTGGCCTGGGCGCAAATGCTACATTTGGGCACGCTTGCCGTTCGCAGGCTGCGTGAGGGAAAGGCTTAATCTGTTTTAGGCAAACGCCTCAGCCTGTAAAGGCCTTGATGGGAAAAGAAGTTGATAGAGAATACGAAGATTCTTCTTTTATACATTTTGAGAGAGAAAGAGGGTATTATTGTTGGTCGTAAGGACTTTTCTAACTCACTACTATGTCAACGAATGTATTGCCTCAGCTCCAAACGGTGGCGGCTGAACTCATGTCTCAGGAAGAACAACTCGCAGCCCAGCTCGAATCAGTCAGGGAGAAACTCGGCGGTATCCAGACTGTTATTTCGATGTTTTCAGGAACAGATACTCCTGCGGCAGTAGCGGATAACCCTGTTGTAGAAGAGGCGTTGACATACTCCCCGGCCTGAAGGCGCGAGGATTCTATAGCTAGATATCCAGGCAAAGCTGACTATCTACTATTCGGTTAGACGGTTCTACACACCCAGCCGGAAACCCGGTCTTACAAGTGCTCCCCGGTCCATTTATTTCACTGTCGTGGGTATGCCCTACCCCGACATGTTCTATGTTCTTGGCAGCATTACTATCCCTATCGTGTATGGTTCCGCATCCCAGGCATTTAATCTGCCTGACGGAAAGGTCTAGCTTGCCCCATGGGAACCCACACTCAGAACAATACTGACTGGTGGGTTCCCAGCGGTCGATTACCCGTACTTCTCTACCGTACATGGTGGCCTTAGCCTCTGACATCGTTCGGCATTCTCTCCAGCCCTGTTCAGAGATGGCACGTGCGAGCTTTCGATTTTTGACCATACCTGAGACATTCAGGTCTTCAAAACAAAGTACCTGATTATCTCGCACCCATTGAGTCGTGGTTTTATGCAAAAAGTCTTTGCGGATAGACCGGATCTTGGCTTTGAGTTTGGCAACTCTCAACCGTGCCCGTTCTCTACGCTTTGACCCTTTCTGCCGCCTGGATAGGGTTCTTTGCGCCCGTTTCACCTTGTGGTTTAACTTGCTGTAGTCTGGCCCCTGGATAGGCTCACCATGGCTAGGGAATGCAAAGGTTTTGATTCCTAGATCAACCCCAATAGCTGGGTTTGGTGCGGGATCCATCGTTGGCTCTGCCTCTACAACAAAGCTCAGGTAGTAGTGGTTCTGCTGGTCTTTGATGACCGTTACAGAACTGGGCGCATTGGGTAAAGGTCGAGACCATTTGGTTTTCACAGTCCCTATCTTTGCCAGGTACACCTGACTACCTTTGATGGAAAATGCTGTCTTTGCAAACCTGGCTGACTGAGTCGCAGACCGTTTCTTGAACCTCGGAAAGCCCACCCGTTTGCCTTTTCGCTTACCCTTGCGGCTATCGAAAAAGTTCTTAAAGGCTGACCCTAGATCAATGATGGATTGTTGCAAAGGTACGGAGGAAACTTCAGACAACCAGCTACGCTCAACGGTCTTTTTAGCTTGGGTAATACATCGCTTTGATAGCTCTGTACTCGTCGGCCATTTCTCACCGTTAGGGGTTGACTTAACCAGGGCTAGGGCATCATTCCAAACTACACGGGTACAACCGAACAACCGTGACAGGTTGGTCTGTTGAGGTTTTCTCGGATAGATTCTATACTGGTATCGAAGTTTCATGACCTAATTATAGTTGGTCTGTAGGTAAATGAACAACAGTTTAAGGCATGAAAGACATAGTGTCACCAACCTGTTAATCCATCTGGTTTGTGTTACTAAATCCCGTAGAAAAGTTTTAACTGCCGATGGTCTCGGCGTGATTGAGACAGCATTTCACTCAGTCGCAAAGAGCCTCAATTTTAAGGTGATTGAGTTTAATGGCGAGTCTGACCATGTACACGTCCTGGTTGAATACCCACCTAAGCTTTCGGTCTCTCAGATGGTGAATTCTTTGAAAGGGGTTTCAAGTAGGCGCTATGGTCAAGACGGCTTACCTAAGCCTTACGGCAAAAAAGCTTTGTGGAGCCCTAGCTATTTCGCTAGTTCTGTTGGTGGAGCACCGCTGGACGTACTTAAAAAGTACATCCAGGAACAAGAAAAGCCGTCCTAGAAGGACGGGGTTTTAGACCCAAATTTTTGATAATCACCTTAACGGCACCTAAAGAAGATGCTGCTGCAAAACCAGCAGCATCACCTAAAGCCAAGAAGAAAACGCCAAAGGAAACTGCAACTAAGAAAGCAACGACAGCTAAGAAAGCAACGGCTACCACGAAAGCAGCGACTAATAAGAAAGTAGCAGTGAGCAAGAAAGCGACTGCAACTAAAAAGGATGGTCGCACCGCTTCCTGGCAAAAGTACACTCGCCCCGGTGTCAAAAACGAGTCGATTCCTGATGCTGTAAGACTCATTCTAGAGACCCAGCCAGAGAACGAGTTCAAGATTGCTGATGTGATGACCGCTCTCTTCAAAGAAGACATGCCGAAGAATCAGTACTGGAAAGCACGCAAGCGGATCTCGAACGTTCTTGCTGGCGGTGTTCGCGCTGGGGACTGGTTCAAGGGTGCACGTGGGACCTATCGTATGACTGCGGCGTAGGAACCTCCCAGATCGCTAACGAGCAGGGCACAATAAGACGACAACATTATTGGCCTTTGTCTATGGCCCAAATGATTCCCGAGGCCATTCCCAGCAAAGCCAGCCAAGGCGAGAAGCTGCTGTTTAGCGCCTTAGCTAGCCTGCCTAAAGAGTATGTCGTTTGATACGAGCCAACGGTCGGACGATTGCTGCCAGATATCAAGTGTCAAGGGGGGTAGGCGGGTAAATGACAGCGATTGTCGTGCTAGCTGACATTTGATAGAGACTATCAAGGCTCATATTGAGACTGGCAGGATAAAACGACAGCTAGTGATCGAAATGACAAGGCGTGATCAGTGCAGTAAGTCTAGGGTTCTCTGTTAGTTCAGCCCTCAGGTTGCTCCTTATTTCGAGCAGTTGCCGCCTGCTGCCGATAACTTTCAGCTTTGATTTCAAGAATGACGGCATGATGAACGAGCCGATCTACCGCAGCAACGGTCATCATTGAGTCAGGAAAGATACCGTCCCACTGACTAAACGGCTGATTAGCTGTAATCAGCAAGCTCTTTCTCTCGTAGCGATGAGCAATTAGCTCAAACAGAACGGAGGTTTCGGCCTCCGACTTCTGGACATAGCCAAAGTCATCAAGAATGAGCAGGTCAAAGCGGTCCAGCTTTTTGAGTCTAGACTGCAAGAGCAGTTGTTGCTTGTCGTGCTGAAGTTGTTGAACTAGGGCAAGCGCATTGAAGAATTTGACCCGCCTGCCCGCTTCTAGCATGGCGCGTGCCAAACCAACAGATAGGTGTGTTTTGCCGACCCCGGATGGCCCGAAAATTAGGCAGTTGGTGGCTTTATCTAGCCAGCTAGGATCATCGGCCAGCTGCATCAGAGGCGCAGGATTGAAGTCTGTGCAATGGTCAAACTCAAAGCTGGTCAAACTTTTTACGGCGGGGAGCTGCGCTTCTTTGATAGCCCGCTTTAGTCGCATTTGGTTTCGCCGGTCTGCTTCTTGCTCGCATAGAGTCAACAAAAACTGCGCATAAGACCATTGTTGTTGTAAAGCTTGGCTCTCGGTAGATTCCCAATGGGTAAGCATCTGTGTGAGTTTGAGCTGCTTGAGCAGGGCGCTGAGCTGCTGATAGGGGCTGGTAGTCGTTGTCGCTTCGGCTATCGTCGCTTCCTTTGACGGTGCCTGGAGAGTTGTTGTTTGTGTCATTTTGGGGACTGAGGAGTTGGTCATAACTGTCGAGCGAATGCTGTTGTGCCTCTACCGAGGGTAAAACTGCTGATAAGTCAGGCGTAAATTCCTGCCGGAGACGTGCCAAAGTGAGCGTGCCTTGTGCCAATGCCTCAGACAAGAAAAATGCGATCGCTTTTTCTTGGTCATACGTTGCGGCCAGATAAAGGGCTTCGACAATGAGCACTGCGGCTTGGTCGCGCTCAAACTGAGCTTTGAGCTGTTCCCAAACCTGGCGAAACTCAACGGTTGGCAGCAGATCGCTCTGCCAGTTGCAGTACAGGAAAGCACGAGGCTTTTTCCTCAGTCCTTCAATGACATGCCGATAGTCGATACAACGCCCGCGTCGTCGTCCTTTCCCAAACACCCGCATCCTGTCCAGCTCAAACACCTGCTGACGGGCAAAGTAGCCGACTAACCGGTCGTGATAGAGATGAATCTCTACCGACTGACCAATCAACCGCGACGGCACGCTGTAAAGGATGCAGCGAATATCGATAGTGCTGTAACAGCTCACTTTAGCGCTGAGCACTTCATAGTCAGCCACTCGCCGCTTTGGCAGCGGTTGCAGAGTTGCTTTCTCCTCCTCAAACTTGGTCTCACACTGGCGGTTGAGCCCAGCGATAGCTTTGTCTATGACCGCTTGGTAGTCGGCAACTGTCGCAAAGTCACTGCTACCGCGCAGATAGATGATCTGTTTGATGCGATTCTTCATGTGGCCATGCGGCGATTCAATGGAACCGTTCTCATTCGCAATGCCTTTGTTGTTTCTCGTCGGCGTCATCCGGTAGTGGTCGCACAGGTTGTCGTACAACCGTGTCAGGTCGCTAGTACGGTGCCCGCCGAGGTTTCGATAGGCCGCGCTTAGACTATCGGTGCGGTGCTCTTTTGGCGTACCGCCACTAGCAATTAGTGCATTCTGCAAGCCTTCTGAAAGACCAACAAAGCTCTCACCACCTTGAATAATCTGCGCATACTGCCAGCCGCTGTAAGCAAGCCGATAGTGGTAGATCAAGTGCTCGAAGGGCTGACCATCGATAGTAATGTCCATCCCCTTCAGTTTGGTGAAGTCTGATAATCCTTTCACCCCTGGCTCATGGCGTAGCATGAACATCACGTTTGGCGCTGGTCCATGTAGCGCTTTCCAGGTGCTCACTCGGCGCTGTAATGTCCGCAGTACCTTGGGATACCGACCGGGATACTGCTCTTCTAGATACTCAAACAACGTCGTCGGCTTCAGCCTCGGCTCGCGCCTCAGCATCGGTTCTAGCTCGCTTGCCCAGACGGCTGCCAGCGGATCTCGGCTTACTGTATGTGTTTGCACTTCACCTCGATTAGAACGATGGTTACCTGCATCGATGCGTTGGCCGGTGCGTTCTGATATTTCAGCTATCGATGATGATGTTACCTGGGTTAATCCCAGTTCTCTCGCATTCATATACGCTCTCTTCTGGTATAAGTGGATGGCTTCGGGCACGGGATATAGCTCTCTTTAGTACGAGATCTACCTGTGCCCCTTTTTTTGCTTTTTGGCAACCTTGCTCTCGGCGGTTGCGGCAACCG
>JBHJIY010000006.1:0-19903 GCA_050042985.1 Phormidesmis sp. | reverse complement strand
ACCTATTATTGAAGCTCAAGGATGGCAGCTCGCTGCCGATGGCACAGTCACCTTACTGGCAGAGCATGCTGAGCCGGCGACTCATCTCTCACAAGCTAATATGTGTGGTTCGTAGACGACCCGTGATAAACAATCGAATCGATCTACTTAGTGGAAGGGGCTTAGTGAAAGGGGCTTGGTGAAAAAGGCTTAGGAACAAGAATTAAATAAGAGTCGCATTTAAGAATCGGTAGGTTTTGGCTATTTTCTACGGAAACGCTTCGCGAACGACTACGCTCAGCCAGCGGATAGTGCCGAAACCGAAACCTGAGCGTAGTCGTTGGCGTTAGCCTGCCGTAGGCATAGGGTGGCTAGTAGAGTGAACGATTTAATTGCTGCTCCTTAATGAAAGGGGCATCGTCTTGCTTGAGTGCCCTTTTTTGCAATTGCAGGAGACGTCGTAGCGCTAAGAGTATTCTGGGCCGAAGTCGGTGGGAAAAAGTTGGGCTTGAGGCAAATGTTGTGCATCTCCTGGTGAAACACTTCTGTTGTAGAAGCAGAAAGGGGCGGTATGATTCTGCCCCAGTCGGCAGGGACGGTGCGCCCCAGCTTGGATTCTTTTTGCCAGTGCTGCATAAACTGCGCGGATGCGGTGTGATGATCGACAATCCGTACACCTTGCGCCTTAAAGGAGTGCAAAACGGCTCTGTTGAGTTCTACTAGCGCGACATCTTTCCACAGCGAGAGCTTTGAGCGCATATTTAATCCTAGCCCCTTGGCAATCGTGGGCAACAGATTGTATCGATGCGCGTCGCCTAAATTGCGAGCGCCAATTTCAGCGCTCATGTACCAGCCGTTGAAAGGCGCGCAGGAGTAGGAAATGCCGCCAATTTCCAATCGCCAGTCGGTGACAGCTGGTAGGGCATGCCACTTAAGCTCTAGCGATTCAAACCAATCATAGTCAGGATGTGTGATAGGCACTTCCATCACAATGTCTGGGGGGAGTTCAAACCACTGAAGCGGTTCGTGAGGCGTCTGGATGACTAAGGGCAGTACGTCAAACGCAGTCCCTTTTCCTCGCCAGCCCAGCTGCTCGCACAGCGCAGTCAGCTCTAGTTGGTCGGGATCGCCGATGACTGTGCCATTGTCCTGACGATAACCTGCGTAGCGGATAAACTGCGGATTCAAAATGCGAATGCCGGGTTCGCCTGTTTTATCGGGTGCAAAGATGCTGATAGTCGAGCGAATCCGGCCGTTGTTCGTTGCCTGCTGAATATGTTTTACAATTTCATTGAAAATTTCTTTTGCATCGGTTATTCGTCGCAAATCTCGAACTCTGAGTGATTCCCAGTGAAGCCGACCAATGCAGTTGGGACTATTGCGCCAAGCTACTTTTGCGCCGTAGGTTAGCTCTTCTGTAGTTTGCCAGTAGGTACGCGATGGCGCAGCCCCTCCAAGGGAGGATCGCCCGTATTCGCAGTGAATATTATCGAGTCGTTGACGCAGCTGAGTTTCTGGAAGAGCCTGCTCCTGATAGAACAATCTGAGATAGTCGGTTGCTTCTAATAACAGAGAGGGCAGCGATTCTATCTCTTCAATCCGTTCTCGAATTTGTGTTTGGGTAAGTTTCATGATGGTGTGTGTGGGGTGCAAATTAACCAAATAGAAATAACAGACTTGTCGCTAGTCATTTTTGCTGCAGAATGCTAAATTTTTGTATGCTGAACGTCTCTACTTTGCAGTCCTTGCTCTTGCGTCTGCTTTTGTCTTTGCTTTTGTTCTTTCTCTTGTTTTTGAGGCTCTTGTTTTTGGGCTCTTGAAGATAGAAAACGCATAGGCTGGCACAAACTAAGGCCACAATGCCCATGCTATAGAACAAGATCTGAGCATCGCTAAAGCTATAAATCAACAGGTAGATAACGCCACCCGCATTTCCATAAGCACCAACGCTGCCCGCAATTTGTCCGGTAGCTGATTTGCGAATGAGGGGCACGATGCTAAAAGTTGCCCCCGCACCCGCCTGAACAAAATAAGCACATAGCATAGTCACAGCGATCGCCACTACCAAACCCGACTGTGTATTCAGCTGACCCATCATCAAATAGCCAACCCCAATACCCGTCGTTAATGCAACAGTTGTCCATTTGCGACTGCCCATGCGATCGCTAACCAAACCGCCGCTAGGGCGAGAAATCAAATTGAAGACAGGATACGCTGTAGCCACCAAGCTGGCCGTTACTGGGCTAAGGCCAAACGTCTGCTGAAACCAGGCGGGTAAAATGGACAGCACCGCGATCTGAGAGCCAAAGTTTACCCAGTAGGTTAAATCGAGCAAAGCAATTTGTCTCGCTTGATATCGCTGACCAGGTGGATAGAGATTTGTACCCTGTAAAAAGTTGGGGCTAAGGGGATTAATCGATCCAACAACTTCTCGATTGACCTGCCAAGCCTGATAGAATTGAACAACAAACAACAGGGCTAGAACAGCCCAAACTGCGATCGCCTGAGCTGATGTTAGAAAACCAATATTGCTCTGTGTGAGCGGATACGTGAGAACGCCTAGCGAAACCAGTAACCCCAGATCTAGAAACGCGACTGCAAAAAAGCTGCGCTGACTAGTCACTTCTAGCCCGCCATGTCTTTTAGGCCGCTGATAAATTTCACCGGGGGGCGTATCTTGAGCCGTAAAAAAGTAGAAGACACCGTAAAGTGCAGTGACAAAGCCAATCGCGGCGATTGCCATCCGCCAGTTTAGCGCTCCTCCCGAAAAAGAAGCGGTTGCAACAGCTAGCACCGGCAGACAAATCTGTGAAGCGGCTGCGCCAAAGTTTCCCCATCCGCCGTAAATCCCTTGCGCTAATCCAATTTCTCTAGCGGGAAACCAGTCCGCTACCATGCGAACGCCCACGACAAACCCAGCCCCCATAATGCTGTTAATCAGGCTGCTCCAGACCAGTTGATTGAAGTCGGTGGCCGTTGCCGTCATCAAGCATGGCACAATTGCAAAAGCAAGCAACGCCGAAAAAGTTAGCCTAGCCCCGTAGCGGTCGAGCACCATGCCAATAACGATGCGAGCCGGAATGGTAAGTGCTAGGTTACAAATTGCCAGCACCTTGAGCTGTGGTGAGGTCAAGCCGAGCTCGCTCTGTATTGTTGTTGCAAAAGGACTGGCACTAAACCAAACCACAAATGAGATAAAGAAAGCGAACCAAGTGAGATGAAGAATTCGGTAGCGCCCTCGAAACGAAAATAAAGCTCTTAGCATGACTTGTTTCCTTATAAATATGTCAGGTGGTGAAATCACCGTTTTGAAAAAGCATTTCAAGCCCCCGTCATGGGCCGTCATTAAGTCAAAAATCTCAGAAAAATGCCAAATCTCTACAAAGTAGGGAGCAAGCAAGTGATTGGGCTAAATTTCTGTTTGTTGAATCTGACAACAGTATGAGTGAGCGAATGCCAGAACAGTTTCCAAAATGGGAAACAAAAAAAGTTTTTCGGCTCGGGCAAATTCGGTTGGCCATCTGGTTGGCTAACAGGCTGTAGTCTCTATCTACTGATCGTGAAAATAAGACTTCTACTCTGAAAGGTTGGGCTGAAAGGTTGGATTGTTGAAAGGCTCGAAAACCTGTCTTAAGAGAATACAGTGCGCTCCGTAGGACTATGCAGTTGGCTGCTGAAATATAAAATCTCTGCGCAGACTAAAGCTTGTAAAAGTAGCTTATGAGAGGAGGTGCTGCCCGAAGACGTAATGAGAAAATATTCTTTGGAAGCTGCATATCTTCCCAATACTGACTGTAAGTGTTTATGACTGAGGTCTTGTGAAAATACTTTGCTATCAGCTCAATATTTACAGCTATTACCTATTACCTTTTTTTAGGAGATCATCATGAACCCAGAATTTTGGCTACAGTCATGGCAGGTAGGTGGTACCAAGACCAGCTTCCATCGCCGGGACATTCATCCTTATGTGAAAATGTTTTCACCGGGTTACTTCTTGCGCGGACAGCGGGTATTGGTGCCACTGTGCGGGAAAGATAATGCGCTGATGTGGTATCGCGATCGCGCAGAACACGTCATTGGTGTAGAACTCTCAGCGACTGCTATCGAACAGTTTTTTGAAGAGAACAATTTGACCTACCGAAAGATAGAGTGCGATCGCTACGAAGCCGAGGGCATCACCCTTTTTAACCGTAATATTTTTGATCTTAAACCTGCTGACCTTGGCAGAATAGACTTTGTGTATGACCGCGCTGCTCTAGTCGCGCTACCGATAGACCTACGCCAGCGCTATCGGCAAAAAATAAATACGTTTATGCATCCAGGATCGAAGTGCTTGCTAGTGACGCTAGAGTTTCAGCCTTACTTGGGAGATGCCCCACCGTTTAGCATTACACCCGCAGAAGTGCACAGCTACTATGGCGACCACTATGTTATTGACCATGTCAAAAACCTGTCGCTGCCCGGTCATCGAATGGTAGAAAAATTCAATTTAGACTTTCTCAAAGAGCATGGATTTATCTTGACTAAGGCGGCCAAACAGCAACAAAATAATTTCTTGTACTTCTGGCCTATCAAATCATCAAACACTGTTATTGCTTAGAAAAGGAGTCAGTTATCAAGCTAACGAAGGATCAACTGGTTACCCCGTGACAGTGGGGATGGGGGTGCTATAACAGCTGTTGTTTCTCCTATAGCTGTTTCCTCTGCATTTACAGATGCAGAGGAAACAGAAAAAGCGATTGCTGAAGCTCAAGGCTAGAGCCGGACTGCTGATGGGATAGTGACGTTAATCGCTCGGTCTGTTGAGCCTCCATCCCATCTAGCACAGGCAAACGGATGTGCCAGCTGATCATACCTATTGCAGCCGCATTGTCCACTGCGCTCCATCCCACGTTACATAGTTCAAGATGCTATCCGTATGGCTAGCGCCGGTACTTCGCTGAGTATGTGTAAAGACCTTAGTAGCAGGGTTGATAGTGGCGGTCCAGGCTTGCCCATCCCATGAGATGTAGTTGATGATGATGTCGGTGTGACTCGTTTGTGCATTTTGCTGCGTGTGGATAAACTCTCCTGCTGGATTGATACGTGCCTCCCAATTACTGCCGCCCCATGTCTTGTACTTAGCAGATTGATCGGTGTGGCCTGTTGTTGCGTTTTGACGCGTGTGATGCAGCGTGAGGATGTTTGTAGCAGTCGCACCGCCTACGGGTTCAACTGTGATACCACCTCCATTGTTAGGGCTGCTAGGAAAGCTAGGACTGTCAGGAAAGCTAGGAAAGCCACTGCTCGGATTTCTAACGCCACTGAGGGGCTCTACTGTAGTACTCGTTTGTTTGCTTCTACGCGTGTGGGCGGTATTAGTTCCTTTGGGTGAGCCTACAAGCGATTGGTGTTGTGTATATGTGGCGTGCCCGATGGATTTGCGGGCAATGCTTTGCGCGGGAGGCAACGCTGCGATCGCAGCTAATACACCAGCTAATGCACAGAGAGTAGAGAAAAATCGTAGTTTCATGAGATGAATCCTATTAGAGGCTGTTGAAAGACTGTGAAAATCGCATCAGCATTACGGCTTCAATTCTGTGGCTCAAAATGTGGTGCTTAAGGGGCTATACATCCAAGGTGAGAGAAGTATGCACCGATCGCTATACTGCATACTTTTTAAAAGCCACGTGTATCCATCATCAGTAAGACAAACATGCTGCATTAAAAACAGAGATGACCGATGATGAACACCCCTCAAAATCTCCATCAGCTCCATCAGCGCTATCCCGGCACCGAGCACCTCAGCGAAACGTATCTCCAGCTAGAGGGCTTCGTTGAAACAGACAAGGCAGACTTTACACTCAACCCGGTAACCGAGGATGCCTCCCAGTTTCAGGCGTCTACTTGGCAAGATATGGCCATTACCCTAAGCGGGATACTGATAGTCCTTGTGGTTAGTAGTGCGGCTTTGGGAATAGGGGCGAGCAAGCTTACAGAAGGCTTACAGCACCTGGCAAAATATGCGCAGCAACAACAGGTAGACCGCTTATCGCCGACTAGCTGGCGATTCTAGAGGTTGCGTTGTATTGTTAGTTTTCTAGACCCAGCTATGAGCCCTACACTATGCCTTTCCACCGTCAAAATGTAGCTGCTTACTTACACTATTTGAGACGGTGCGTGCGTCAGCGTCTCAAACTTTTGCTTTGCTTGCTGCTGGGTTTCGTTGTGGCGACTACGCCAGCCGTTGGCTATACATTTGAGGCTGCTCAGCCTATTGCCTCGACATCACAGGTAGCTTCTCCTGCTATTACCGATGCCGTCGCCGCCGATGCTTCCTCTGCGCAGGCTTTGTTGCATCAGGGCCGAGAGCATTACAAGGCGCAGCGGTTTTCAGCCGCTGCGATCGCCTGGAGCCAAGCCACAGATCTACTCACCGCGCCAACCGATATCTCCACACAAGCGCTGGCCTTCAGCTATCTCACCGCTGCCTACCAACAGCTCGGCCAGTGGGATGATGCCAATCGCAGTAATAATCAAAGCCTAGACCTCATCACAGTTGACGATAGCCAGTCTAAGCTTAGCCCAGCCGTAACCGCCAAGGTACACACCACCTTGGGTAGTTTGCAGTTTGCCCAAGGCCTCAGCCAATTCGCCCTCGAAACATGGCAAATGGCCGCTGACATTTATCTTCAAAGTGGTGATGAACAGCGCTACTTAAACAATCTTTTAAATCAAGCGCAGGCTCAGCAAGTACTGGGCTACTACCATCAGGTTGCCAATACGCTCGCTACGCTAGAAGCCGCATTGCCGCAGCAGCCTCAGTCGCTACAAATCCTTGGCTACCAGCGGCTAGGGCAAACCTATCGTCTTACAGGTAATCTGGAGGCTG
The DNA here is from genome assembly GCA_050042985.1 of Phormidesmis sp. Taxonomy (GTDB): domain Bacteria; phylum Cyanobacteriota; class Cyanobacteriia; order Phormidesmidales; family Phormidesmidaceae; genus Phormidesmis. The sequence continues at coordinate 13,053 of JBHJIY010000006.1, read as the reverse complement.
CTGTTTCTAATCTAGAAACAGCTCGGTCTCTGGCGCAGTTACAAGCAACAGAAACTGGCCCTATTTTGATTGAGCTGGGCAATACTGCCAGGGCCCAGGAAGATTCGGTGGGTGCGATCGCATTTTACGATCAAGCGATCGCCCAATCCAGTAAGGCTGCCATTCAGCTCAAAGCCCAGCTCAACCGACTTCAGGTTTTGTCTACCACCGACCCTGTCGCGGCGCACCAGTCCATTGCACCACTTTCCGATGCCCTCACCTTCGAATCCCCAGGCCGCAGCCAAATCTACGCCTATATTCACGGTGCCCAAAGCCTCATGACCTTGGGCACACCAACCGATCTTGAAACCGCTGCCCGTTGGCTGGCTATCGCCATTCAGCAAAGCAAAGCCCTTGAGGATCGCCGCGCAGAGGCCTATGCAAGAGGCTACCTCGGTCACACGTACGAACTTTCTCGCCAGTGGGCTGAAGCTCAGACCCTGACCGAAGAGGCGCTGACCACCGCGAACACTATTCAAGCTGTTGATATCGCCTACCAGTGGCAGTGGCAGCTGGGCCGCCTGCTAAAACAACAGAATCAAAAAGAACAGGCCTTGCAAGCCTACCGCGATGCCTACGCCTCTCTTCAGTCCATCCGGCAGGACTTAGTCTCTACTCAGCAAACGCTTCAGTTTTCTTTTCGCGATAGCGTAGAACCGATCTATCGCGAGCTAGTTGATTTGTTACTTCAACCAGCCACTCCAACGGCCAGTTCTCCAACGGCCACTTCTCCAACGGCCAGTTCTCCAACGGCCGGTGCGAAAGCGGTCACTCACGTAACGCCACAGCAAGAAGCAAGAGATGTGATTGAGTCTCTTCAGGTTGCCGAACTCGATAATTTTTTTAGAACAGCCTGTCTGGCAGGTCAGCAGGTTGCCCTAGAGGAGGTTGAATCAACAGATGCGGCGGTCGTGTATCCGATTATTTTGCGCGATCGCTTAGAGCTGCTCGTCAGCCTGCCGGGAGAACCTCTACAGCAATACACATCCACCGTTTCCCAAAGTGAGCTAGAACAAACCCTACTCGACTGGCGACAAAACCTAGAAAAGCCTTTCACTACCCCTGAGGGTAAAGTCTTAGGTCAATCGCTGTATCAGTGGATTATTCAACCCATGCAGCCTGCCCTCGTGGCGGCAAACGTAAACACTTTAACCTTTGTTCTCGATGGGGCGCTGCGCAGTGCGCCTATGGCCGCCCTGTACAACAATGGCCACTACCTGATTGAAGACTATGCGGTTGCTTTGGCCCCCGGATTGCAGTTGCTGGGCCCCAAGGCGCTGCAAGATACCAGTGTCACCGCACTCCTAGGCGGATTAACCCAAGCTCGGCACGGGTTTGGCGAATTGCAAAATGTGAAGGACGAACTGCTGACCGTTGAGCGCCTAGTCGCCAGCAGCCTACTGGTGGATGAAGACTTCACCAGCACGAGTCTCACCCAGCAGGTAAATCGCTCAAACCGACCCATTGTTCATCTTGCCACCCACGGTCAATTTAGCTCCAGTGCCGACGATACCTTTATCCTGGCTTGGGACCGCCCTATTTTGGTGAATGAGCTCAGCAGCATTTTGAAAACGGGTGAGCTCAACCGACTAGACCCGATTGAGCTCCTCATTCTCAGTGCCTGCGAAACCGCGTCTGGTGACAAGCGCGCTGCCCTGGGTTTAGCGGGTGTGGCGCTACAGTCTGGGACTCGCAGTACCCTGGCTTCTCTCTGGAACTTAAATGACGAATCCGGTGCTGTCTTTATCGATCAGTTTTATCGGGCCCTGGCGGAGCCAAACATCACCAAAGCTAAAGCGTTGCAGCGAGCCCAGCTTAGTTTGTTGGAGAATCCAGACTATCGCCATCCAACGTATTGGTCTGCTTATGTTTTGCTAGGAAACTGGCTGTAGTTCAAGGTATGCGAAGTTTTAGATGTGCCAGTAACAATCTCAGTAACAATCTCAGTAACAACTTTAGCCACTACTTTTCAGTGTTTTTAGATCTCGCTTAATTTGTTCAATCCCTTCTTTTGTTCCCTGCTTATCGTAAGCATCTCCAGCTTTCAACAGGCTTCTGAGGGCCTTATCGTTGTCGCCGATATTGGCGTAGGCTAGCCCCAAGTTGTGAAAAGCTTCTGCGCAGTTCGGTTCTTTGCTCAGTACCTCTGTAAACTGATCAACCGCGCCGCGATAGTCACTCGCCTTGTATGTGCCAACGGCCCCCACGAAGGTATTCAGCGCTTCGGTGGAGACGGCTACAGAGGGCTGATCGATGATGGCGTCGGGAAAAGGCACCTGCTCGATGGGTTTGCGATAGGCACTGACCATTGAGCCTACGGCAAAGCTGGTTGCACCGATGACGACAGCAGCCCAGATGATGAAGTTGAGTGTTTCCATGGCTTTGGCTACGCTCAGCCGCCAAAAAAAGCGCGCGCGTAGCAACACGATCTACCCAATTAGACTACCGCTTCTATGGCCTGCGAAAACGGCTCCTGCGAAAACTTACCCCTACCCTATGCGGGCTCTGACCCCTCGAAGTGCTTCACATATCGTTACAAAAACATGGCGACTACGGAGCTGCTGAAAAAGCAATCGGGGACGGGATTATAATCCATCAACTTTTGTTGATGTATGAAATTTTCATTTTTTATCAGAAAAAATACGGAAACATGTCTGAATCACGTACATTACGTTGAACAGTAAAAAGTAACTGTGAAGCAGATACGCGCAAAACGCAATAAAGTTCACGAAATGTTTTGATTTCACCTTGAGCTTTACGGTTTTTGCCTTTCTATTTACAACTTTTAGCTTTTGCGAATCACGTGTGCACTATGCCTATTCCATTTCCCGGTATGAATCCCTATCTGGAGCATCCAGATCTCTGGCCCACCGTCCATCAGCGCTTTATTTCTGCCCTAGCCGAAATTCTAAAGCGCCAGCTACCGCCTACCTACCAAGTCCATCTGTGCGATCGCCGCTATCAGGTCAGTGGTGAAGACTCCCTCGTCGTCGGTTCTCCTGGCCTCGACTGGAGCCGCGCTGCTAAAACGCTCAACGGCGGCGGCGCGACAGCATCTCCTGCCCTAGCGACACTAGAAACCACCGCGTCAGATACTGGTCCTACAGGTGTGCCCGCCTGTGAGCTAGAAAGGCGACCTATTCCCGTACTGGTACCTGTTCCTCAGAAAATACACGAAACCTATTTAGAGATTGTCGATAGCAACGAAACCGTTGTGACCGTTATCGAATTGCTCTCGCCTAAGAAAAAGCGTCCTGGCCGTGGCCGAGATCTTTACGAACGTCAGCGAGAAACTATCTTTGGTAGCGACGCTCACTTTGTTGAAATCGATCTACTTAGAGGCTGGGAGCCTTCTTCTATCTACGGCCCAGATGAAGCTGGCGACTATCGTATTCTCATCAGCCGCAGCGAGCAACGGCCTCGGGCTCAGCTATATACCTGGAACGTGATGGAGCCCATCCCTGCGATTATGCTGCCGCTGAAAGGCGCGGATGATGGTTTGCCCTTGATCCTAAAGTCAGCGGTAGATCAGGCGTGCGATCGAACCGATCTTCTCGTCAACTATCAGCAGTCCCCGCTTCCCCCACTCCGCTGCGAAGAATCCCTCTGGCTAGACGCCTTCTTGCAGCAGGGCGGCATGCGCCCTTGCCGAGCCTCCTAATCGATAGAACCTGGACTATGCCCTTTTCCTACAGCCAGCATTCTGTGAAGCAATTTCGTATGATAGATAACAGAGACTTCATACGCCCCCAGCTATCAGAATGATTGCCCCCACTGGCTTACCCTCCGCTCCTTCAGGCATCACACCTTCAGACGCGATTTTTCCTCGCACATCGGATGCAAACGCCCCACTTCAGTCATCCGCTGAGCGTGCCGAAACGATAACTGCCTACACAGGCGAGAAATTAACCTGGAACTGGCGCGGCTACGACATTAAATACGTCGCCTACGGTGAAGGCCCTCCTATGGTGCTACTGCACGGGTTTGGCGCTTCTATCGGCCACTGGCGTAAAAATATTCCTGAGCTTGCTGCTGCTGGCCACCGCGTTTATGCGATAGACATTCTCGGCTTTGGCGATTCAGATAAACCCAACTTGGACTACAGCTTAGAGTTTTGGGTCAAAGTCATTCACGACTTTTGGAAAACACATGTCAAAGAACCCGCCGTCTTCGTCGGTAACTCCATCGGCGCGCTCATGGCACTGATGACCCTCGTCAGCTATCCAGAAACTGCCAGCGGTGGTGTACTGCTGAACTGTGCTGGTAGCCTAAACCACCGACCTGAAGACTTACCGGGCGGACTCCGCTTTGTGATGGGCGCGTTCGCCAAGCTCGTCAGCTCAAATATCACCGGTCCTGTTTTATTCAACCAAGTCCGTACGAAAGGTCGTATCCGTGGCTCGCTCAAGCAGGTATACGGTAACCGCGAAGCCATCACCCCAGAGCTAGTCGATATTTTGCACGGCCCTGCCTGTCAGCCCGGCGCGCAAAAAGTATTTGCCTCTATATTGACAGCGCCCCCAGGCCCCAGACCCAGTGAGTTGCTACCTCAAGTGAGTCAGCCCCTGCTAGTACTCTGGGGCGAAAAAGATCCTTGGACACCAATCTCAGCGGCAGATATCTATCAGGAAATGGCTGCGGATGTCGACAAACCTGTGACGTTTCAGGCGATTCCCGATACAGGGCACTGCCCCCACGACGAGCGACCTGAACTGGTCAATAAGCTGATCCTAGATTGGCTCAATGTCGCTCAATAGGCGCTGTGTAAATCATGATGGATGAAGGCTACATCAAATATCGCTGTGACTGGAGCGAGGAATCCGTCATTGAGCCTGCTGAAATTGCCGAACTAACCCGCTATCGAGATGCCCTCCACCAGCTAAACTTTATCGGCGAATACCCCAACGGCATCGGCTTTGGCAACATCTCCCGGCGCTTTTCTCCCCTCACCTCCTTGCCCTCTCACCCTCTCTTTCTAATCACAGGCACCCAAACCGGTCACCTCCCCACCCTCACCGCCGTCGACTATTCCCTAGTCACCGCCTTCAACCCATCTCAGAACACCCTCACCTGCAAAGGCCTGCGTCAAGCCTCTTCTGAGTCTCTGACACACGGTGTCATTTACGACACGCATCCTGCAATCGGTGCCATCATCCATGTGCATCATCCGCAGCTATGGCAGCGGCTACTAAACCAAGTGCCTACTACTGGGGCTGCGGTGCCCTACGGCACACCCGAAATGGCGACAGAAACCCAGCGTCTGTTTCAATCAACGCCCTTGCTTCAGCAGCGAATTTTTGTAATGGCGGGCCACGAAGACGGCATTGTGACCTTTGGCGAAACCCTGCAAATGGCCTACCGGGTGCTAATTAACTGGGGCATGACAATGGGCGTTGTTTCAGCCTCGGCCCTGCAGCTGCCGTATAGCTAGGACACCAATGTCACTCCACTCGGCAGGCCTGTGACGGTTCCCCGTCGTCCAGTGGGCAAATAGCTCAGCGTAATCTCTATCGACTGTGGCGGTAAGTATGTCAGCCGCTCCGACCATTCGATCGCAACAATACCCGGCTCAACCTCTGTCCCATCCCAATACGTCTCTAGAAACAAACCATCGGCTTCGACCGCCGAAAGCCGGTACAGATCGATGTGATAAAGCGGCAGCCTTCCTTTTGTATATTCATTGATGAGGGTAAACGTTGGGCTGTCGATTTCTGGAATGCCTAAGCCTAGGCCTAGCCCCTGCACAAGCGTTGTTTTGCCGCTACCCAGGTTACCTTTTAGCAGCAGCACGCTGCCTGCGCTCAGCTGCTCGCCGAGTGCTTGGCCAAGTGCCTGGGTTGCCTGTGCATTTGGTAAATCAATAACCACTTGTAAATCAATAACGACTTGTAAATCAATAACTACTGGCCTGTTCTTTGAGCCTTGCTGGAGGCGGATTGCTATACATTGTATACAGATTGTGAGGCTCAACTCTTTCCATGATCATCACCGTTGCCAGCTTTAAAGGCGGTGTCGGCAAAACGACGACTGCCATTCACCTCGCGGCTTTTTTACAAGGACAGGCCGAAACGCTGCTGGTAGACGCGGATCCCAACCGATCGGCGCTGGGCTGGGCCAGCCGAGGTGAGCTGCCATTTCAGGTGATGGATGAATGGAACGCTGGGCAAAATGTGAACCCCGACGGCAATGTAGTCATCGACACTCAGGCCAGACCCACGCCAGAAGATCTTTCTGCCCTTGCAGAAACCTGTGATTTACTCGTATTGCCCACCACACCTGATGTACTTGCCCTCGATGCGCTGGTGCTCACGGTGGAATACCTCAAGGCAATTAGCACTAGCCACTATCGCATTTTGATCACATCTATTCCACCGAAACCGAGCAAGGCAGGGCAGGAAGTCAAAGAGCTCCTGCAAGAGGCGAATTTACCGGTGTTTAATCATGGCATTCGTCGATTTTCAGCATTTCAAAAAGCGGCGCTTAAGGGATTGCCAGTGTATGCGGTTAAAGATGCTAGAGCGGAGGCTGGTTGGCAAGATTACGAGAATGTGGGCAATGAAATTTTGGAGATTATGGAGTCGCGGGCACTGACGATTAAAGCGCAAGAAGTGCCAGAGATTAAAGACTTCTTTTAGTCATCCGTAGATATTTTGAGATATTTTAAGAGATTTTGATACTGGCAAAATTTTTGTTATCTCAGGAAAAGGTAAGCAAAGTTGGGTATTAAGAGATAGGTTTCTATGCTTATTTTTTATGTCCTGGTTTCAGCTTTCTACAATGCTCAGAAGTGGCAGCTTACGGCGATTCGCGACAACTTGTGTAATGGCTGGAAGCTTGACTGTCTTGCACAATACCCCCTCTGAAGCAGTGGCCGAAAAAGCGGTTACCGAAAAAGCGATTCTGCCGGAAACAGGGGTGGCAGCGACAGAGGCAACGGCAAAGACCGATGAAGCACTCGCCAAAGAGGTAACCGAAGAGGTAACCGAAGAAACCGCTGAAGAAATCGCCCAAGGCGAATCGCTAGCGTCTGCTTTGCTGGAAACTGCTTTGGTTGTCACTGAGCAAGTTGCAGATCCTCAGTGGAAGATTTCTTTGCTGATTCAGATAGCGATCGCACAGTCAGAAACGGGTACTCCTGAAGCCGCTACTGCGACGTTAGAAACAGCACTGGCAGCGACGCCCGACATTGAAGATGCGCACCGTCGAGCGCAGGACTTAATCGCGATCGCAACCACTTTCCACAACGCAGCCCATGATACCGCTGGGGTGGAAGCCGCACTGTCCGAAGCGATCGCACTCGTGCACACAGGCGCAATTTCCACATTCTCACAGCCCGGTATGCTACTTAGCATCGCAGAGGCCTACATCGATGCGGGTGAATATGAACAGGCCTACGCTATTCCCGCCTATGTCGAGACTTTCTACCTCAGAGCAGAAATTGAGAGACTGTTGGTCAGGCGTTCGGCGGAAGGCGCTGTCGCAAAGGGTAAAAGCGATCGCCTTCTAGAATTCATCCTGGCCTCCGATTTTGGCGTGGGTTATATCCCTGACAATAACCTTGAAAACAACACGCAGCCGCGAGCAGTTCCTGTAGAGATTACAATCTCCGAGCAACTCACCGCCATCAGCGTGTTGATAGAAGCTCATCAACAGAACAACTCACCCCCTGAAAAAACGGCTGAGCTGCTGGATTTGTATGAGTCTATGGTGGCGCAATTGCCTAAGCATCAGGACCAAGCCAGGGAGCATCTGATGCTTTCACAAAGATTACTTGATCTGGGTGAAAACGACTTGGCCCTAGACTCATTAGTTCGCACTGAGCAAATATTGACGTTAGGAGATCCGCTTGCTGAGGGAGACACCCTATATGCTGTTGCGCCTGGCCGCTATCCGCTTCAGCTAGCCGAACTCTACGTCCGTGCAGGCGCAATCGATAAAGGCATAGAGATGGTTGAAACTTATCGACACATGCCTTTGGCCGATGCAGACAATGCAGAGGTGATTTTGTACAAGGTTGAGCAGCTTGTGTCTGCGGTGAATTTTCTGACAGTTGCAGATACACAGCCACGGTCAGAGCTTGCCTGGAATAATGCTGCATTGGATGTCGTTGTACAAGACATTGCGATAGAAGCAGAGCGCCTGACCCGTCTTATTCCAGAAAGAAATATCTACCGGCGCGACGGCTTGCTCCTTGTTGCTATGGCCTACCAGAAAGTAGGCGAAACAGACAAAGCGCAGCTGCTGATAGCTGAGCTACAGCCGCTCTACAGCGCAGAAGCGAGAAAAACACTATGGGATACGGAAATCTATCAGTGGCTTCTCCTTTTGCAGGCAGTGGGTGACTATGCTCAGGTGATAGAAATTGCCAACGAATCAGATGATTTCACCGTTCCTTTTGCTATCTTTCAAGACTTGAGCGACCGCCAAGAAACAGAACAGATCGAAACGCTTCTGGCACTCATCGCAGACCCAACAGATAAAATTCGTACGCTGACGCTGATCGCCATCAACCAAAGTGAGAGAGGTGAGGCACAAGCTGAACTCGATACAATGCGTCGTCTGATCACGATCGCTGAGCAAGAGAACTTATCGTTTCAACAAGGCGACATAGAAAATGCGGTTCGTCAGTATGCTGAGGTAGCCGAACCGGCCTCTGTCAGCGAGTTGCTTTATTCCATAACAGACGAACCTGTAAGAATGCATCTCGCACTTGAGCTTTTGCCTGAGGCCTTGGTGCCGGCTCAGCTCACTCAGCTCACAGATGAATCACTCAAAAATTCATGGACTAGACTACTAGAAGACCCCGCGTTTAGCCGTACCGAAGACAGCTGCCAAACGCGATCGCCGAGCACAAGCATGCTGGAAGAAGTGCCTCGCCTTCAGGCACAGTTCCTGATAGAAAGAGCGTACTGCGCTGCTAGCTCGCCACTTCAACCTGTCGATGCCGAAACGAATGACGTGCCACAGCGTCCGCGCGACCAGTACATTTTCTAGAGACTCCAAGACTCTACAGTTCCTCAGAGTCTACTCTTTCTTCAAGACTGATCGGCTTTTCAAGACTGACGGGGCTTACCTTGGCCGTACTTTTTCAAAATATTCTCAATTTGCGGCTTATAAAAACAGACCCAGGAGTTTTTGCCCTGCAATAGAATGCCTGCGGGTTCTTCAACCTTAAGCACCATTGCCAGTGCATCGAGCCAGTAAATCCCCAAATGAGCTTCTGCCAAGATAGGTGCACTTTCTGTCGTTGCAATAGGAACGAAGGGTTCACCTCTAGGGCCTTCTACATTGCGAATTTTAATTCCGTCATCACCATCGGTTTGCAGCGTTTCACCTGGCTTGAGATGCTGCGGAATCCGCCCGAGTGATTCTTTTTCTACCGGTATGAATAGCTCTTTGCTGAGTAGGCTTTGATAGAGCTGAGTAAAGTCTTCATCTCTAGCATGCTCTGCGATATCGTAAATGAGCTGCTCGATATCGATATCAGGAGAAGTTTGCTCAGGAGAAAGTTGGGATTCAGAAGTGGGTGTGCTCTAGAAATTTGCCGGGCATTCAGCTATGAACTAAGGGGTATGCATGTGAGGCTGTACAGGGGAAAGATGTCTGCCTGACGTTCTGTAGCATTGTCACCCTTGACTACGACATTAGCAACTGCCGTCATCTCAAAATCCCAAGTCCGCGATCGCCTTCTCCGCCGCCTTAAAAACAACCTCATCCGGCATCTCACCCCACGCCGTATCCCCAATCTCTCGATAGAACTTCTCATCGTAGGGTCTCGTTTTCACCACCACTGGCATTGGCACCGCATGACCTAGCAACAGCGCCTGCTGTTTAGAATCCAGCTTAGAGAGCACCGAGCGTAAACTTTGCCCGCCCGATACGCCGGTAAATATCGCCTCAATATCTTTTTCGTCATTGAGCAATGCGGTAATACGTGTGCCTACCTGCGACATCACTTCGTTATCGATGCCAGAAGGGCGCTGATCGACTACTAGCAACGTGACAAAGTACTTGCGCATTTCTCTGGCAATCACACCGAAGATAGTTTGCCGGGCAGTAGCTGGGTCCAGAAAGCGGTGAGCTTCTTCGATGGTGATGACGAGGGGTTGAGGGCGATCGCACGGATTCTTACTCTGCAAAAACCGATCCGCCTTACGCACATAGCTCGCATGAATCCTCCGGGCAATCACATTGGTCGCCAGCATGTACGAGAGCATATTGCTCTGCGACCCAAACTCAATCACCACGTGCTTCCCGGCATCAATGGTTTCCAGAATCTGGTTCACGTAGTTGTGCGGGCAGCTGCCTCGAATGTACTTTAGCTCTGCTAGGCGAGTAAGCTTGCGCTGCAACGCCATAATCGATGACTTACTGCCCATCTTTACTTCGCAAAACTCTTGAATCTCTTCGTTGCTCAGCTGTAAGAGTCTGTTGATCCAGCTGTTGCCAAACTCATTTCGCAAGATGATGGCATTTTCCAGACTCGCCTCCGAGAGATTCAGCTCGCGGCTAATCAGCATTAAGTCTTCTACATCAATCTGGTCGAAGCTAATGTACAGCTCCTGCGCATCGGTCACGCCTCGGCGCTTTGTAGATTCTGGATCTAGCGTGAAAATCTGTACTTGGCCAGGAAACAGCTGCCGTAGTCCTTTTACCGTGCTGAATTCCTTACCTTCACTTACCGCCTCCCAGCCATACTCCGAGTGCATGTCAAAAATTAGATTCACCGCTGCCTGCTTGCGAATAATCCCTGAGAGAATCAGCCGCGTTAAAAAAGACTTTCCCGTTCCCGACTTACCAAAAATACCGTTACTGCGCTCTACAAAGCGATCGAGATCGATGCAAATCGGCACCGACATATCAATCGGCTCTCCAATTGCAAAGTTGCGCCTGTGTACATCATCTTCCCAGCCAAACACCGCTCGAAAATCTCTCTCCGATGCGTCATACACTTGGCTAAAGTGCCCCGGAATCGTCTTCACCGGCAGCAGTTGAAGCGGCGCACCAGAGTTCGTTTCGTACGACGCCAACCCATTGGACTGATTGCTTTTCTTCCCCTCTCCCCTGCGCCCTTTCTCCCCTTCCTCCGCTGGGGTAAACATCAGCATTGGTGTTAAGTCCACTGTCCCGTAAGTTCCTGATCCTGCCAGTACTTCTTGCAAGAAAATATTGCTTGGCTCCGGTGGGCTAGCTAGTATTCGCTGGCTTGCAGTTCCTAAGGCAACATCGGCGAGCATGCAATAGAAGCGCGATCGCACCCCCTGCACCACCAAAAACTTACCCACCCGCATCTCTTCTACCAGCACATCTGGATGCAGCCGAACTTCAAGCCCTTTACTCAAGGAACCCTGAATAACAGAACCCAAAGGATGCATTTCACGCATGTTGACTTTCCTGATTGACTGCGGGCTATGATCCTAGAGGGATCTACGCGTTAGGCGATGGGCTAATAGTAACGGAAAAACACTCGATTTAGTACATTGGTTCTGCCAGTAAGAAATCGATAAACTGAAAGAAGCTACATAGATTAAGTGCTATGACTTCGGATATCGTTCTTATTGGCCCTATTGGTGCGGGAAAATCTACACTGGGTGAGCTGCTTGCAGCCAGGCTAAAGCTGCCGCAGTGTTCTATGGACGATCGGCGGTGGGCCTACTACAAAGAGATCGGCTATGACGAAGCCGTCGCACAGCAAAAGAGAGCAGCGGGTGGATGGAGTCTGCATTACTACTGGAAGCCCTTTGAGGCATACGCTGTAGGGAGACTACTAGCAGAGTGTCGCAACTGCGTTATCGACTTTGGCGCGGGTCACTCTGTGTACGAAAATGCCCGTCTATTTCAGTCGGTAAAACAGGCTTTAGTGCATTATTCCAATGTTGTGTTGTTGTTACCGTCTCCCAATGTAGATGAGTCTATTCGGATTTTGAATGAGCGCAATAGCGATCTGCCTGACAACACCCGCGATATCAATGAGCTGTTTGTTAGGCATCCCTCTAATAGAGAGTTAGCAAAGCGCACCATTTACACAGAGGGAAAGGCCCCCGCAGAAAGCTGCGACGAAATTCTAGAACAGAGCAAAGCCCACAGTTACTAAATCTAGTAACTGTGGGCTTTTTGAGCGTGCTAGACGCCAGATTATTCTGAAACGAGTATTAACTTAGAACTGGATACCCACGCCACCCTGAATAGCCGTGTTGGTATCGCCGCCGATAGGAATGATGGCGTTGCCGTACCAAACCAATGAGCTGTTGTTTACGGTGTAGTCGATGCCTGGCTGAAGTACAAAGGATGTACCATCACCCATGACAGAGCCCTCACTGGCAAAGGTAACGCCTGCACCCACATATATATCTGTGCTGAAGTTGAGCGGGTAGTCGTAGGAAACGGTAGGGACGAAAGCTGAACCTTCGCCAAGAAAAGCCGCACCGCGAATAGAAATGGGCACTTCTAGGATGTTATAGCGACCGTTGATAGCGACTCCAATTTCGCCATCGCCAAAGGCTGGACCGATCCCGATGTAGCTGCCGTAAGCTGCCTGCGCTTTTGCCGGAGCTTGTGTGGATAATGCGATCGCTATAGCGCCCGCCACTGCCCCTACAAAGCTGCCTAGGGCTGCGCCCGCCAAACGGCGACCAAAACGAGTGCTCATCTAAAATTCCTCACATGGGTTAAGTGGCAAAAGCTAGAGATATGTTCTTAATAAAACATTCCAGCAACACCAGTTGATTTAATGCACGTAATAACTTACCACAAGGCCCGCCGTCAAGGGCGATTTTTCGCAAACGCGTACAGTAGAACTCTTGACAAGCGGACTTCATCCATATTTGGGCAAGGCTGGCTACTTATCCAAGCTATTGGCTAATAAAGGCTAAGTAGTCGTCCCTGAAAAACTACTCAAAGCTAGAGCACAGGGCTATTCCAGGAAGTAGATGGCACGATAGAATTGCCAGATAAGCCACTATTGCCAGAAAAAGCTTGCAAAATGAAGCCCTCACCATCGCCTTCAAATACCAA
>JBHJIY010000005.1:0-27398 GCA_050042985.1 Phormidesmis sp. | reverse complement strand
GAAATCGCCCTGCGAAAGGGCCACAAAGAGTTTGTTGTTGTCCTCGTTGACCTAGAGACGCATCAGCTGCTCGGGATGGCCCCCTCTCGCACCCATGCCGACATTGAGTCAGTGCTATTGCCGTGGGGTGCTGAGGTTTTGAACAACATAGAAGAAGTCAGTATTGACCTATCTGGTAGCTATCGTGGCTTAGTGCATCGCTTAATGCCGGATGCCGATATTGTCGCAGACCGCTTTCATGTGATGAAGCTGGTCAACCAAGAACTCAACCGGGCACGCAATGCCTTTATCCGTAAGCCAACTGACTTACCAGAAGGAGTCACCCCCGAAGTCGCAAAAGCGGCAATGAAGAACAGCAAATATGCCTTGCTTAAGCCCGAAGAGAACCTGACTGAGAAACAGCAAGCAAAGCTGGCTGACGTCAAAGCCGTTTCGCCATCCCTGGCTGCAATGCATCAGCATAAAGAGCGCTTCAGAGCGTTGTTTGACCACAATGACACGGCACAAGCAACTCTGGACTTCTTGGATTGGATGGCTGAAGCGAAAACACTCTACACCAACTCAGTCGGGACAATGACGCGGTGGTTCGGTGAGATTATTCAATACTTTGAGTACCGAACCACCAGTGGCGTTGTCGAAGGCATTAACAACAAGCTGAAGCTGATTAAGCGCTCGGGCTATGGCTTCAGAAACTTCGAGCGCTTTCGACTCCGATGCCTCATCTGTTGGCATTTTCCTACAGCCACTGCATAGTCAATCCCGTAGAGCCCAACAGGCCAAGTGACTAGCATTTCTCGTTGGGTAGCCTCGCCTTCGGCGTTGTGCATCCGAGAAACGCTATATCCAACACCAACTAAAGCGAAGATTAGACTGTCAATAAGATGCAAAAAAGGCGTTGGAAGCTTGATTCCAACGCCTTTTTTGTTTGTCTATACTGAGTGATTTGTCTTAACTCGTATGCGACTTCATTACTAATTCAAAAGAAGACTTTAGGCGACTTTATTGCCCGTGGGTTTAGGTCGGAGAACACGCTTTAAAGGAAGTGAAACCATGACGTTTTTCAGTGATAATTTTATGTTTTTGACGAGTGTGAAAACTATTTCCGGCAGCCTTATATCAACAGTTACTCTACAGAAGTATGCGGTCTTTAATACTCGCTATTGGCTATGCCGATACACTGGCTCGATCCGCTCGCTTACGATGCGCTTTGTCAGCACTTTACTGCCTGTTAAACTACTGCGTTAAGCTATGCGTTTGAAGGCATTGACGCTGTTGTAATCTCTGGCTGTTGCCCAAACAGACTATCTAAATAAATGCGACTGACCTGACGGTGAGTGACACCATTTTGCATCAAAAATAGAGAGAGAGCCGCGCAAAATAAGCGGTCTTGGCCCCAGCCTGAGTGCACATCTAAGTAGTGCTGTACAGACGAATGTAGCTCTTCAGGAATTTCAACGGATAAACTGACAGACTGTTGCACCATATAGGCTCCTTTCATCAGATGTTGGAATGGCCAGATAGATGGAATGGCCAAATTGACACACGAAAATTTCGCACTGCTAAAACAAATAGCTGCTGCCTGAGAAAGCTTTTTGATCAAGCAATTGTAGGCAACCTGCCCTGTGTAAAAGAAGCGCTCGGTTTGCGTGTAGTTCATTGTGGAGCATGGGTTTAGAAATAGCAATGGACGTAATCCTTAACGCCCCTTTTACAAAAAATTAACATCGGCTGAAAAGCTGTTTTTACGTAGATTTTCGCTTCGTAAATTTACCTGCATCTTTGTCAGATGTCCTTAAAAAAGAACATTTGAGTAATCCACAAAAGCAGGTGTGATTACGTAATCTCGTTCTTCCCTGTGGAAAACTTGGGTAAAGGCTGTGGAGAACCTGTGGAAAGGCTGTGGAGAACCCCGCTTTTTTGGTTAACAATTGTAAAGATATGGCCTTTTTGCCTTTTAGGCCATGAGACGACTTATTTTTGAATTTCGTATCGTAGGCTACGGTGCCTGTCAAAAAGGAGGCAAAGCCTTTACTGGCCTGTTATTTTTCGTGATGTCACTGGGGTTTCGTTGGGTGTGCTGAAAAATGTTGCTCAACCTGCGCGATCGCACTTTTGAGTTCATCAGGCAGCCGACGAACAACTTTGCGATTCCCAGGATAGGAGGCTCCGCCATCGCGCATATCCACCGTCACCAATGTCACCTTGCCCGTAATACACAGCTCCGGACGTTCTCCAACGGTCTCAATTTCGTAGCACCAGTTCAGCCGAATGCCTTTCTGCGGCTCAAGCCTAGTTTTGACAATGGCATCCATGCCCAGTGTCAGCGGCTGCCGGTAGCGAATGTCTAGCCCTACAACAGGAAGGTCGTATCCCATCCCCACCAGTTTCTCAAACGAAATGCCCAGAGACCTAAGGCATTCGACGCGGGCCGACTCCATCCAGGTGATGTAGGTGCCGTGCCACACTACGCCGCTATAGTCAGTGTGATGCGGCTGTACGCGGATAGGATATTCAAACCAGCTAGTGGACTTGGGATTTGGCATATCTTCAATATTGCTTGAGGTTTGTTTTTTCAATGTATTTATACGTCTCTATGGGTATGTCTCTATAGGTCGAGTTATAAGTTTGGTTCCATTTAGTGTCTTTCCACCTACATTTGTTTCTTAATGTTTATAAGCGGTCTAACTCGCAGGGCAGGTAATCCTGAGTTGGCTGCTAGGCCGATTTGGAGAAAATAAACCATGATTCAAAATATTTTGCTCGCCGATTCGGGCATTGGTAACACTAGAGACATGATGAAGGCGCTAGTGCAAATTCCTCGCATCGGGCGATCTCGTCTCACTATTCTTCACGTAGTGCCGTCGCAAACCGGCGCTGCGGCCATGAGCGAACGCTGGGAGCAAGGCGGAAGAACGCTGGCGGAAGCCGTTACAGAACTCGACTTAGATCCGTCTCAGGTAAACGCCGTGCTGCGCGAGGGCGAGCCCAAAGATGTCGTCGGTAAGGTAGCCGACGAAGTAGATGCAGATCTGGTTGTGATGGGTTCTAGAGGGCTCAAAGGTCTCAATGCTATCCTTGGTAACTCGGTCAGCCAGTATGTGTTTCAGCTGTCTTCTCGGCCGATGCTGCTGGTCAAAGACGACCTGTATGCGGTTAAGTCAATTAAGCGCATTCTCGTTGCGATTGATAAGTCAGATTCGGCTAAAGCGAGCCTAGATGTGGCGATAGACTTAGCGCGTGATGTGGAAGGGAGTGAAATCATTTTGGTGCACAGCATTTCCAAGCTGCGCGGCAAGCTGGAAGAGGCTATTCGCGATCGCCCCGAAAATGACCCGGTGCTAGCCGATGCGATCGCCAAAGTGCGACGTATGGGCATCAGCTATCGTTGCATGGCACCAGAAGGTAAGCCTGGCTTGCGCATCTGCGAACTAGCCGACCAGCTCAACGTCAATCTGCTGATTCTGGGCTCCCCCGATCGTCGTCCCACCATCGCCAAAGCCATGCCCGATTTAGACCGACTTCTCGGCGACTCTCTCTCCGACTATGTTCGAGTCTATGCAAACTGTCCGGTGCTGTTGACCCGAATCGAATCTTGAAGGCAGGATTTTGATGAGCGTGATGAGTGGATTTTCTCAACCGTGGATTTTCTCAACCGTGGGTTTTCTCAACCTTAGTCAAATTTGCACGCATATTGCATAGCGTCGAGCAGTGTTGCCTCGTAGACGGCTTTATCGACTTCAAATGCGCCGAATCGAGCTAGATGGGGGTTAATAATTTGGGCGTCAAACAGGCGAAAGTTGCGCGATCGCAAATGATCAACCAGCATCACCATCGCGGCCTTAGAGCCCTCAGGAATGTTGTAAAACATCGACTCACCGATAAAAACACCGCCCATCACCAGGCCTAAAAATCCGCCTGCAAGGCGATCGCCTTGCCAAGTCTCGAAGCTATGAGCATAGCCCGCTCGGTGCAGCCGCCTATACACAGTCTTAAGTTCATCCGAAATCCAGGTAGTCTCTCTGTTAGCACAGCCGTCTAACACCCCTTCAAAATCACGATTAATCGCCGGGGTAAACCGCTTTTGATTCAGCACTCTTCGGAGTGATTTTGGGTAGCGAAAGCGCTCGTCTAGCGGTACGAGTGCTCGCCGACTGCTGGAGTACCAGTTCAGCGTCTTGCCATCTTCCTCGGCCATCAAAAAATAGCCCTGAGCGTAGCACTGAAGTATCTGTGGTATGGAGTAACACATATAAACTAGGCCTTCCTCCCCAGAGTACCGGTGAGGTAGTGCTGCCGAGAAAGTGCTGTCAAAATAGTGAAATCAAGTGCAGTTGATTAGTACAACCAATTATGCCCAAACTCAGCCTATTCTGGCAGAAGGGTTTACCCTCCATACCTTCGTTCCTCACAACACGTAAAGTAATGACAACTTTCGCGTTACAACCCGCCACAACCTTTTAGCCTTAATCTATAAGTGAGGGCTGTTAAATCAACGAAAGACTTTCAAAGCAACGCTTCGAGAACGCCCGAAAAATCTTCGTCAAACCTGCGTTTTACTATCGACATGTCTGATCCACTAGAGCCCAACTTTACTGATCCTGGTGCTTCAGACGCGTCTAGCGCCGATACTAACGAACCTGTGACGTCAGGTTCTGAGACATTAGGCGCTGAGGCCCTAGGCAAGGAACGCGTTCCCGAGCCGATCGACTCCATTGAACTGCCGCCACCGCAAAACGCGGTAGAAGAAGGCCAGTGGCTAAAGTCCACCCTACACAAGTGGCTAGACGAAGAATTCCTGCCAGAAATTGTAAATGAGCACATCGCCGCCCGCGCCTCACAGGTATTCGTACGGCAGCGCATGGAAGGCGAAAATAATTTAAACGCCCTTGTTTTAGCTGTTCTTACCGAGATGCAAGGCTACGACTTTTCCAAGAGTTTCTACAGCGAGTTTGCAGTTGCCAATGCGGTTGGCGACTTGTTGCTCGATAGCCTAGGCATTGAGCGTTGCTGCGGCAACTAATGCGATTCTAAAAGGCTCTTCGGTGTTTACTGGTCGACATACGCATCAGCCCGTGCTCAGCGAACCGGCATTTCTATCAGCAGTTGAGTCCCTTCACCCGGTTTTGACTGCAGCTGTATTTTGCCATCATGCAGCTGGATTGTCTGATAACACAGCGCCAACCCCAAACCGGTTCCTTGACCAATAGGCTTAGTAGTAAAAAATGGATCAAAGACTTTGTCTTGAATATGGGTAGGGATGCCTGAGCCGTTGTCTTCAATCATAATTTTGACCCGGTCGTCAGGACTCGCCGAGGTCTGAATATGAATTTTCTGAGCGGGTCTGTTTTC
Organism: Phormidesmis sp.; assembly: GCA_050042985.1. Lineage (GTDB taxonomy): Bacteria > Cyanobacteriota > Cyanobacteriia > Phormidesmidales > Phormidesmidaceae > Phormidesmis. The sequence goes on along the minus strand of JBHJIY010000005.1, from coordinate 22,049 downwards.
TAACGCGGCGATCGCATTGAGCAAAATACTCATAAAGACCTGATTAATATCCCCTGGACGACACTTAACCAAAGGCAAAGTGCCATAGTCTTTAACGACTTCAATCTCATCACCAAGCTGAGTATTGAGAACAAGTAGCGTATCCTCCATACTTTGATTTAAGTCAGTTGGTTTAATGCCCTGTTCATCAGATCTCGCAAAATTCTGTAGGGTTCTGACAATTGTTTGAATGCGGTGGGTACCCCGCTTGGTACTTTCGATTAACCTAGGCGCGTCTTGCTGAAGATATGCCAGATCCATATCTTCTGTGTGGTCTTCAATCGTATGTGGTTCAGCCGCCGGGTTTTGATAGAGCGCAATTAGGGCTAAAAGGCTTTCGATATAGCCCTGAAGATGCTTGAGATTGCTGTGGATAAAGCTCAGCGGATTGTTGAATTCGTGCGCGATGCCGCCGACTAGCTGACCCAAGCTAGATAGCTTTTCTGTTTGAATGAGCTGCGCCTGAGTTTGCTTGAGCTCTTGCAGCGTTTCGCTAAGCTGGGCGGTACGGTCCAAAACATTTTGTTCTAATTGTTTTTCGCTTTCTTTCAGCCGCTTTTCGGCTTGCTTTTGTCGGCTAACCGCATGGCTCAAAACAACAATCGTGATCAGTCCAAAGGAAAATCCGGTCGCAGTCAGCCATACCAAAGATTTGTACTGTTCATAAAAGGAGGGTTCCTCGTTGATGAGCAGACTTCCCTCAGGCAGCTGATCTTTTTTAATGCGAACCCGTTCAAGCTCTCTCGCATCAAAAATCCAGCGATTCTCACTTTCAATCAGAGGGTCTATCTCTTCAATTGCTGTTCCTTCAAGCAACTGCTCTACAAGCTGCACGGCCTGCTGAGCATGGTATTCTCCGTCGAGCACCTTGCCGCCGACAGCGCCATTCCCTAATCGGGGTAAGGTGTCGGTATAAATGGGGTTGGGTACTTGCGATCGCAAAATCTCAGCATCTTTTTCCAGGTTGAGCAGCGGCCCATCCGCAGTATCCTGCCGCAGCTGACCTGCCATAAAAACAGGCCAATCGTCTGGGTAAATGCCCACTTTCTGCGCAATCTCATCAGCTGTCAAATCTTCAACCAGCACAATTTCACGAGGACCGCCTGGCGTTGTTACCAAATCGTCTAGTAGCTTTAAGTTTGCCTGCCCTGTCGCAGAAGAGTCGCTGATAATGATGAGATGCTCCGAGCCCGTTTGACGTCTCGCTTCGAGCGCCGTTTGCATCGGCCTGCGCGCTTCAAAGGCACCCGTAAGCCAGGGAATATTCAATATCTCGGGCCTAACTTTGTTAATACCCATAAATACAACAGGCAAATTTGGAAAATACTGGTCTCGATTTTCCAAAATCAAATTCAATCCAGGATCATCAGAAATCATCAGTACCTGTAGCGGTACATCCTTATATTTCTGCTGGACATAGCTCAAAAAATCCTGGCTATAGTCCAAATTGGGATGGCGCTTGGCATCCAAAAATTCGTGATAGACCACAACGTTTCGCTCACCCTGCGCAAACGTTTGATCAATGCCCAGCTTCTGTCTACGCGTCCAGTCAAAATCGAGATTGTAAGAATGAATGACGAGTACGCCTGCTTCTTCTGGCGCTTCTTCTGACATTTCTTCTATTGCTTCTTCTGGCGCTTTTTTTGGCAGTTCCTCTGACGTTGCCAAAAGCTGACTTGCCTGTGCTACCCAGTGTCTAGACTGCTCAGATGGTTCATCCAGTTGGCTATTGGTGTTTTTGCTCCAGCCACTGCTGCAATACAGACCCAAAACAGATAGCGTCACCGATAGCCAAATAGCTGGAGACAAATACCGCGATCGCAAAGCCCTTCCGCAGGAAGATCGCCGAGAAGCAGTGAGGAAAAAAGGCACAGAAGCAATGGACTTGCTAAGAAGTAAGTCTTACGAAGATTACTTCCTAAAAGTGCCCAACCGGCTCCAACCTCAAAACAAAAAGGTATCCCGCTGTTCACAGCGGGATACCTTTCATAAATAGTCGATGCGCTTGCTAGCGATTCGTGTCGCCAGCGGCTCGCAAGCTTGCCTACCAGCTAGACTTTACAACGCCAGGAAGCAATCCTTGGTGAGCCATCTCTCGTAGTGCATTGCGGCACAGGCCAAAGTCACGGTAGTAGCCGCGAGGACGGCCAGTCTTCCAGCAGCGGTTGTTCAGGCGAGTGGGCGCACTGTTGCGAGGCAGCTGCTGAATCTTGCGGTGGATTTCCAGCTTTTGTGCCTGGTTAGGCGCTTCATTAAATTCTTTGAGCAAAGCTTCGCGCTTGTCCGCGTACTTTGCAACGAGTTTTTCGCGCTTCTTCTGGCGCGCAACCATGCTTTTTTTAGCCATGAGGCGAAGTTAAGTTTATTTCCATTACACAGTCTTTAATAATATCGGGCTAATCCACTTTTGTAAACTCAAGATTTCTTTTTCTTCTGAGCGTCAGCAGCGGGCTTTTGTTTCGCAGTTTTCCGAGTAGTTGCCTTCTTTCCAGCCGTTTTCTTGGCCGCCGTTTTCTTAGCTGCCGCCTTCTTCGCTTTTGCCTTAGCAGCCCTATCCGCTTCTTTCTGAATTTTTGCGGCCCCTGGGCAAATATCTAAGAGGTCGCACCGCATACAGTTAGGGCTGCGGGCCATACACACGGCGCGTCCGTGATACACCAGCCGAATCGACCAGTTTTCCCAGTCGTCTCTGGGTAGCAGCTTCATCAAATCCTGCTCTATTTTTGGCGGCTCAGTATGTTTGGTCAGCCCCATTCGCCCAGAGATTCGTTTTACGTGGGTGTCGACAGTCACCCCCTCATGAATGCCAAATGCGTGAGCTAGCACTACATTGGCCGTTTTTCGCGCTACGCCCGGCAAGGTTGTCAGCTCTGCCATGGTGCCTGGCACCGCGCCGTCGAACTCGGTCACAATTTTGTGCGCAGCGGCCTGAATATTTTTGGCCTTATTGCGATAAAACCCGGTAGAGCGTACGAGCTCTTCTAGCTCAGCTACATCAGCGGCGGCCATGGCTACCGCATCGGGAAACTGCTCAAACAGAGCAGGGGTAACGATGTTGACCCGCGCGTCGGTGCACTGTGCAGCTAGCATGGTTGCTACCATGAGCTGCACAGGCGTTTCGTAGTCCAGTGAACAGGGTGCTTCTGGGTAAATCAGCTTCAACCGTTTTAAAAACTCTAGAGCGCGCGGCTTTTTGCTGAGTTTTTGAAACGGTCTTTGGGGTGGGGGCGGCATTCCCGGCAGTGGTAGCGGAATCGCCTCATAGCCATTGGCCGATGTCGGTCCTTGATAGTCACTCACCGATTTTTGCTTATCCTGCTCTGTATGCCTACTGACTTGCCTGCCTACTGACTTGCCTGCCTACTTATCTGCTTGCTACCTGCTGCTATTTTATCGGTATCGATGTGGGGGCGCAGCAGCACGCTACGCCCCATGCAGGAAGTCTAGCTATTGCCCCAGATTCTGTAGCACTTCGAGCTGAGTCGTATCTCGAATAATCAAGAAGACGCCTAGCCCCAGGAGTAAAAAGATGCCAGTTTGCATGACGCTTTCTTGCAGTCGCATGGGTAGTGGCTTGCCACGCACTGCCTCAATCAATAGAAAAGCCAGCTGACCGCCATCTAGTGCGGGCAAGGGCAGAATGTTGATAATTGCAAGGTTGATGCTGATAATCGCGGCGAAGGGAAAGAGCGTTCTGATGTCGTCTCTTGCGAGTCCTGCGCCTTGCTCCACAATTTTGACTGGGCTGCCAACCTGCCCTGCCATCTCTGTAAAGTTAGTAAACAGCCCAATCATCCCACTGGCTACCAGTTGGGTTTTCCCCTGAAATTCTCTGGCTGCTACGCTTAACAGCTCTACAGGATTGCTAGCTGAGCGAAAGACAACTTTGCCGGACTCGTCAATTTCATAATTTGGGCTCAAGACAGCGCCGATGACCGCATCACCTGTTTCTGCGTTTACTCTTGGCGTTACCGGTAGCAGCTGTTCTTTGCGATCGCGCAATATCGTTAAGTCAACCAACGTATCAGGGCTCGACTGAATTACCTTAATCAAGTCTCTTTGCACACCTTCCCCACGTCCAAAGGTTTGCTCGCCTGCCGACAAAATAACGTCGCCAGCTTTCAGTCCGGCTAGTTCCGCTGGAGAATTTTTCACCACTTCAGGCACCAAAACCCCTGTATTCACAGCCGGTACACCCAGACTGCCAAACTGCAATACAAAGACCAAATAGGCAAACACCATATTGGCAATTACGCCCGCGCTGATCACGATCGCTCGGTCGATTACCGGTCGGTTACGCAATAAATCGCGATCATCGGGTGGAATGTCACTTTCAGGATCATCATCAGGAAAGCCTACGAATCCACCTAGCGGAATGGCCCTAAGCGCATATTCTGTTTCGGGCCCCTGGTACTTCCACAAGATTGGTCCAAATCCAATAGAGAAACGATTGACGTGAATGCCCTGCAAGCGAGCGGCCATAAAGTGACCTAGCTCGTGAACAAAAATCAGGAGGGCGAGAACTCCAATTACGGCCAATACATTCATAGAAGCGAGGCTTTAAGTTAACTTTTGTTATTGTACCGCTCAATACCAGAGATTGTATGAATCCGAGGTAGTAACTGCCGCCATCTGCCTAGAGGGGGCTGTCGATAGGTCAGCCACTAATTGATAAATCAGCTAATGACAGTGGCATTCATAAACTTCTGCAAAACGTCAGGTACTTTCACAGTCCCGTCTGACTGCTGATAGTTTTCCAAAATAGCGGCCATTGTGCGTCCCACTGCCAGTCCCGAACCGTTGAGGGTGTGCACGTACTGCGTACCCTTTTTTCCTGCTTCTTTGAATCGAATGTTGGCGCGTCGTCCTTGGAAGTCTACGCAGTTTGAGCAGCTAGAAATTTCGCGGTATTTTCCAGCAGAGGGTAGCCACACTTCAAGGTCGTAGGTTTTTGTCGCACCAAAGCCCAGATCGCCTGTGCACAGCTCCAAGACGCGATAGGGAAGCTTTAGCTGCTGCAAAATGTCTTCGGCATCGGCAGTTAGCTTATCGAGTTCGTCGAAAGAGCTATCGGGATGGACAAACTTGTACATTTCTACTTTGTTGAACTGATGCAGGCGGATCAGTCCTCGGGTATCTCGGCCATAGCTGCCAGCTTCTCTGCGAAAGCACGGTGTGTAGGCACAGTAGTTAATCGGTAGCTGGTCTGCGGTGAGAACTTCGTCTCGGTGCAGGTTGGTGAGGGGCACTTCGGCAGTGGGGGTGAGCCACAGGTCGTCGCGATCGCACTTAAACCCATCCTCTGCAAACTTTGGCAGCTGCCCGGATCCTTGCATCGAATCAGAATTCACCAAAATTGGCGGCATCACCTCGGTATAGCCAACGCCCGTATGCCGAGAAAGCATAAACGAAATCAACGCCCGCTCCAGCGCCGCGCCCGCGCCAAGCAACGTCACAAATCGACTCTGCGCAATTTTCACAGAGCGCTCAAAGTTCATAATCCCCAGCTTCTCGCCAATCTCGTAGTGAGGCAGAACGCCTTCACCATCGCCAATTAGCTCATCGCCCCATCGCCGCACTTCAACGTTCTCCGCTTCGTCTTTACCCACCGGGGTCGACTCACTCGGCAAATTTGGCAGCGTCAGTAAAATTGACTTAATCTGGCTATTCAGCTCGCGCTCCTGGGGCTCTAGCTCACCAATTTCATGCTTAACGCGGTTTCCTTCGTCCCTTAGCGCTTTGACGTCGTCACCTTTAGGGTCAGCGCCTTCGCGAATCTTTTGCCCTACAGATTTACCGACTTCATTACTCTTTGCCTGCAAGTCAGAGCGTTTTTTCTCAATCTCTCGCTGCTGCGTATCCAAATCAAGCAGCGGCTGCAAGTCATAGCTGCCCTTTTTGTTCAGGGCAGTTTGCACTTGTTCGGTCTGATTGCGAATTAGCTTGATATCCAGCACGGTCTCTTATTCCTTACACTGCTTCTTTCACTGTCCCAGGCGCTTGCCAACAGTTATGACATGCCTTCTCCTAAGCAAGGTTAACAGGCAAAGGGACGGTCAAGCGCTCTGCCCTCCCGTCCCTTCTATTGAGTAGCCTATTAAATGGTTGACATACCGTCTCCTGTAATCAGCAATCTCTTGCGGCTACCAGGCTCTAGCAATTACACAACCTGCTGAATTTCAGCAATCTCAGGAATAAACTCACGCAGACGACGCTCAATACCCATACGCAGCGTCATGGCAGAGCTAGGGCAGCTGCTGCATGCACCGTTTAAACGCAGCTTTACAATCGGACCATCGAGCTCAACGAGTTCTACGTTGCCACCATCTGCCAGCAGATAAGGTCTGAGCTCATCAAGTATTTTTTCTACGTTTGGTTCAGTCAAAGCCAGAGTAGCCATTTTATCTCCAGTTAATTAAAAGGGATGATTCTAGTTTAGCGGTTCTACCCGGCCAATAACCGACAGCCTAGAACACGTATCAAGTGAGCATTGAGATAAGTGAGCCGTGTGCTTAGCTGGCTTGCAGTTCATCTATTCTGGCGAGGACTTCTTGAGAATGAATCGCTGGGCGAACGCCCAAAAATCGTTCTTTGAGCGTACCTTCTGGATCGATCAAGTAGGTGTGCCGCATCGACATAGGTTTCATCCATGAGCCATAGGCTTTACTAACCGCCCCATCCGTATCAGATAGTAGCGGATATACCAGTCCTTCAGAGTCGCAAAATGCCTCGTGAGAGTCGGTGTCGTCAGCGCTGACCCCAATGACTTGGGCGGAGCGAGCTTGGTATTCTGGCAAATCCCGCTGAAATCGTTGAGCTTCTAGCGTGCAGCCAGGGGTGAAGTCGCGGGGGTAAAAGTACAGCACCACCCATTGACCCAAATAGTCCGATAGGTTGACGTTGCTGTCGTTGATGGTGCTAGGCAGGGTGAAGGTCGGCGCGGGCTGATCTATCTCTGGTTGCTTGCCGCCCATGGCATAGGCATTGGGTGTGAGTGCTGTAAAAACAGTGCCTAAAACAAACAGCGTGCTAAAGCATAGGGTCAAAATCTTGCGTGCTAAAATCGGGCGGCGCAGCGACATGTAGTTCTCTTATATATAGAGGGCAGTCTCAATTTTATAATGCGTGAGCTGACAAAATCTAGGCCTACTTCAAGCCAGGGCCAAGCTGACTTGCTCAAAAATACCTACCCAAAAATAACGTTATGACCGCCTTTAGCCTAAAAAAATACTGGCGTGAAAGCTGGGCCGTGGCTCGTCGTATCCTGACTGAGCTATTTCGGCGGCGGCGCAGTCTTATTTCCTGGCTGATTTTCCCTGCGCTGCTTTTGATCCTAAATGGACTGATCACGGCCAATGGCAATGGCCGCGAGATGGCAGTAGACGCTGCCTTTGAGATGGCTGCGCCGCCGACACTGGTGGGTGCAGCCCTGTTTTTCAGCTGTCTGGGTGGTGGGGTCGCGACGGTTGTTTCCGAGCGTGAGCAGCAGACGCTAAAGCGATTGTTTTTGTCTCCTTTGAGCGGGGTCTCCTACTTTTTGGGAATTTTTCTAGCGCATAGCGTGATTGGTGTGGGGCAGACTTTGGTGATCTTTGCGATCGCATCTATTGCCGGTGCCAGCTTTCCCGGTGCCGCTTGGCCCCTTGCGGTGCTCATAATTTTTCTCAGCATTCTCTCCTACGTAGGTTTGGGTTTCATGCTAGGCACCCAGTTTGCGCGCCGCACCGAAGACGTGAGTGCCCTAATTGCCGCCTTCGGAGTTCCCTTAATGGTGCTAGGCGGTGCCTTTTTACCCTTCTCTCTTTTTCCGCCCTCTCTCAAAAAGGTCGCCAGGTTCAACCCCATCTACCACATGACAGAAGCGCTCACCAACGCGCTGCTCAACACAGAGAATCCGCTAGGAGACGAAGGTGGTCACTTTTGGTTTCTCATCGTATTTGCCGTCTTCATGGTGGCAGTTGGCTGGCTTTCCTACCAGCGAATGCTCGTTCAAGAGCGGCAGCTATAAAGGGTTACACAGGTCCAATATCCGACACTGTACCGGCTTCGGTGTTGTTGTTAGCCTCGAAATTGCCACTATCGATAGCGAGTGCAGATGCTTTTCTTGCTGCAACCTTTCTATCTCTCAATATCGCTAAGCCCAATCCTCCTAATCCCAGTAACAGCGCGGGTTCAGGAATTTCTTGATTGCCTCCATTGCGCGTAGAGTCAGCAACCGCAAAGGCCAAAGACCCCACCGGGATACTGCCGTTACCAGGCAGTGTGAGCCCCTCTCCGCCATAGGCTGTTTCTGGCTGCGCATCCTGAGGTGACCCCTGCCGTTCGGTGTCTAGATTCGACACTCCCGCTACGGCTTTGTCGGGTGATGCATCTGCTGTGGTCAGCGTTACCGATCCGCAGTCATCTGGAATATAGATACCGCCTTGGCTGTTCCCACTACCCAAATGCTGTACCCAATACCGCCCATAGTTGGAGTCGCCTGTCGTGTCGTACATCCCAAATCCAACCTCCGTGAAGGCTGGACTGAGTAAGTTGTTACGGTGAGAATCGCTATCCATCCAGTCTGAAAAGGCCTCTTGAGCTGTATAGCTGCCAGCGACTAAGTTCTCGCCCACCTTCGATCCTGTGTAGCCAGTAGCCTTAATTCTTGAGCTAAAAGTAGAGCCATCTTTACCGTTATGGCTAAAGAAGTTCTGCGTAGCGAGATCCTCTGCATAGTCCTGCGCAGATTTGCCTAGCTGCAAAGAGAAACTGAGTGGCGCTGTCCCTTTCTCAGCTCTCGCTGCGTTGGTGAGGTTGCGTAGCTCCGAGAAAAAGCTATTGAGTGGGGTGCAAGCACCGTTAGTGCTGACTTCTATGGCTGGAGCAGCGCTTTTGCGATCACTACTGACCTGTCCACCGCCGCCACTTTCGCCGCCACAGCTTGTCAACATTGCGCCTGTCAGCATCAGACTCCACAAGGCAGTCCATTTCATGGTCGAATACTCCAGATTCCTAGATATAGAAAGGCACGATTTATTTTTGTCACCGTAAGCGTTCTGGGCTATCTGCGAACAGATGCTCAAGCCGCTGATAAAAACAGGGGCTCTAGTGCCTTCGAAGCTTTTGGTAGCAAGTTACAAAAACGTGATCAAAGTCATTAATGCGTGGTAGAAATAACAGCTAGCTCGCACACAGTCCTGAGCTACATGCGATTCGCCTCGGCTCAAACAACAAAGCCGTCAGCGCTACTGAAATTTTTCAAAAAAGAAGGTGATAAAGGGGTAGCACAATACCCTTCAGGTAGATTACCGGCGGATTCTCCATAAAGAAAGACAGCTCAACAGAAGGAGGCGGTCATACGAGCTAGAAAGCTCACGATTATTGCAGGAGAACCGCTAATCCTTAGCACTCAAGCCTAAAAACACCGCATAAACTCAAAACTACGGTGGCATTTGCTCAACAAGCCTATGTGACCAGGCTCACTGAACAGGTGAACGATTACACCTAGGAACTTAACGATTACACTACGCAATCTAGTCCGTACTAAAACTAGGTAACATCGGAGTTTGTAACTATCCAACATCAATCCTTAATACAAGGACTACGCAGAACCCTACGTAAGCTTTATAAAGTACATGCTGTCAATCCCTGTCTCCACGGGCAACGTACGCATTGTGTAGTTCAACGTTCTAAAAGTAAGACAATTTTGCTATGGCAGTCTCAACAACCTATTCGCCTGCGGCCACTATCGCCTCAAAGTCGACGATTTCAGTTGCCACTTTCGGTGCGGGCTGTTTTTGGCACACCGAAGAAGCTTTTCGTCAGTGTGAGGGGGTGCTGCGTACCTCTGTTGGCTATATGGGTGGCCACTTTGCCAATCCCTGCTATTTAGATGTGCTCTCTCGAATTACCGGACATGCCGAAGTCGCTCAAGTACACTACGATTCAGCCATGGTCAGCTATACCTGCTTGCTCAATACTTTTTGGCAGTGTCACGATCCCACAACGCTCAATCGCCAGGGACCAGATCGCGGCGAGCAGTATCGCTCCGTCATCTTTTACCACACACCTATACAGCGCAATCTAGCGATCGCCTCAAAAGCTCAGCTAGAGGCCAGTAGCGCTTATCCCACCCCTATCGTCACCGACATAAAACCAGCGGGTGACTACTGGCTCGCTACGGACGACCACCAGCAATATTTATCGAAAAAAGCCTAGGAAAGCCACGTAGTATTGGCTCTGGCCGCATCAATTGAAGTTGGTGTTTCTACGGGGGCTACTACGGGTAACTTGGGTTCAAGCACTCAAACAAACAAAACTTGACGATAGAAATACCCGTGTGAGGAGCACAATTCAGACAAACCTTAAATCCAACTCAAACTTTCTCAGCTAGCCCACTGTTCTTTCCATCGCTGTAGCCGAATGCGGCTAGCCACATACCATGGCCAGCGATGATACTCTGCCAGCAGCCATCCCGAAATGATGCTGTGGCTAAGTCCGGTGAGCGTTACCCAAACAACGACAAACTTTAGTCCGCCCGAAGGGGGAAATATATAGTTCGAAAGCGAAATGAGCGCTACGGGCACAACGACCAAGCCAATGGCAAATGTCCATACCAGGGCTGCGGCTGTATCCGCTTGATGGGCCGCTCTCCAGCGCCAGCCTGTCCACTGCCAGGCCATTGGCTGTAGGCTGTCTGCTAGCTGCAACGACTGTGTGTGCAGGTTAGCTGTGAACACGTGCCGACAAAAGTCACAGGCAAACAGGTCCATCATTGCTATGGTGCTTAGCTCGCCACTCCCACAGGCCGGACATCTATAAACTTGGCTGTAGGTGAGTGTGGTTGGGTTAGTCTTTCCAGCGCTAGCGTGCTGGGGGGTAAAAGGTATTCGATTATTTTGGCTGTTCTGTTCCAATTCGCCCATGTTAACCAGTTTCTATGCGATCTCTATCACTAACTGCTGCTAATGACTTTCCCATAGCAACATTTTTAATGAGTGCTATGACTAGCTTTAAAGATAGTCCGATAAAAACCAGTTCTGTTGTCTGATTGGGTAATTCTTAACAGGCCATCCTTATTAATGACTACAGCTTAATGACTACAGCTTTGTAGCTTGATCAAGAGGGCGTCTGCCTCGGCTTGAAGATGCAATAGCTCAACTTGGTGATCGGGCTGATAGGGGTAACGCTTCACTTCAATCCAGCAGACCTTATCTTCCTGCGTAGTCGTCTCTTGTTTCGCAGCCCGCAGACTGTTGGGACGCTCAGCCGAGATGCTATCTCTTTGGGGGGAAACGGTAGCAGATTCCTGATTCACTGATTCGGTCAAAGGCATGTTTTTATAAACTCACTCATAACGGACTGAAGCTAACGGACTGAAACGATCTTCCTCCACGCTCCTTTGTCGGATCTTTCCCAGGAGCAGTGGCTTTAGTTATTTATACCTAACAAAGCAAAGGCATTGTAACTTAAGACCATTCAAAACTGATATTAGCGAACTTAAAAAATCCTTTCGTTCCTAGTCTGTGGCGATTTACTAAGTGGTTGGCCGTCGCCGATAGATTTGCTGACTGATTCGTTCAGGTTAAGGTTTGCCCTGTAAGAGGCTGACGGTTCTACTGTGTCGTTGTTATTTAGAGGCTCCGCCGTCGCTTTTTGGAAGTCGTTCTTTGGCGAGCAAATCGACCGCATCACCTAGGGCGGCTGTTAGGCTCTCACGGGTTTGCTCGTGTTCTTCCTGCTCAGCTTTGAGCTGGTGTTTAAGCTGCTCGTACTGTTGTTTGGTAGCGATGAGCTGAGCTTGAAGCTGGGCGGCCGATTGAATGCTTTTGATGGCGTCAATGTCTGCTTGTAGCTGGGGTGAGCTAATACGCGGTGTGCTAGCACTTTGTGGCATACCGCTTTCGTTTTCATCGAGTTCGAGGTTATCTGTGGCCTTTAAGTCTTTTAGCTCGCTCTCTAGCTGTGCCAGTTTGCGACTGTGGGCTGCGGCGTCGCGCTGTCGCTGTTTGGCTTCGCCTTCGTAGAGGTCGCGCCAGCTTTTGACGCTATTGTAGGCTTGCTCTCGCTCTTGCTGGAGCATATGCACTTGGCGTTGCAGTGATTGGATCTCGGCCAACCACTGGGTCACATTTTGGCTCATTCCCAACTTCCTCACTGTTTGCTTAGAATATCAGCCCTTGTAAGGGTACGGGCGCAGGCAGAATAATCATGATGAGGAGTGCTAGCGATAGTAGTCCCAAAAAGTCTCGGGGGCCATTGAGTTCACTCACATCATTTAAGGCGGGTTCGGCGGCAGGAATAAAGAGTAGTAGAAAGGCCCACAGCAAAAACTCTTGATACACGTAGCCCAATATCAGCATCAAGATGCGAGCCACATGGCTGACAACGGTGGCTGTTTTTTGGCCGTACATGGCGTGCACGATGTGGCCGCCGTCCAATTGGCCAACGGGCATGAGGTTGAGCGCGGTGACAATCAACCCCAAACAGCCAGAAATCGCTAGCGGATGCAGGTTCAAGGCGCTGGTCGTTTGGAGCTGGCTGCCCAGTGCTAGCTTGCTGATGATGAGTAACAGCATGGAGCGGCTAGGATCGAGCGATTCAAAGCTCAGCAGCTGTGAGGTTTCTCCCATGGCTACCACGCTAGAGTGTGCCAGCCCCCAGACTAATATTGGCAAGCTGACGGCCAGACCGGCCAGCGGACCTGCGATGCCAATATCGAAGAGGGCACGGCGGTTGGGCATGGGCGATCGCATTTGGATAAACGCTCCCAGCGTCCCTAAGAAAAAAGGCACCGGAATAAAATACGGCAGCGTTGCTTTTAGCCGGTGGTAGCGAGTTGCAAGGTAGTGACCTGTCTCGTGCACACCCAAAATCACCATGAGCGAAAGCCCATAGCTGAACCCAGCGCTCATGAGTTCAGAATTCTCCCATAGCTCTACAACCGTTGGCTCTGCGAGTCTCTCAAACCCACCGATTAGTCCAGCCCCGACGTAAGTCGTTGTCAGTAGCGTTAGCACTGCTAGTACAAATGCTAGGAAAGGACGCGTGGTAACTCTCGTATTCAGCTGCTTGAGCTTTTTGAGCCTGGCCACTTGCGCAGGTGTTGCCGATTCTGGGACTATCTGATTTTTGGCCTGGGGATTGGGCACGAGCGCAAAGAACGGGGAGCCGTTGAGACCCTGCTGAAACAGCACCAGAAAGCGATCGCCAAAGTTACTCTCAACATTCTTTTGAATAGTGCTGTAAGCTTCTCCCGGCGCGCTCTTTAGCTTACCCTTGCAGATCATTGCCTGGGGCAAGTATTCAATATTCTGCAAATAGTAAACAGACCAGGGGAAGCATCGCTGAAGCAGCGTTTCTTCTTCTCGGGTGATGGGCTTAGTCGGTTTTTTTGCTGGTGCTTTGCTCGTTTTCTCGGTGATTTTTTCTGTCTGTGGGTTCGTCTCTGATGCTTTAATAGACTGCCGGGCCCGCACGCTGGCCATCGTAAGTATGGTGTACAGCACCAGCGAGGACAGTATCATAAGGCCATACAGCAATACCGTTGGCGGTGGCTGACCATCGTTCAGCAGCATCCACACGGTGAAGGTAAGGACTGGCATCATCATCACCAGCCAAAGAATCCACAGGGGAATCGATGTCAGGTTAGCCACACGGCGACTGATCACCCAATAGGTCACAAAGCCTAAAAGTAATGCAAATAAAACGAGAGACATGAAGGGATGAAGCTGACCACAACGGCCAATAGATAATACTCAATTCTAGCGGTGTCACAAATATTGTAGGTCAGCGTCTCAGATTCGTTGTTCGCTAGCACAATTGCTTGATTTTCTGATGCAATTGTCTTTGCCTCTCTCTCATTCGAATTTTTGTAGGAATTTCCATAAATGTCGTCTGCTTCGCCCGATACCCCAGTCAATTCCTCATCTAGCATCAAAGGAAAGCCCCCTCAGCCAGTTTTCGAGACTGTTTTTGCCTTTGCTCCCAATCGCGAAACGCTAGGCGGCACGGCCTATCTGATCTGTGAGCAAGATACCAATGGTCACAGTGCAAATATTCTGGTGGATTGTCCTGCAATCAATCAGACTAATCAAGCTTTCCTGACTGAAAAAGGTGGGGTGCACACCCTATTTATTACGCACCGTGGCGGAATGGCTCAAGTTAAAGCCCTTCAGGATATTTTCAGCTGTCGGGTAGTGGTTCAAGAGCAGGAAGCCTATTTGCTGCCGACAGTTTCTACAGAACCGTTTCATCGCGATCGCACACTCTCCTCCACTAGCCGCATTTTCTGGAATGCCGGCCATTCCCCTGGCTCTGCCAGCCTTTATCACAGCCCTTACGGTGGTGTCCTTTTCACAGGCCGCCATCTGCTACCGGTAAAAGGCGGTGCCCCCAGTCCTCTCAGGCTCTCAAAAACCTTTCACTGGCCCAGACAGCTCCGCTCCGCTCAGCAGCTCCTCACCGATTTCAACGCCGACACCCTAGGCACTCTCTGTCCAGGTGCAAACACTGGCTTCCTACGCGGCGAAAAGAAAATATCGCAAGCCTACGCCCAGCTTCAGTCCATTGACTGGGCTACCCTCGCCAATACCGAGCCCGGCTTGTGACCAGAGTTACTGATCCCCACCCTGGTGGCTGAGCGTCACCGTTCGCTTGCGTCGCCTTTGGCATTAGTCACACTTCCCAAGCGCCTGCTATTTTGTCACCGACAGGCAACGGGCAAAGGCCAGCTTCTACTTCGTAGGGATATATCAACCAGGTTCGCTGCGCCGGTTCGCTCAGAGTTTGCACTAGAGGCGATAGCTGATTAATATCTTTGAGCCCTCGGCGAGTTTTGATTTTGATGCCGCGCTGATAAACGCTATATCCCTTGCTCCATGTATGTCTCAGCCCGCTGTAGCGAGCGGCATCTACCCCTTCAAAGAACAGCTGATTCTGTACGTTTGTTAGCAGGCTTGCTTGCTCTTCGGCGGTGGCGTAGGTGACTTCTTGTACTTTCAGCAGACGCCGGTTTAAATATCGCTGACAAAAATCAGACAGCGTTGGATCTTGGTGATGCTGCCAACGCTGTAAATGGTAGGTAAAAACGATATCGTCGCTTTCTAAATAGTGCTGAATCGACAGCTGCTCGTGAGGCTTGCTCAGCCAAGCGGTAACGGTGTCATCTGCTTCTAGCTCTCCTCGCTTCAGTAGCTCTCTCGCTCGAACAAAAGCCTGTTCCAAAATCCACGTGGCCGACAGGTTTTTGGCGTGGTTATAAATTTGGGCGTACATAAATGAGCGAACGACTAAGTAGTGCTCAATAGCGGCTAAGCCTTTTTGCTCCACGATGAGCTGTTGACTGCTGGGGTCGTAATTTAGAGCGAGCACAATCCGGTCTAGATCTAGCTGACCGTAGGCTGCGCCTGTGAAATAGCTGTCGCGCATGAGGTAGTCAATGCGATCGCAATCCAACTGACTCGACACCAGTTGCCATACGCAGGGCACCGGGTGAGTGTGGCTGTACACCTGAATAATCTGCTGCCAAAGCGCTGGGTCAAAGTCATCAAGCAGCCTCCGCACATCGGCAGACTTTTCGATGATGGCGATGGTCCACTGCTCATGCTGAGAACCAAAGACCTCTTCGGCTGTATGGCTAAAAGGCCCGTGCCCGACGTCGTGAAGGAGGGCTGCGCAGAGGACGGTGGCTCTGTGCGATCGCAGCTGTTCATGTAGGCCCGCAATCTGGTCGAACGCTCGCATGGCCACCGCCATCACACCCAGAGAATGCGTAAATCGCGACATCTCAGCGCCGTGAAATGTCAGGTAGGCTGGGCCTAACTGGCGGATACGTCGAAGCCGCTGAAAGGCTGGTGTATCAATGAGCGCTGTGAGCAGTGCTTCTACTGAATCATCGCTTTCTAGAGAGATCGCTCCGTGGAGCGGGTCGTGATAGGTGCGCTTAGACATAATAGAAGTGGTCGGGTGGGTGCGCTCCTCACACAGAGGCGCTTTGCCATCGCTATTGCTGAGTCTTCATTACTGAGTCTTCCCCAACGAATCTGCTAACAGTGCTACTGCCGCCTGGTACTGGGCATCTTCTGCTGTGCCAAACTGCTGACGTCGCTCAACCGAACTTTCTACTGCTTGATCTGGTGTGATGCCAAGCTTATTGATATCTCTGTGGTTGGGTGTTTCGTACTTAGCGATAGTGACCGCGAGTCCAGCACCATCCGGCAGGTCAAATAGTGATTGAATCAGGCCTTTGCCAAACGTGGTTTCACCCACAAGCTGTGCCCGTTCGTTGTCTTGTAGGGCTCCCGCCAAAATCTCACTGGCGCTAGCGGTTCCTTTGTTCACTAGCACCACTAGCGGATCGCTGGTGATGGCCTTTCCGTTAGCGTCGTAGCTGCCTAAGCTTCCTTGTCGATTCACTGTATATACAACAGTCCCTTCGTCTAGCCACATGCGCGCCACCTCAATTCCTGCCGTCAGTAGGCCACCCGGATTGTTTCTCAAATCTAGAATGTAGGCATCTGCTCCTTGCTTCTCCAAGTCTTCTAATGCGCTTCTGAATTCGCTCGTAGCGTTGCCGTTGAACTGGCCCAGTCTTAAGTAGCCGAGCTTGGGTAGGGTGTCTTCTTGGCGGAGTTCGGCGGAGACGGGGTTGAGGGTGATGCGATCGCGCTCAACATTCACATCAAAGCTAGACGTATCTCCTCTACCTATAGTCAGCGTCACCTGAGTGCCAATCGCACCGCGCATTCTCGCTGCTGCTTCATCCAGGCTCAACCGGGCAGTGGGTGTGCCATTAATCTCCAAGATCTGATCTTGAGGCAGTAGCCCTGCCGACTCAGCGGGCGAGCCCTCAATCGGCGCAATCACTCTCAGTGAGCTACCCTTGTCATCCTTCGCGATTTGTAAGCCGACCCCAAGCAATTCTCCATTGGTATTGGTTTGCAGGCTCTGATACTGCTGAGGCGGTAAAAAACGAGTGTAGGGATCTTCTAGCACTGCCAGCATGTCTTGAATGGCAGCGTAGGTTTCTGTCCACGTAGGCAAAGACTTGCGTAGAACACGCTGTCGCATAAACCACCAGTTTTGATGGTTGAACGTTTCGTCGACATAGCTACGATTGACGATGCGCCATACCTCCATTACCATCTGCTGCTGATTGGTGAAAGCCAGCGCGGCGGGTGTTTGGCCTAGCACTGTCCCATCGAAGCCGAGGCTGCTGGTACCCAACGTGCCAAGCCCACCTAGCCATATAGCAATAGTTAAGCTGGCGGCGGCTGCTACCCGTAGAACCCGACTCCTTACAGCGTTTCCTCTGGCTTTTTTCATAGGCTTTCCCGCAGACCTTTCAACCATCCTCAACCCATCACCCCTAAAAACTTGTCAGAAAATTGTGAACTTGCCAAAAACCGTTGAATTTCATGGTGTCACTTTTATATAAGATACCGCTTCCCCCAATCACCTGATGGCAGCTCAAAAGGATTTACCGTATGATTTGCCCTTATTACTCTCTGTAAAGCTATGTAAACTGTATGAAATACCAGTTTTTCTTAAACTTTCGCAAACTGGTCACAGGCAGTTGGCCGAACAGCGCTGCATCTCAAGAAAATAGACATAGCTATCACGGTCTTCATTGCGCGTGCTCACAAGCAAACTAGCCGAAGTTACCGTCACCTATACCCTTTAGCTGTGTTACATTTTTTAGTATTGGTATACAACCCTAAGACATAACCTTTTGCTTCATGTTTACTAAGCAAGTCACCGATTCTAAAACCTATCAGTGGTTCGATGAACGGCTAGAGATTCAGGCACTCGCCGACGATATCTCCAGCAAGTACGTTCCTCCCCACGTCAATATTTTCTACTGCCTCGGCGGTATTACTCTCGTCTGCTTCATCATCCAGTTTGCCACTGGATTTGCGATGACCTTCTATTACAAGCCCACTGTGACAGATGCCTTTGCATCTGTTCAGTACTTGATGACCGACGTGAACTTCGGTTGGCTCATTCGCTCTGTTCATCGCTGGTCTGCCAGCATGATGGTTCTGGTGATGATTCTCCACGTTTTCCGCGTTTACCTCACGGGCGGATTTAAGAAGCCTCGCGAACTCACTTGGGTAACGGGTGTCATCTTGGCTGTTATCACCGTTTCTTTTGGTGTTACAGGCTACTCCCTTCCTTGGGACCAGGTTGGCTACTGGGCTGTGAACATCGTATCTGGTGTCCCTGGTGCGATTCCCGTTGTGGGCAGTACGATTGTTGAACTCATGCGCGGTGGCGCAGGTGTTGGTCAAGCAACCTTGACTCGTTTCTACAGCCTGCACACGTTCGTGTTGCCTTGGTTCATTGCAGTCTTCATGCTGCTTCACTTCATCATGATTCGTAAGCAGGGCATCTCCGGTCCTTTGTAAGGTTCTCTCACTCTAGATTTGAACCTCTGAGTTTGAGCCTTTTGAAACGAATGATGGTTTGTACTTAGGTGTGGTGGTCTTCAGTTCTTCGAATATCTTGCTTTTGGGCCTTTCGGCTGACGTTAAATCGTCTTAAGTGGGTTTTCTAGGGAAGCAGGGGCCGCTACACTGTATGTTAGCTGTCAGTGTCATTATTTTAGGAAGTTAATCGATGTCAATCCTCAAGAAGCCTGACCTCAGCGATCCTATGCTGAGAGAGAAGCTCAAAAAGGGCATGGGCCACAACTACTACGGTGAGCCCGCTTGGCCTAATGATCTTCTCTACGTGTTCCCCATCGTAATCATGGGAACCATCGCTTGCTGTGTGGCGCTAGCCGTACTCGACCCTGCGCTTGTAGGCGAGCCTGCTAACCCTTTTGCAACGCCGCTAGAGATTTTGCCTGAGTGGTATCTCTACCCCACTTTCCAAATGTTGCGCGTACTGCCTAACAAGCTTCTGGGTATCGCTGCAATGTCTGCGATTCCTCTCGGCCTTATTCTCGTTCCCTTCATTGAGAACGTGAACAAGTTCCAGAACCCTTTCCGTCGCCCTGTGGCTACTGCTGTTTTCCTCTTTGGTACAGTTGTTACCCTGTGGCTCGGTATTGGCGCAACGTTGCCTATTGATACATCTTTGACCTTGGGCCTCTTCTAAGCGGGGCTCTTTTGCTCTGATGGTTCAGGAGAAGCTCTTATTCAGTTCTAAATGCTTTTACCTTTCTAGATAGATTCCCATTGATAGATTGATTTAGTCCGTTAGACTGGATAGTCTCTAACCTGTGGGTAAAGGTATGTTAAGTAAAAATTGAATAATATTAATAAAATCGCTTCGATTCTCAGAATTGGAGCGATTTTAGTTTCTAATAATATTTTTAATAGCTTACGGCGTTTGATATTTGCGTAATTTTGCAGAGCAGAGTGACCTTAATATTCATTTTGTGGTGCATGTAGTGAACGTTGTAACAGGTGTATATAGCAAAGAGGCTTGAGGGTGCTACTGATCAATAATCAAAGTGATAGATTTGGGGAGTGGTTCAGTCAATGGTTCTCCAATTTTTGCGGCACCGATCGCGTCGAATTAAATATGCTTGAAAGAGACCGACTGAAGGTCACTAGTCACTTAGAAGAATTAGTTGCCGTACAGCACTGGTTTAGATCACTCATCTCCCGATTAGCGATAAAGACGCCTCGGCTGAATGACCAATTTGATCAGCTAAATTTGGCGTTGGCAGAAGGGTTTACGAATGCGGTGCGTCATGCCCACGCTGACTTACCCTCCGCAACGCCCATCGAAATTGAGCTGGTGTTGCAACCTCAGCAGGTCGAAATTTGCATCTTTGACCAAGGTGAGCCTTTCGACCCCGATAGTTTGAGTGAGCCGCAGCCAGGGGCGCTTAGAGAAGGCGGCTACGGCTGGTTTTTGCTGCGCCGCTTAGCAGATAAGGTTACTTATGACCGGACGTCTGTTGCGCCTGTGGGTACGCCTGCAAGCGATAGTTTTATAGAACACGATGTTCCTAGAAACTGTCTGCGCATTATTAAAATGCTAGAGGCGAAAGCTTCTAACGTGAATACTTCAAAGATTGTGTGAATGCTAGTGTGAGGCGATGTGATTAAAAGAGCTTTATGACCAAAACGGCATTGATTACGGGTATCACTGGGCAAGACGGCTATTATCTTAGTCGTTTGCTGTTAGGAAAGGGCTACCGTGTGATTGGGCTAGTGCCGCCGGGCCGATTGGGCAGTGTGGCTAAGCTAGATGACCTGACTGGTCAGGTGGAGATCTACCCTGTTGAGCTAACGAATGCCGATGCATTGATTCAAGCGGTTTATAGTCTACAGCCTGCCGAAATTTACAATCTGGCCGCGCCTAGCTTTGTGCCAGCGTCATGGGAAGACCCGTTGGGAACGCTCGATTTGATTACTGGAACGGCGACTCGGCTGCTGAAGGCAACCCGTCAGCTCGGTTTAAGTACGCGCTTTTATCAGGCCAGCTCGTCTGAGATATTTGGTGATGTACTCTCTGCGCCCCAAACGGCAGAGACCACATTCCGGCCCAAAAATCCTTACGGTGCTGCGAAGCTCCATGCGCACTGGACAATGGTGCACCACCGTGAACGATATGGCCTGTTTGCCTGTAGTGGCATTTTGTTCAACCATGAGTCGCCTAGGCGTCCGCCTCAGTTCGTTACCCGCAAGATTACGCTAGCGGCGGCAGCGATCAAGCTAGGTAAGCGCGATCGCCTCTCCATTGGTAATCTCGATGCCAAGCGAGACTGGGGTTTTGCGGGTGACCATGTAGAAGCGATGTGGCGTATGCTGCAAGCCGACAAAGCAGAAGATTATGTGATCGGGACGGGCATTCTCCATACCGTTAGAGACCTAGTCTCTACGGCCTTTGAATGTGTTGGGTTGGACTGGAAAAAGTATGTGGAAACGGATCCCCTGCTGGTGCGTGAGGATGAGCACTTTCAGCTGGTGGCTAATCCTACTAAGGCCAAGGCGAATCTTGCGTGGGAGCCTCAGGTGAGCTTTGAGCAACTGGTTGACAATATGGTGACTGCCGACTTGCAGCGAATAGAATCGGGCAGCGTTTCCCCTATGGGAGTGAGCTGACAAATGAAGCATGCGTTTGTCTTTATTGAAGTTTTTGGCTGTGAAGGGGGCATTCAGTCCTACATTCAAAATGTGCTGGAGAGCTACAGCAAGGTTGCCGCTCAAAAAAAGTACGCAGCGGATGTTTTTCTTTTGCGTGATGCTAAGAGAGACCACTTGCTTAAAAATGATCCTGCGTTTCGGTATCACTATCTCAAGAGTAGCCAGCCGAGCATAGAGCGACTGAAACTATCATCAGCGCTGATTACTTCTTTACTTCGCCAGCGTCCAGATCACGTTTTTTGTGGGCATATCAACCTAGCTGCGCTAGTTGCACCGCTATGCCATTTGCTCAAAATCCCATACACCATACTGACCTACGGCAAGGAGGTGTGGTATCCGCTTTCTGGGGTTGATAAATGGGCGCTACAAAACGCGAATCGCGTGTGGACGATTAGCCGCTACAGTCGGGATTTAGCCTGCCAGGCAAACCAGGTACCTCAAGAGAAATTCGATATGCTTCCCTGTGTAGTGGATGGCGGAGTTTTCACGCCAAGCTCTCCTCCACAGGTCCTGCTCAATCAATATCAGCTGAATGGAGCACAGGTGCTGATGACGGTAGCCCGGCTGTGGCCTGGTGATATTTATAAAGGGGTAGATGTAACGATCCGCGCGCTGCCTAAAATTGCCCTAGTATTTCCAGCGGTCAAATACGTGGTGATTGGCAGAGGTGACGACCAGCCTCGTTTGGCTCAGCTGTCAGCTGACATCGGGGTTGCCGACCGTGTGGTGTTTGCGGGGTTTGTTCCTGCCGATGCTTTTTTCGATCACTACCGGCTTGCAGACGTGTATGTGATGCCCTCCAAGGAAGGGTTTTGTATCGTGTACCTGGTAGCGATGGCCTTCGTGGTGCCAGTTCTTTCGGGGGACGATGATGGGTCGACAGTCCCTCTACAAGATGGGCGTTGTGGGTGGCAGGGACCCCAC
>JBHJIY010000004.1:0-81166 GCA_050042985.1 Phormidesmis sp. | reverse complement strand
TGCTGATGCCGACTTCTGCACCGAAGCCGTAGCGAAAGCCATCGGCAAAGCGGGTGGAGCAGTTGTGATACACGCCTGCGGCGTCGACCTGTGCCATGAAGATATCAGCTGTGGCTTGATTTGTGGTGGCGATCGCCTCTGAATGCCGAGACCCATAGGTACTGATGTGCTCTACAGCGGCTTCAACCGATTCCACCACACAGATAGACAGGATTAAATCGCTATATTCTGTTGCCCAGTCTTCTTCTGTCGCTGACTTGATATCGGTCAGAATCTTACGGGTTGCGTCGTCACCACGGAGTTCTACCTTTTCTGCCTGGAGTGCTTTTGCAAGCTGGGGTAAGGCTTTGCTCGCGATATCTTGATGAACTAGCAGCGTTTCGATGGCGTTACAGGCGGAAGGATAGCCGACTTTGGCATCTACGGCGATCGCACACACCTGCTCGATATCCACCTCACTATCTACATACAGATGGCAAATCCCATCCGCATGACCCAGCACTGGAATACGCGTATTGGCCTGCACGTACTGCACAAACTGATTAGAGCCACGGGGAATAATCAGATCTACATATTTGTCTAAAGCGAGCAACGCGTTGGTTTCTTCTCGGGTGGTAAGGAGCTGCACGGCATTTGGGTCTGCGCCAGCATTTGCGATGCCTTGGCGAATAGCCGCGACAAGCGCAGTACAAGATTGGATGGCTTCGCGGCCACCTTTTAAGATGACGCCGTTGCCAGATTTAAGAGCAAGGGTAGAAATTTGCATAACTGCGTCTGGGCGCGACTCGAAAATGATGCCGAGGACACCGAGGGGAACGCCGATGCGCTTGAGGCTAAGGCCGTCGTCAAGTTCGCGGTGAAGAGTAACTTCACCAGTAGGGTCGGGGAGAGAGGCAACGCTGCGGACGCCTTGAATGGCACCTTTTAGCTTGACGGCGTCTAGCTTTAGCCGACCATAGAGAGGCTTTGCGAGGTTGTCGCGGATGGCGGCGTCAAGGTCTTTTTGATTAGCGGCGGTGATGTCGTCGGCAGCGGCTTCTAGAGACTGAGCCACGGATTCGATGATTTTATTTTTGGCTTCGCTAGAGAGCTGGGCAAGCTGGCGAGCGGCGGTTTGCGTTTGCTGTGCAATGGCACTTAGTGGCAAGCTTTCAGCGGCTGAGGCAGTACTCTGTGTGCTTTCCAGATGTTTTTCTAACCGGCGAGTTTGAGTAACCATGATGACGCAAGGGCCGCATGCGGCAAGGGAGCAGTTGTGAATTTGAATGTATGAATATGATAGACCGTCGCAGGGGTTAACTGGTGGCTAGCTGCTTTTGAACCCAAGCACGAAACTCCCTTTCAGCTGAGATTTCATCTTGCTTGGCGCTGTCTATAAATGCGTAGAAATCTTCTTTAGCAATAATAGGAAAAGTTGGACTCTTTTCTGTTTCAACGTATTGACCGTTTTGTAGCTGGTAAATACGCAGATGACAACCATTGAACCGCCAAAACTCAGGCACACCCATCGCGGCGTACAGCCGATCTTTGTCCATATCTGTGTGAGTGATGTCAATTTCAATCACAAGATCTGGCGGTGGATCTTTTTGTAGGTTTACCTTGCGCCCAGCAACGATCGGTTGATTTTGAATGTAGTAGGCTTTGTCTGGTTCTGAGCCTCGGTCAAGGTCTTCACGGTCTAAGGTGGTGGATCCCATAGATTTGAGCTTGAGTCCCATCTCTAGAACTAAGACTCTGATAAAGATATTGATAATCTCACTTGCCTGCTCGTGATCTTCTAAGGGCATGGATATTTCGAGCGTTCCGCACGAGTAAACAAGACGAGCTGCTCGCGAATGGGGCAGCGCGGTAAGAATTTGTTGATATTGAGCCCAGTTCAGGTTATGAAAGGTAACGCGCTGTTCACCACTGGGCAGATCGCTGTTTATTCGTTTAGTTGGCCTAAGCGTAGTGACCATAGGTCTGACCTTAATAGCTCTGACTTTGTGAATTGAGGCGACACGCCTTCGTATAGTCGCGTTCAATCATTTTACCGTGCGGTTTCTAGCAAAAATTCAATTCGTCATGACTTTGAGCAGTTGCGCGGCGATTCTTTGGCCTGCGCCGGGTTGACCCATGCGCTGCTTTCCGTTTTGGTGGATTTGCTGTAGGCGGGTAGGGTCGTTGATAATTTGAGCGATCGCACTCCCCACCTCATCAGGATTTTGCCTCATCTCAACCGAAGGCCCCAGCATCTTGGCCTGCACGGTGGCGAAAGCTTGGGTGAACTGAGGACCATCGCCAGGCAGTGTGATTGCAGGTTTGCCGAGGCCGACGAATTGTTCGGTGGCCGTGCCTGCAGTGGCGATCGCAATATCACTTTCGGCCAAGCAATCGTTGTAGGCATTGGTAAGAAGGAGACGAGCGTTTGGACTGGAAAGAGACGTTTTGAATTTGTCTAGGTGGAGAGAGGGCGCGATCGCACCCAAAAACAAAATCTGCTTTTCTGGAAAAGCGCTGGCCACACTGGGCACAGCAGCCATTATCCGCGCCCAATTTTCATAGGCTTCTGGCGGCCTTGAACCTGGAATCAAAGCAATTTTTAGATCTGCCTCTGAGAGACCATTCGCAAGTTCTCCCGTTGGCTCTAGGCCATCCATCATAGGATTACCGGCGTAGGTCGCATTCACATCTAGCGATTGCAATTGTTGAGCGGTAAGCGCATCGCGGACAAAAACGCTGCGGCACTGGGGGCGAGACATTAGCCAGCGCTCCCACGGCAGATACACAGAACCAGCCCAGCCTTCTAAACGGTCCCAGATTTTCTGTGGAGGATGCTTGCCCCGCTCATCGCGGAGCCAGTATTCGGACTTGGCGGTGCCAATGAAGTGGTAGGGCTGACCGCTGCGGTGCGCAAAAATGAGAGGGACGATGTCGCCCACCGCAAGCATGTGTGGATTTTGATTAGCGTGCTGCGTTTTCCAAATCTTAATAGCGGCGAGCTGGTCGCGGGTGAGGGCGATGAGGCCACCGCTGACGTCACGAGCGAGCTGCTTTGGGTCGCGGTTTAGGAAGCCGCCGGAGGGCAGATTTTTGGTGGGGCCGATGATGTTGATATCGGCATTGCGATAGGCGCTGCCGGTGCCAGAGATAGGGAGAGCCGATAGCTGAATAGTGGGCTGCTGTTGGCGTAGCGCGGCGAGGATGCGCAGAGCAATCACGTCTTCACCGTGGCCATTACTAATGCACAGCAGATTAATCAAAAGGGTTAACGTTGATAAGAGCTTTAGCTCCCAGTTAATAGGAGCTTTGGCTCTTAATGGTATCAAACCCGATCCTCTCAAACACGTTTTCAGCATGACACCCACCCTCAATAAAAATGACATCCTCAATGGCGAGCTAGAAGCGTATCTAAAAGCAGTCGTTCAGCCCATTGCTCATCAAATCGATACAGATTCAGACGCGCTGTTTGAAAGCTTTCGAGGATTAGGACGGCAAGGATGGCTTGCGCCAAAGAATCCTACTGATTTTGGCGGATTAGACCTGACTGGCACTGAGTATCAGCAGTTTCAGAGCATAGTAGCCAGGTATTCAGGCGCACTGGCTTTTTTACAAACGCAGCATCAGAGCGCGGCGAGTTTGCTGCTGAGCAGTGAGAATGAGGCGCTGAAGCAAAAGTACCTGCCGGGGATGGCTGTAGGAGATATTCGGTTGGGGGGGGGATTTTCTCAGCTGCGGCGGCGGCCAGCGCCTCTGAGTGCGATGGCGGAGCCTCCTCAAAAGGGAATCGCAGTTGAAGGTCGTTATAGCTTGACGGGCGTGTTTCCTTGGGTGACGGGCGCAGGGCTCTTCACAGATTTTGTGGGTGCGGCAGTATTACCAGATGGGACGGCGGTGTTTGGGATAGTGCCGTTAGTCAGTGAGCAGACCGGCCAGCTGACGGTGGGCCTCCCAATGGCGCTAGCTGGAATGGCAGCAACGAGCACGGTAGAAGTGCGCCTGGAGGATTGGATTTTGGAAGAGGCGCAGGTGGTGGGAATGCGGCCTGCGGGGTGGCTTGAAGGACGCGATCGCGCCAATCCGCTCAGCCCGTTAGGACTCATCTTTGGCTGTACGCAGGCAGGGATAGATGCGCTGAAAGTGGGGCTGAAAAGGCGGGGGATAGACCATGCGATCGCTCAGCAGCTAACCCTAAAACTGGCTTGGCTACAGATGGATTTGCCTAGAGTTGCGGCACTATCGGGTGAGGCCTACCCTCAAAAACTAGCGTTGAGGGGGCGAGCTATTTCGCTGATGAATACCTGCGCCCAGGCAGCCATGATCGCCGCCAGTGGCGCTGCTAATGTTGCCAGTCATCCAACGCAACGAATATATAAAGAATCGTTGGTGTTTAGTGTGAGTGGGCAGACTACTGATGGCGCGATCGCTAGCTTGAATACCCTGCTGTCTTCTACCTGAAAATAAGCTGTAGGTAACACGATGTAACGCTCTAAGTGCGGCTGTTAAGAAGAGTGTTTTAAACAGCTTTTGCAGGTTTGTGCCACCGCATATGCGGTAAACCTAAAGACAATATAAAGGTTTTTAATATGGATGTCAGTCTTCTACGTCAACTCTGGTCAATTGTTGAATCAGCTCCCAGTCATCGTGTTTCCTCACTCGACGACTCGGGCGTGGTGCAGTGGCTAATGGACCTACTCAAGGCGGACCCCACCTTTGATTCGCGCCAGCTACCCGTTGCAAGTCGCTATATTCAGTCACGGTTGCCTCTCATTCGCGATCTGGCGCAGCAACTGTAGCCGCGACAACCTCTATTACGGCCTTAACCACCTGCTAACCTACCTTAATCTTTTCAAAATCTATAGGTAACGTAGCAAATATACCGATATTCCCTGTAGGAAAGATGATAATGTTGAGCGCAATTACCGCTCTATAGATTTGTGTAGTTCTGCTGAAAGCTTGTATCAACAAGGTTTGTTGATGGTCACCAGCTTAATTAACGTCACCTATCTATCGGGCTAATTGTGTTTCCTTTCTTCAGAAGTGCGTGAGGTTTGATATGAAAAAATGGGGTTTGACGCTCGCTGCGAGCATGAGTGTTTTAGCTTTGGCTAGCTGTGGTGCTCCCGGTGAGCCAGGCGCTAGCAGCGAAAGTGCAGAAGGTGATACAGCCGCTGGTGCAGGCGGTAGCCGTTTGCAAACGGTTCTAGATCGCGGTGAGCTGAACTGCGGCGTAGACGGTGGTATTCCAGGTTTTAGCTTTCTCGACGAAGGTGCATACTCCGGAATGGACGTTGATATTTGTAAGGCAGTTGCTTCTGCACTGTTTGGCGATCCTGAAAAGGTTGTTTATCGCAACTTGGACTCTACCGAGCGCTTTGAAGCGTTGATCGGTGGTGAGGTGGATATGCTCGCTCGTAACACGACTTGGACAATCAGTCGTGATACGTCTGTGGGTATGGAGTTTGGCCCAACCACCTTTTACGATGGCCAGGGCATGATGGTGCGTTCAGCTGATGGCATCGCTGAGCTAACTGACTTTGAAGGAAAATCTATCTGCGTAGAAGCTGGGACCACGACTGAGCTCAACTTGGCTGACCAAATGCGTCAAGCAGGCGTGACCTTTGAACCACAGACTTTTCAAGATGCTGACGCAGCCTATGCTGCTTACGAAGCCGGTAGCTGTGAGGGCATGACTTCTGATAAGTCTCAGCTAATTGCACGTCGCAGTACGCTGGGTAGCCCAGATGAGCACGTTTTGCTAGAAGTAACCATGTCCAAAGAGCCGCTTGGACCTTTGACTGGTAACAACGACTCCGCGTGGTTTGACACGGTGAAGTGGGTGACCTTCGCATTGATTGAAGCCGAGGAGCTTGGCCTTACCGCTGACAACATCGAAGAAATAGCGGCTTCCACAGATGACCCCAACATCAAGCGTTTTGTGGGCGATGAAGGCACGCTAGGCTCTGACATGGGCTTACCGAATGACTTCGCGCTGCAAGTGATTAAGAACGTGGGCAACTACGGTGAAGTCTACGCGCGTAACCTAGGTGCTGACTCACAGTTCAATCTGGATCGCGGTCAAAACGCACTGTGGGCTGACGGTGGCTTGCTCTACTCTCCTCCATTCCGCTAGAGCTGGCACTGCTGACTGCTACTTCTGTGGCAACAGTAGATGAGTTTATCAAGCTAAACTCTCGATAAAAAGCGCAGACCACTCATTAAAAGGTGGTCTGCGCTTTTTCGTGTGCATACCTTAAATAATACGTTTCTTATAGGGCTCAAGTTCTTGCTGTCAAAGGCTTATGATATCCATACGCAAATTCTCTTAATGTGCGTGTCAGGGCGTATTTAACCGCTAAAAGCAATCTATCTATTGGAGAAGCTTTAGGCGAAAAACTGTTGGACTGTAAAAAAGCAGACCGAATGTTGTGTAGCTTTGCTGCATAGTGACCTAAAGATTTACGCTTCTGCTTAGATTTATGCCTTTGCTTAAGTAAAAGTGCACCCCCACTATTGACCTTCCTGAACCTATGGCAAAACATTCTACTAAACCGATTTCTGGGCTGCGAGCGCTTTTCCGAGATGAACGGTTTTGGCAAGTCGCTTTCCAGGTCATTGTGGCCGCTGTGGTGTTTGCCGTATTCTCCTATCTGTTTGGTAATCTCACGCGTAACCTGGCTCGTCGAGGAACAGAGTTTGGGTTTGCTTTTTTAAAGAACCCAGCTGGTTTTGACATTGGTGAAAACATGCTGGGCTACAGCACGGCCAATCAAGACTCTTACGCTAAGGTCATTCAAGCGGGTGTCATTAACTCGCTTCGGCTAATTTTCGTGAGTGTGATTACCGCGACGATTGTGGGGATTGCGGCGGGCGTTGCTAGCTTTTCGGATAACTGGCTCGTGCACAAAATCAGCCGGCTTTATGTCGGGCTGATTCGCAACGTGCCACTGCTGATTCAGCTGATTTTTTGGTATTCGGCCGTCTTTTTGGCCGCACCACAGGAGGCTAACCAGTTTGTACTGTCTGCTTTCAACACTAATTTTTTAATCTTCAACAACAAAAGCTTTAGAGCGATAGGGCCGGGTCTGCCGGGCGAGATCTGGGTTGGGCTGATGCTCTTAGGGCTCGCAGCGTTGCTGTTTGGGCTGCTGCTGAATTCTATCAATAAGCTGCGGCAGGGACGCTATGCCGCTGGGATTGCGGGTGTGATTGGGCGATTGGGCTCGGTTGCGGTAATTGTTGCGGTGGTGGTCGCTGACTACTTTTTGCTGTTTAGCAATTCGGCAACAGATAATTTGTTCTTTAAAGGGGCTGCGATCGCGCTATTTACCAATCCAGAAGGGCTGTGGATTGTGGGGCTGATTGCCTTAGCGATCGCCTTTTTTGTGATTGGCAATGTTCGCACCAAGGCCATTGTGGAGCAAGGGCAGGACGGCAAAGCGTTGCTGGGTGTGATGGGTGCGATCGCACTTGTTGGCTTCTTGGTTTTCATCCTTGCCTTCAACTGGAATGCACCTGTTATCGGCGAGACGGGGCGTGCTAGTGGCGGCCTCACCATGTCGATTCGCTACTTGGCTGCGGTTACAGCGCTGACCTTTTACACCGGTGCATTTATCGCCGAGATTGTGCGCGCCGGGATTCAATCCGTCTCGCGGGGACAGTGGGAGGCGGCGCGCTCTGTGGGACTTAGCAATGGTAAGGCGATGAGGCTGGTGGTCTTTCCGCAGTCTTTGCGGGTAATTATTCCACCTTTGAACAGTGAATTTGCCAACCTGGCGAAAAACTCCAGTTTGGCCTTTGCGGTGGGCTACCCAGAGCTGTACAACCTGGCAAATACCAGCCTCAACCAGACCGGTAAGCCGATTGAGGTGTTCTTGGTCGTTATGGCCGTTTATCTCACCTTAAACCTGCTAATTTCTCTCAATATGAACCAGCTCAACCAAGCCGTTCAATTCAAGGAGCGCTAAACCGATGACAACCGTAAGTTCAAGGCCGGTAGAGCGCAGCGCTCCTAGCGTACAAAAAACAGGCCCCCTGGCCTGGCGTCAAAAGCACCTGTTCAACAGCGTTTTCAACAGCGTTTTGACGGTTGTGCTGGTGGGGGTAATTGGCTATGCCCTTTTCAACCTGTTTACATGGGCCCTCACCAAAGCCAAATGGGCTGTTGTGACTGGCACCTTTTCCACCATGATGTCGGGGTTATACCCTTCTGGCTCTTACTGGCGACTGTGGTTTATTTTGGGCATGGTGCTGACCTTAGCTGGCCTCAGCTGGGGAATCTTAGCCCGCAATCAAAAAAAGCTGTTTACAACGCCGCCCTTAGTCGGCATCGGGCTCGCCGCGCTGCTGTTAGTGCTGCTACCCATGACGCGGCCCTACTTGCTCTATTCATTAGGGCTATTAGCACTGCTCGCTATTAGCGCAGTGGTAGGTCAGGCGCTGGGGCGCAAGGTGCCAAGTGCAGGAACGTATATTTCAGGTGGGTGGTTTGTCTCCTACTTTGTGATGCTGTATCTGCTAGGTGGGAACACCTTTACTGACAGCATGCTCTATACGGTTGTCGCCCAGATTGGCCTGGGGATATTGGCAGGCTGGCTGCTGTCGACGCTCATCACCGCTGCGACTGTGACGACTTGGCTCGGTCGATTGGGCCTGTTAGCGCTGGGCTATGTGGTTGGCTATTACGTCTTAGGCAATGTTCTCTATGCACCGCTGGTGGGGCTTGGGCTGAGCTATTCCATATTTCTGATACTGATGCAGATAGTCGGCGTGCTGCTAGGCGTGCTGCTGATTTGGGTGTTTTCAGATGCGCAAACCCTACAAACCATTGGGAGAGTCGCGCTCTTTTTGGCAGGGTTTGTCGGTGTGTTTGCGCTAATGGGCTGGCTGCCCAAGCAGCTGGGCCTTGAGTTTGGCCTAGAAACCGTTCGCACCAACAACTGGGGCGGTCTGTTGCTGACGCTATTTTTGGCGATTAGCGGCATTTCGCTGTGCTTTCCGGCAGGGGTGCTGTTGGCGCTCGGTCGACGGAGCAAGCTGCCGCTTATTCGCACGTTTTCAGTGGCTTATATTGAGCTGGTTCGTGGCGTTCCTCTGATTGCCATTTTGTTTATGGGTCAGGTGTTGATTCCGCTGTTTTTACCAGAAGGCATGCGACCTGACTCGGTGGTTCGGGCCATTGTCGGCCTCACGATCTTTAGTTCGGCGTACTTGGCTGAAAACGTCCGTGCGGGCCTGCAAGCTGTGCCTCAAGGGCAGGCAGAAGCAGCGCAGTCGCTGGGCTTAAATAAGCCATTAACAACGTCACTGATTGTGTTGCCCCAAGCGCTAAAAACAGCGATTCCAGCGATCGTAGGCCAGTTCATCAGCTTATTTCAAGATACGACGCTACTGGGCATTGTGGGCCTGTCGGAACTGCTGGGCATAACGCAAGATTTGCTGGCGAGTCCTAAGTATTTGGGGACGTATGCGCCTGCGTTTGTCTTTATTGGTGCAATTTACTGGGTGTTCTGCTATGGCATGAGCTTTGGCAGTCGGCGAATAGAGGAGGCCTTGAATACAGACTTACGTTAATTGTTCAAAATTGATCATTCACATTTGCGAATGATCAATTTCTCTTTTGTCTTTTTTTACTCTTTTGTTGTAGTTGCATAAGGAATCCCACCCATGACTCAATCAGAAATGGCCGCACCGATGACACCCCGCAATGATGTGGGTAGTGAAGCTGTAATCGTCGCGAAAGACGTGAATAAGTGGTATGACAACGGCTTTCATGTGCTCAAGGGCGTGAGCATGAATGTGTACAAGGGCGAAGTGGTGGTGGTGATGGGCCCCTCGGGCTCGGGTAAGTCGACCTTTATT
This sequence comes from Phormidesmis sp., assembly GCA_050042985.1. Classification (GTDB taxonomy): domain Bacteria; phylum Cyanobacteriota; class Cyanobacteriia; order Phormidesmidales; family Phormidesmidaceae; genus Phormidesmis. The sequence goes on along the minus strand of JBHJIY010000004.1, from coordinate 71,326 downwards.
CGTACGTTTAATGCCTTGGAGCCGTATCAGGAAGGCAGCATTGAAATTGACGGCGTGCTGATTGCGAACGACATCAAAGACATTGAAGTGGTGCGTCGTGAAGTGGGTATGGTGTTTCAGCAGTTCAACCTATTTCCGCATTTGACGGTGCTGCAAAATGTGACACTGGCCCCTATTTGGGTGCGCCGATGGCCTAAGGCCAAAGCAGAAGAAATTGCGATGAGACTGTTGGACCGAGTCGGAATTGCCGAGCAGGCGTATAAGTTTCCAGGGCAATGTCGGGGGGGCAGCAGCAAAGGGTTGCGATCGCACGTTCTCTCGCCATGCAGCCAAAAGTGATGCTGTTCGACGAGCCCACCTCCGCACTCGACCCTGAAATGGTGCGCGAAGTACTCGACGTAATGCGCAATCTGGCTAAAGACGGCATGACGATGGTGTGCGTCACTCACGAAGTCGGCTTTGCGAGAGAAGTCGCTGATCGTGTGGTGCTGATGGACGGCGGCGTACTGGTAGAAGAGAATACACCGGACGCGTTTTTCAACAATCCGAAAGAAGAGAGAAGTAAGGCGTTCTTGTCACAGATTTTGTAAAAGAGAGAGATAACAGTCGATTCCCCCTTTAGATAAGAGGGAATCGAATCATCTACATGAACTTGCCAGCCATGCCGAGCATGTCGCCCATATCTACGTCGCCGTCGCCATCACCATCCAAGAAAGCAGTCAAAATAGGATTGCTGCCAGTCGCTGCCGCGCTGCCTTTTGCATTGCCTGTGCTCAGGAACTTCATCACTAGCGGTAGCACCATCGGCAAAATGCCCTGCACCTGATTGCTGTTGAGGCTGGTCTTTTGCGTAACCGCGCCAATCATGTCGGAGAGCTGGCCGGAGCTAAAGAGCTTAGGAATAACTGCTGCGCCATTGGCTGCGCCTTCTTCTAGCAGCGCTTGCGCAGCGGCAGGCCCTTCTGTTTGACGCTTTTCTTTGAGCGAGGAGCGCACAAATCCACCAATGACAGACATCGCCTGCTGCATGGTGTCAGAGTCTGCATTGTTGTCTTTGGCAACTTGCTTGGCAGAACCTAAAATCTGAGTGAGCTGACCGATATTAGCTTGGCGGCCAGGGTCTGCAACGGCTTTCATAACCTGATCGAATAGTCCCATTTTGAAAACTCCTTAGGTGCAAAAATCCTTACGGGTAAGGCGAGCGGCATGCGGGGGTACCAACGGCATTATACGGCAAGGGCTGTCCTAGCTTTAGACACCACAGAAGACATCGTAAAGCGAGTCATCTACGACACGCTATAACTAAGTTCTAGGACAGAGTTTGGCTGGTTGAGCGATACTGGCTGAACAGTAATGGAGAAGAGAAATAATGGCTATCTGGAAGGCTGTGCAGGCTGCGATCGCATTAGGGGTAAGTTTCTCTGTTTTGGCCTGTACCGGCAAGCCAATCGCTAATGGCCGATTGCTGGCTCTAGCCGCAGACGATGGCACTGTGTGCGACCTAAACGAGTCAGCTACAGCCGGGACAGGAACCTACAGCGCCAATGTGGACCTGGCGGCGAGTGTCGCCTTACCAGGGACTACCGGAGTCGATGTCGTCATGACGTCTCAAGGAGCAGTTGCTGCTATCAATACAGAGAACGGGGCGCTGTTGCATTGGGTGAATCCGGCTACGGGAGAACTTAGCCGAACAGTATCACTGATAGATCCAGTGAGCGATATTGCTTTCGATGGCGGCGGGACACTAGTTATCGCATCCAACAACACCCTAATTCGCCTAGACCTTGCCAGCGGTGAAACCCTCAGCCAAATCACACTACCTGAAGTCAAAAGAGTCGCCGTTTCTCCGGATGGCTACGTCGCTGCTCTAGCCAACAAAACCGTTCACTTATTTAATGCTGATAATCGCGAAGTGTTTTCGCGCCTGCGAGACTACACAGGCGTCACCGATGTAGAAGTGCGCAGCTGCCGTGAGCAGCAAGCCGTATACGTTACCAGCTTTCGCAATTCTACCTTTACCGACTTAAACAACCGCCGCAACCCAGTGCAAATTGCCAGATTAGAAGCCTTGGACTTTACCGGTGACGTGCAGTGGTCTCTCTTTGGCGACAGCGCAGAAACCATCAAACAAAACGTGGCAGATACTCGGCTATACAGAGTCACGCTTGGGCGCGACGGCTATCTCTACATCGCAGGAGAAAGCGCTGGCACAGCAACCATCTTTCGCTGGCGCGGTGAACCGATGACCGAAGCAGAACAGCTTGGGCAAACAGCGCCTTTTCTCTCTCGTATCGATCCCTATTCTCAGCTACACAACAGCGGCGCTGCCCATCTTCCCTACTACGCCCGCGTCCACCCAACAGAAGGGAGGCTGGTCAATGCGCAAATGAGCTTTCCTCGTAAATCTGACACGAAGGCCAATGCCATGCGATTAGGAGACATTGCCGCGAGTGCGGATGGGACGCTGTACTTTGGCGGGGCTGCGAGTGCGTCGATTGCGAATCGGGAGAACTTGACACTGAACGCGGTGCCAGTGGGTGGCTATGGCGGAAAAGACCGTGCTTGGATGGCGATCGCGCCCGATTTTCAAACCCGCAAGTTTTGGACGGTGCTAGCAGCGGAAGGCGGTAAGGGCACCGTACAGGGTGTGGATGCTGGCTATGGCTACAGCGCGGCGTTGAGCAACGTAGAAAGTGGGACGGTGCCGGGGACAACAGGTGCTGCTGAGGGAAGCGTTTATCTGAGTTTTATCGTTGATTGATATGCTGATGCCACTGCCGGTGGCAATACGATTTTCGTTAGCCAGCACAGCTTGCTTTTTGGCTTCTATCCGGATACAGGGGAGAATAGCCGGATGAAACTATATAGCTTTGTACGGTTTGCGGTTGATGCGCATATGCTGTGTCAGTGTAGACAATCCTGCCGACTTGGAAACGAATGAAAATACTTTTCCTACATCCGAACTTCCCAGGGCAGTTTCGCCACCTACTTCTGACGCTCAGAGATGAAGCTCGGCATCAGGTCGTTTTTGCAACGAATCAAGAAAAGGGCCACATAGCAGGCGTTCAGAAGGTTATTTATGGTTCTTCTCGGCAGGTATCGAAACAAACTCACAGCTACACTCGCGGATTAGAATCTGCCGTTCTGGAGGGTCAGGCTGCGTATCGTCGGCTGTGGCAATTGAAGAAGCAGGGATTTTACCCTGACATTATCTACACCCATGCAGGCTGGGGGCCGGGACTGTTTATGCAGGATTTGTTTCCGAAAGCCACCTACCTGTGTTTTTGTGAGTGGTTCTATCGGGCAAAAGGCTCAGATGTTGATTTTGACCCGGCGATGCCTGTTGATGATGAAGTGGCCGCAAGGTTACGCATTCGCAATGCAACTCTGCTGCTATACCTAGCTAACTGTGATCGAGGCCTAGTGCCGACCCATTGGCAAAAGGAACAGTTTCCGCCTGACTTTCACAGCAAGCTTTTCGTCTGCCACGATGGCATCGACACAGACTTCTTTAAGCCAAGCTCTAAAAAAACAAGCTCTAAAGAGCCAGTAGCGATTGAGCCCGCTGCCCCAATTGCCTGCCCAAAGCGCTTGAATCTATCTGAAATGGACGAGATAATCACCTATGTGGCCAGAGGGATGGAACCCTATCGCGGCTTTCCACAATTTATGGAGACCGTATCACTGCTGCAACAGCACCGGCCTAAATGTCATGTGGTGATTGTAGGAACAGACAGAGTCGCCTATGGCAGCTCACTGCCCAATGGCAAAACCTATCGCGAACAGGCCTTAGAAACACTGGACTTAGATCTCACTCGGATCCATTTCACCGGACATTTAGAATATTCGCAGTATTTGAAGGTGATACAAGCTTCAGATGTGCATGTTTATTTGACCTATCCTTTTGTGTTGTCTTGGTCAATGCTTGAAGCGATGTCGACCGGCTGCTTAGTACTAGGTTCTAAAACGCAGCCGGTAGAAGAGGTGATTCAAGACGGCGTAAATGGCTTGCTAGTAGACTTCTTTGAGCCAAAAAGGATTGTGGAAAGGATTGTGGAAGTGCTAGAGCATCCCGATAAAATGCAGGCGATTCGCGAACAGGCAAGACAGACAGTTATCAATAACTACAATCTAGCGGACCTATTACCGAAGCAAATTGAATGGATGCAGATTAAATAATTTACGCTTGTAATGCCATCAGCTCGGTAACCGTCTTGAACTGGTATCCTTCGTGCTGTAGCTGTTGGATAACTATCTCAGTTGCGGCTACCGTTTGCGTGCGATCGCCACCACCATCGTGAAAAAGAACAATAGAGCCAGGCTTAACATTGCTAATCACGAAGCTAGCAATCTCTTCCGAATTGAGAGATTGATAATCCTTAGGATCGACATTCCAGAGAACGTTGGTCTTTTGCCTGCGAGCCAGTTCCCAAGGCAACCTGATACGCTTTAGGCCATAGGGCGCACGAAAAAGTATGTTTGACCGGATACCTAAGCCAGAGAGTACGTCATCTGCTTTCTGAATTTCTGAGCGGATAGTCTCTAGACGGGTACCGACTAGCCTTTTGTGAGAGTACGAATGATTGCCCAGTTCATGCCCTTCGCTGATCATTCGGCGAGCTGTGCCTACATTATTTTCAACATTCTCACCCACTGTAAAAAAGGTTGCTTTTGCATCAAACTTACGGAGTATATCGAGCAAGCTATCTGTGTAGGGCGGATTAGGACCATCGTCATAGGTCAAGGCCAATACTTTTTCGTGAGTATCCACACAGGTAATCATCTTCCCGAAGAGCTGAAACTTGTATGATGTGCCTAGCCAATTGAGTGCGCGGCGAATAAAAAAGATCGAGAAAACAGTGAAAAGTAGAAAAGCAGCCAAAAAGACAGTCATATAACCTTAGGTGCCAAAGGAATGCTGAGTTCCATGCACCAGCACACAACTCAAATAGAACGCTCAAAACTGTGGCGTACCTGAGTAAAAGACTAATGTTTTGAGCTTATGGTTCCAGTAAGTTGACTATCTTTCCGAGGCCTTTCCTGGGGTCTTTTTTGAGGGCTTTTCTGGGGGTGGAGTCCAGCTGTCGTTACTGACCAGTTTTACCTGGCTCATCAGCTGCGGCAATGTGCTTAGCGATCGCACCAAACAAAAACCAAATATTGCGGCCAATTGCCAGGTAAGTATCGCGGCTACGCCATTACCAATAGCCAGCATCGCCGTCAAAAAACAAAGCGTTACCAGTCGCAATATCGCATGGGGAAGCTCATGCATCTTGCCGTGATAGCGATATACGATGTAGCGAATCCAGCTAGTCAGCGTTTGGGCACAGAGAAGTGCAGCACCGACAGGGCTCACCAAAGTCAGAATAGCAAACGCCGGCAGACGGCTGTACTGAAGCAAAAGATAAAGCCAAACGCGAGTGCGTTTATCAACATGGTTGAACGCCCAATAAACAAGACGTGTAACCAACAATATGACCAGCCAACACACCACCATCCACCCTACTTTTTCTAGGAGTTCAGGTGCTAGGAGTTCAGGTGCTAGGAGGTCAGGCGCTAGGAGGCCAGAAGAGAAAATGCCAGAGTTCATCGTTGAGTTCATCGCTGACAGATTAAAGTCTGTCAGCGTTGCCCACTGCAACAGCAAAAGGCCTGGCACTGCAAAGAAGCTGGCCCAAATCCACGGCTGAACAACAGGCGCTGTTGGCCGAGCTACAGCAGTCTCTCTAAGATTGGGATTTCTCTCATAGTGCTTGGCAACATAGTCATTTTCGTAGTAACCAAGCTCGTAAATGCACCAAAATGAAGCAACCAAGAACAATAGTGCGATCGCATGCAAAATCGGCTGGGGTGCAACCCAACTCGATGCCAGCACTAAAATTAGCCACTGGTCCAGTAAGATGCCGCGCAGTAAGTATTTCAAATCGTGCTTGAACTTAACCACATACAGAAACGGTGCGTAGGCCGCTGTCATAGCCTGCGCGTACATGGCTTGCGGCCACTGAATCAAATAGGGCCCGCTGGATGCCTGAAGCAACTCTGTATCGTTGAGAGAGTCTGTAATAACCACAGAGCTGGCAATCTCATCAATTCCCACCGTCTTTTTCAATCGATTATATTTTCCAGTGGCCCTATCGACACCACCCAGCCACAGTCGACAGGCGTGGAGTTCTGCATCCGCTAGCCGCATATGGCGTAAAATCGGCGCAACTACCGGGCGAAAGCCATCAGTAGTGACTAAAACCCTCAAGTTTGGATTGCCACTTAGAGCATTCGCCAATATTCGGTTTTGTTGAGTTTTGGCTAGCTTCTTAGCATGTAAGGGCCAAAACAACAGCGTCCACGGCAGTAAAATCGTTGTCGACACCACGCGAATCCAGTCTCGCGAAACGTCGCCTCGTAGTCGACCCGGCAACCCGTTCCAAGGTTTTAAGTAGTCTAGTAAAGTCAGAAAATAGAGGCCTACGGTCTTAGGCTGTAGCGTATCTAAATACTCTTCTGTAGAATTTCGCAGTAACAACGTTTCGTCAAAATCTACTAAAACAGTTGTGTCTGACGTCGCCGCTTGAAGTTGAGTGAGGCACGCAGGAATAGAACTTTGAATATCCTGCCATTCAGGTTGAATATCATCCGACTCAGCTTGAAGGTTTTGAATTGTCACCATGATGCGACTCTACAGGATGTAACCAAATGTATTGCACATATTGTAATTCAAAATCATTTTGCTGCTTTCTCGGGCCTCATTTCTTGTTTTAGGCTTCATTTCTTATTTTAGGCTTCATTCCTAATACATCTGAATAGATATCGACAATTTTTTGGGTCTTTACATCCCAGGTAAACTCCTTAGCTCGCTGGAGAGATTCATAAGACATATCGTGCCGTAGTGCAGGCTCTTCAACCAGTTGAGCAATATAATCTGCCATTTTTTCAACGACGAATTCTCTCGAAATAGGATCGATCTTGAAGCCGGTTTTTTCTGTTACATATTCGCCAATGCCACCGTTGTCAACAACGATGCAAGGGAGTGCATTAGCCATCGCTTCTAGCACGACTGCCCCCCCAAACTCACGCACCGAGGGAAAACAAAAAATGTCAGACTTCTGATAATATTCCAATGTTTGATACTGCTCTATGTATCCAGTGAAGTGAACACATTGATCGAGCCCCAGTTGCTTTACCTGCGCCTTTAAGTGGTCTTCTTCAGAGCCATTGCCAACAATCGTCAAATAGATTTTCTCTCTTACAGACGCCTCTAGTCGGCCAATAGCATCCAGAATCATATCAGCGCCCTTATAAGGAACCAGACGTCCCACATACAAAAGCTGAGTTTTTTTGCCGACAGACGCTTCGATTGATACCTTCTGTTTGGCAACGTCTTGATCAGAGCGGACAAATGAGCGAGTGATACCATTTTCATAGAACAACCTGATCTGGTCGGCTCTAGTTTTAGGAAATAGCTGTTTGATGAGTCCTAGCGTGTAGCTCGAACCAGCCAAGATATAGTCAGCTTTCTTGTAGGTTGCTCGGTACCCAGGAATAATAGAACGGCCAACCCAGCGAAGAAAGTTAAGGTAAGAGTACTCTCGGCGACCTAAGTTCTTGAATCCATCAGGAAAGGGAACGCCCCCATTGACAGGGCCCAGAACAAAAGGTGTCTTGGTACAGGCCTCGACTATTTTTACAGGATAACGAGGCATCATCGGGGTAATAGAGTGCACCAAATCGTAGTCACCACGAGTAACAGCATCCTTGAAAGTGCTATGGACGGTGCGATTGAAACCCCAATAGACAGGATAGGTAAGCGCGTTGCGAAGTGGCCAAATTATTTGTCCTTTAAATGAGCTCAACCGGATGCCGATTTCCTCAATTCTCTCAACAGCAGCACTATCTTTAAGATAAACAATATCCGCATCTGAATGGAGCTTCTCAAGCTCTTCTTTGTTGCGCTCATGGGTGACTAAAGTAGCGTCAACAAACCGACTGATGCCTGCATACAGACGATATCCTTCAAGGGGCACCGAATTCCAGGCAGGATTACACTGTTCAATAATTAATAGTACTTTTAGTTTATCAATACACATTGTTCAAAATTGCCAGGAAATAATGCGGAGTTTTTCATCCTTTTACACGCTTTCGCATCTATAGCTTTGCGCACTTTTCTTTGTGCACTTTTTTTTGTACACTTTTCTTTGTGCATAGGTAATCGCTAGAACCGTTGTGCTTACTAGCAAAGTGCGGCGCAAACTGCTAAATGCATAACGCTACGCGAGGCTGTGCCAACAGCAGTTTTCTATAAAACGACAAGTCATAAAAAGACCGGTCACGACTCACAGGTCACTGTCTGTCGCAACAAACTGAGACAGCAACTTAATATAAGAAGCTTGATAGTAAATAGCAGGCTCTAGGATTTCGTAGGTTGGGACATTGGGCTCAACGGTGTCGATGTAAGCCTTCATCGGCGGACCCGCTGCGATACTGGCATCTCCGGAATAGCTTTTGTTAGGGCCACCCACAAAAAAACCAGGGGCTGGCCCTCTTTCAGATGTGAGCGCGTTTTTATAGACGCCCTGACCAAACCACTGGTGATACATCTCATTGACCGAATTTTCAGCCCCATACTCATACATATTCGTGAGAAACACGATGCCGAAGGGGTTAACGCCATGGAAATAGTTAAGCGCGCCCAGCGATCGCTCGGTGTACTCGTACCATTCGGCAACATTAATGCCCAGCATAATAGGATCGTAGTTCATGATGCCGTAATTGGCCTTGGTCATGTTACTACCCCAATGGTATTGCTCATCGGGCATGTAAGAGCGAAAGGGATCCAGGCCATCATCGTTGCCATAGGCTTCTGGAGCGTAATCCTCTAGCTTGTTCTCTAAGTCTCTTAGGATTCTTTCCTTTATCTCGCGATCGCCGTTGGGAAGCTGAGAATAAAAGATCAGGGCATCTCCTTGCCAAGGATTGTAGCGAGACCAGGGGCCATCTCTATAGGGCTGAGCCAAAGAGAGATTTTGGACAACATAGTCCGAATACTGCCGGTCTCCTGTGATGGCAAAGAGATAAACAGCCGCGCTGACGGTCGTCCCTGTCTGGTTATCAGCAGTCATATCAGCGTCCCCTGCTTTGATTTCCCCCTTGTCACAGTCTGTATCCATAGGGTTTCGCTGATACCAGTTCCAAGCTGACACGGCTCTGGCACTCAGCTCATCAGCATACGCTCTTAGCTCTGGAATAGAGCGCATTTCTACAGCAGCGTGGGCAAACATACTTGCGATCGCAATCGTAGAAGACGAGCATTTAGGACCGTAGTATCGCGGCCTCGTATCCTCACTAGGAATAGGACTAGGCGGATCATAATCAAGCTGACCGAGCTTAATAAATGCGCCACCATCATCGTCTTGCATTCGCATCAGCCAATCCAACTCAAACTTTATTTCATCGAGCAGATCGGGAATGCCATTGCCTGATTCAGGAATATTAAAATCATCCGTCCAAATTTCAGGATTTTGTCCGTAGGCACTGAGCAGCTGATGGACTGGCTGAAGCGCAAACGTCACATACTTATTCGTATCGCCAGCATCAAACCAGCCGCCCTGCATATCTCTTACGGAGGCCGGGTTGATTTTGTCATAAATATATCGAGCTTCCGAATCTTGATCGGGGCCAATATAGGCCGCGCCATCCGCCCAGCGAGCGTCTGCGAAAGGTTCCTGCTTTGCGAAGCCACTGCGCTGATAGAAAAACATTCTGGTGGCCGCAATCAGAACGTCTCGATAAACGTCTGAGCGGATTTCAAATTCAGCTGAGCGAGTTTCCTCATCTTGGCGAACCAGAACGTAGGTTCCAGGGTTTTCAATGTTTGAAAAATTTACCCACCAGGCGCGTTCTCCCGACTGTGTGTGAACAGCGCCATTCTGCCACTTTACTGGCGTAAGCGTTTCAACTACCTGCTGGGTTTGTGCATCTCTGAGCTCATAGGGTTGAGCCCCGTCCGGATGCCCAATCACAACAGCGACTTTAGGATCTTGAGGACGATAGCCAAACTGATCTACCAAGATCTGAGAATTCTCAACGGTAGAGGTGGGAGCACTCTGCGAACAGCCTATGACGCCAACAGAAATAAGAATAGTCCCTGCTGTGGCAGCAAGCCTTCTAAACAGGCCCTGAGTCAGGCCAAAAGGCCTAACAGGCGTACCGCTGGTCATAGTAGTTTTACCTAAACGAGAAAATTAGACTTGCTTCTGTGAACCAAACCCCTAAACTACTGTGACTCTCTAGGGCGACGGTATGTTTCTGATAGGATAGCTTTATTGCCAGCCACCCTGACGGCCCAAAAGTCCAGAGAGCGTGCCCATCCCTCGGTAAATTCTGAGCAGTGACCAAGCAATCCTTGCCCTGCCGAATAAAATAGATGGGCCAACAGAAACAGCGCCTATAAAAATCAGACCTAGTCCCTTTACAGCTCGAATAAACTGAGTCTTGAAGGAAGGATATAGCTCCGCTTCGATTAAGCTGTGAACACTCCAAGACCAAAAGCCTCGTTTCAAAATCCAGCTCAAAGACAAGCGCTTGGCGGCAACAGGCTCATAGAGCACCGCATCATCAGCCCAGACAATTGAATGCCCCTGTTTTTTCAGACACGAAAACAAATAGGCATCTTCAGCGCCGTTCTCGGCAAAGCGATGGTCAAAGAGCTGCTGGTCTGCTTGCAGCGCCTTTGCCAACCTATTGCTAAACATCACATTGCCAGTAAAAGCCGTCTCCATCTCTCGTCCTGTTTCGTAGCGAGGGTAAGAATGAAAGCCACCCGTCTGAATCCAGTCTGGCACCTGCTGTTTTTCTTCAAAGATGGCCAAAACAGGCCCTGTTACAATTTCAGCATTAAATTGTTGCTGGCTAATTAAAAGCGCTTCTAGCCATTGAGGTGTGGCGGTTTCATCGTCGTCTAGCATGGCGATAAAGTTCGAGTCTTCGGCCGCTTCATACACGCATCGATTGCGCGCATAGGTCACGCCCTGGTTGGCCTCCACAAAATATTTAATTGGCCACTGAAAAAAAGGAACAACAGATTCGACCATTGATCTTGCAGAACCCACAGCATCATTATCAACAACGATGACTTCTATCACAGGCGTAGGAATTTGACTAAAGGTCAGCGCGTTCAAAGACTCTAAAAGTTTCTGAAGCACACTTGGGCGCTTATAGGTTGCCACGCACACTGAAACCTTCATCAGATTTGTCGATGAGATGTCGTGATCTTTGGCATCGTCGCTGGCATTGGATGGTTGTGGAGAAGTTATCTGCATTTCTCGAGGTAGATCGGAGTGTAAAGGGGTGTAGATAAGGTGAACCGAGTTTGCGTCCAAACATCTTTAGCGAGGAACAGAAGAATCAGCGTCTTTATACTGCTTCAAGGTATCTAGAAATTGAGTATGCAGTTTGTAGTTTCTATTGACGAAGCGCTGCAAAACCTCATCGATAATGTCCTTATAAAAAGGACGTCCATCGTAAGGGGCTAGGTAGCTTTTGAAGAGACCTTTTCTGTAGGGGATTGTGTATTTTGAGGTACCTGTGCGGTGATCTACTAAGTGTCTTTTCTCTGTCCAGTAGTGTCGGCTAAGAACAGTTGGAATGCGAAAACAGCTTGGGGCAAGAAAATAGGACTGCTTAACTTTTCGCCAAGCCAAGTAGAAGGTGTCTTTATCGCCCATAGCATGCTGATACCAAAACTTTGATCCTAAGTTCATCCATTCAGCAAGGTTTAACGCCTTCCAGCAAGACACTTTGTCAAACAGAAGCAGCCCGGTCTCAAACTCAGTGTCTCCGTTGTAAGGCATATCTACATGCTGCCAAACGGGCTTATCTGGCAGCAGCAGATGGCGCTTATAATCGGGGAAAAAGACGGCTCTATTCTCCTGATACTCTTTTGTCTCAAACAAAAACTCTAGATTAGAAACAGGAAAGCAGTCGGCGTCAATAAACATAACTTCTCGCAGCTGAGTATTGAGAATAGCTGCCGTTTTAATCGGAAAACCGCGCATCTGCTTAAGCGGACGATCTTTGCAGTAAAGCATGACATCGTGAAATGTCACATCGTGCTCGATAAAAGCAGGCCTTGCCCAAGCGGGAATTTCATCTTCTCCTGCATGCCAAACTTCAATCGGCAGGGTTGCACCGTAGTGACGCAGGAGTCGAACAACAACATATGCGCTCTCTAAGTAGGGCCCACCCGCACAAATGATGAAGCCCCTGCCTGAAAAATCTTTCAGATAAGGCACAGGTGCCGCGACCTGCCGGGCAAACAGGCCCGCAGCGTTGTCTGAATTAATTTCATACTCTAACAGGCTGTGCATACGTTAATCCTTCAACTTAGCAGAGTTGCAATATCAAGCCTTAAGTCCTAACCTGCGATAGCTTTTTGTCTACTGAAGCAACCGTTGGAGAAGTGTATTCAACTGAGCTAGCCAGATCTTGCAGGAACTGTTCCTTTCGAGTTCTGAACCATTCGAGTGCGATACCATTAGAATCTTCCACTGTTTGATTACTCTGCTCGTAAACTACAGAAGATAAAATAGCAGCAAAATCCTTAGGGTGTTCAGCGATTTTGACCACAGAAGAATTTAAAGAGATTCCCCTCATAGACGTTGGGGTTGCTACGATAGCCGATCCCGAAGCAAGCGCATCAAGGGTTTTAATTTGTATGCCACTCCCACCAAGGATGGGCAGTGCTACCACCCTAGCTTGCGCCATAAAAACTTGCGCGTTGGGAACAAAGCCTTCATACCGAACATTTGGATATTTTCCATTCAGCCACTCAGCGCCTTTACCCGCTACATGAATAGACAGCTGCTCGGGCAGCTCAGGATAAACAAACTCCAGAAACCACCGCAGCCCTTCTTCGTTGAATTTCCACGTCCAACTACCAATGAGGCCGATATCAAACGTTTTCTCAATCACCTTGCCACATTGGCTATTTTGCACCGATGGCAAGGCCAACGTTTTAACAGTGCTTCCTTCACTAATTCCAGAAAAGTAACTAGCATCGTAATCAGTCAAAGCCCAAACTTCCGCGGCCTGTCTCAGCAGATTCGCTTCCAACTTCTTAATGAGTCTAGCTTCACGAGCATACAGCCATTTTTTTAGAAAATTATTAGAGTTGTTATAATGACTAACATATATATCATGTTCAATGTTGTGAGCAATAAATATTATTCTGTGCCTACCACCCAACAATCTGACCAGCCAGCCCAGCTGAGAATGGTCAATAACAACAACATCAAACTGATTGACACTCAAAAGAGACTTAACCAACTCGAGATAAGCTCGAGAATAATACTTTGCAGCCGAGTAAGGCAGCCCAATTAGTAGGCTTAAAGCGAGCCATATCAAGGGATAGGCTCTTGCTTTGTATGTTTCTATATAGCGCTCTTCTACCACCCGTTCATAAGACTTCGGTTCAAATACTGCATCTTTTCGCATGTAGCCTACAACTGAAACCTGGCATCCATTTTGCCTTAAGCCGTCAATAAAAGTTTGAGATGCAACTTCTCCTCCTCCTACCCTCTGACTGGGAATAAGGGTAGTTAAAAACAAAACCTTGCTTGCTTGTGTGACCATTCAGGTAATTTCCCATTTAGTTCCAACGATTTTGGCTGAAGATATGATTTATCTTTCAGCGATGGCTGTAAAAACAGGATCAGAGTTTTCTGTACTGAGTACCATCTGTATCACCTTACGTGTCTAATATAAAGACGAGCTGTCCGTATCTTCACTGAAGACACACGATTACTTTGGCGACTGAAATAATCTCCAAATCGCTTATGCCATCAGGTCTACACGTTTAACTTAGAATCAGCTCATGGTAAATTTTTCGTGAATTTTTGATTTGATACAACATTTACATGTAAGTCAATAAAGTCTCTTTGTAGATCTCACGGCTTATCTCACAGCTCATAAAAAGCACCAATCTCAGTACGAACAGTAATGCTATCGGTACCGACCACGCTCAGGCAGCCTCTGCTAAATTTGGATGTGCGCATTCAAACATGACCAGAGGATCTACCCTTAAAAGAAAAGAGATGAGATCACAGACATCGGCCAAATAAAAAGTAGCTACGGGCCCTGTATTCTATGCCAACAGCCTGTCCGATAGAGCCTTTAGTAGGCAAGATTAGGTAATGTCGATGTGCGTAGCTACAGCAAAAAAGCACCTGTAGCAGCTAATCCAGAGATGAAGCCGCTCGCTTCTAACTTACGTACCTGGACATTTTTTACAAAAATTAACAAATTTTCTCCACATTGATAAATAGTTACATTGATATCAGGTATAGTTACTGTGATGTTTGTAACAATTATTAGTGCGAGAAATTGCTGAGCTTTCATCAGTTAGGTAATCTGTTTTCTATAAGGGTTTGGGACTTAAAGAGGCTTTCCGCGCCACCAGTCGATAGCGGTCAAAAGCAATTGCTGAGGAAATCTCCACTTTTATCAACACATCTAGGGAGACCGTTCTGAAATGGATATATATAAAGAGACAAAAGACTGACTAAATAAGTGACTAACCATATTTGAGTTCGAGCTTCACCTGTGATGGATGTATTCATCACAGGTGTATCTGAGCGTAGTTTTGGGAAACAAAGCAACAAATCGGTCTTGGCTTGAGGGTGCAGGCTGTCAGCAGACTGAGTTCTCTTAATTTATCTCTTTTGAGAATGCCAGCACCGTTTTAAGGTCCAATTCTGTCAGGCTGCATTTTTGGTTTATCTGAATTTCTCTAAAATCCTGAATTTCTCTAAAACATAGTCACGGAACATATAGTCATGGAAATCGGTCATATATCGTTAAGTACTAATCGGTCGTCTTCTAGACCTAATTCAGTGAGTTCCTTAATTTTTTTCAAGCGAGGAAGCAGTGTGCGGAGCAAAGCCGCCAAGCCTCTTCGTATGATGGCTTTCGGCTGTGTTTCTATAGCGCTTGCCTCATCGCCCACGCCAGCCCAAGTAGACATAGCCCAAGCAGACAGAAGAGCTGTTGACCCCATTCCGGTTTTGGAAGCTGCGCCCGTCCCCACGCAGGAAACTTCACCTATCCTTACACCGGGATCTGTAGCCGTCCCCACGCAGGGAGATGTCTCTACCGAATCAACAGTTGCTCTCAACACTTACACACTGGGCCCAGGTGATCAGGTAAGGGTTGATGTGCTGGCTGTGAATGAGCTGTTTGAAGATCCCTTCGAGCAGACTATTTTATTGGATGGGTCTTTGAGGCTTCCTTGGATTGGGAAGGTGAATGTTGCTGGGCTCAATCCGGTTGAAGCAGAGCAAACGGTAATTTTGGCTTATAGCCAATACATTCGCACACCCCAAGTCGCGTTTCAGCTAATACAGCCGCGCCCTATCAGAGTCGGTATTGTTGGAGAAATTGTACGACCGGGCGGCTACACGCTGCAAGTCAACTCGGAAGCGGGAGAACAGTCTGAGTCGAGTGAAAGCCGCACGCGATTTTGGCCTAGCGTGACCCAAGCAATCATTGATGCAGGCGGCATCACCTCTTCTGCGGACGTTCGCTCTGTTCAAGTTAGGCGAGAAGGAAGACTCGAACCAATTGAGGTCAATCTTTGGGCTCTAGCGGAAAGCGGTGACTTGCGTCAAGACGTTCTGCTTCGCGACGGCGACCAAATTACCATTCCTACAGCTCAAATCATCAATAACGAGGAAGTCATTACCCTCGCAAACACCACATTTGCACCTGAGAGCATCAAGGTGAATATTGTGGGCGAAGTTGATATTCCTGGAAGCCTTGAGGTCCCACCCGATACGCTTTTAAACCAAGCTGTTTTAACTGCGGGCGGGTTCAATAGCAGAGCAAGAACCAGCACGGTAGAGCTTATTCGTCTCAATGCTGGTGGAAATGTGACTCAGCAGACAGTTGAAGTTGACTTGGCCCAGAGTGTTAACAATCAGCAGAACCCTATTCTCCAAGATGGAGATACCATCATCGTTGGCCGCTCAGGCCTTGCCGCAACTTCAGACACGGCTGGCCTGATATTCTCCCCCTTAACCGGATTGTTTCTAAGTATTTTTGGGGTCAATTGAGCAGCAGAATGACCAGCTTGTGTTGCCAAGCTCAATGCCATTTTATTTATTCCTTTACTAGTTCTCTGAATACGCACTACTCGCTATGACTCTCTTAATTCGTAAGGCTATTGATCTAAACTTTCAATATTTAGTGGCTGCAGCCCGTCGCGGAATAGTGCCAGCCGCGACGGCATTTACACTAACAGTATTGGCTGCCGCCGCAGTTGCAAAGCTTACGAAGCCAACTTACTTAGCCGAAGGGAAACTCTTATTCAAGCCAGATAGAGCCGCTACACTCACTGGTGTTAATAGGCCAGAAGAGGGCGGACCGTTACAAACTATCAGCTACGGAACTCAGATCAACTCTGAAATTCAGGTCATTACGTCTAAACCACTGTTACAAAAGACTATTGATACTCTCCAGCTAAAGGACGATGACGGGGAAGTCTTGAAGATCGAAGACATGCTGGAGAATCTTCAAGTAAACGTTCTGTTTCAAACGGATGTTTTGTCGTTTACCTATTTAGATCCAGATCCTGTCAAGGCGGCTAACATTATTAACGCGCTTATGGAGCTATATCGGGAGGAAAAACTCTCTAGTACACAGGTAGACACTGAAAGTGCAGGAAATTTTTTAGACCGTCAGATTCCTATAACTGCTGAACAGGTGACAGAGGCAGAAAACGAACTGCGTATTTTTCGTGAAAACTATGACGTCGTTGACTTGAGCGGGGAGCAGAAAATTTTAGTTGCGGCTCTCAACGATTTCCGTCAAGAAAGAGACAAAATTAGAGCGAATCTGACGTCACTGTACGCGGTACAAGACAATTTGCGCGGTGAACTTGGGCTTACCGTATCTGACGCGATTAGGACCAATACGCTGAGTCAGTCTGGTCAGATTCAAGATGTCTTGGCAGAACTTAACGAAGTTCGTCGTCAAATAGTAATACAGAGAGTAGAGTTTACAGAAGAAAGCCCACCTCTTCGACGGTTGCTGGCACAGGAAGCGGCGCTTGAGAGCTTCTTAAATGAGAATGTGAGGGCTTTTGGCGGTGGGCCTGTTCGAGAATCGCTACTGCAAGTAGGCAGTGCAGCGAGCCCTGTCCAGATAGATAGAGAGTCTGTGCTGCAAGCAAGTTCTATTAGAGATCTGCTCGTCGAAGAGTATGTCGTTAACGAGCTTGAAATTATTTCTCTCGAGGGAGGTTTCAACGCTGTTGAGTCGAACGCCCAGATATATCAAGAGCGTGTAGATATCTTTCCAGAGCTAGAACAGCGTCAGCGCGACTTAGTGCGGAATCTAGAGACAGCCCAAGAAACCTATCAGGAGCTGTTGAATAAACGTCAAGATGTGGGTGTTCGAGAGAACCAGCTGACTAACTTCATCCGAATTATTGAACCTGCTATCCCACCTGACAAGCCTTCTTCGAAAACAGCTAAGAAGATTTTGGCATTGGGAATTGTTGCTGGGCTTGCTTTTGCACTCACTATTATCGTTGCTGTTGACTTTATTGTTATAGATGTTAAAGGGACAAGCAAAGCCTACGGACTTGATAGCAAAAAAATCCCTGCAGGACTCCAATAGAGAGACATTTCAAAGACATCTCAAAGACATTTCAAAGACATCTTAAAAACTTTTTGAACATCTCCTCGGCGGTAGTTGTCGTGACAGGTAGAGTCTATCTACCTGGTCTTAAAGCTCTACAAACATTCAGGATCCTATGGCCTTTCAAAGTAATTCGGCAGTCGAGCTAGCCGCTGGAAAAGCGGCAGCCAGAGGAATACGACGAAACGCCTTCATCAATAAAGCTTTTTTGAAGGAAGTTTTTGATAAAGCTGAGTTTGTTTTTGCCTTTATCTCACTGTTTTTCTTTACAGATGCGATCACGATGGTTGTGCTCACTCAGGGGGTCAGTGAGGGCGAGGTGTTTAGCTACGACACCATGAATTTTGCCCCTGTCCAGCTATTTTATCTCATTAACTATGGCATTACCCTTTTTCTCTTAGCCTGCCGATATAAACGGACAATCTATATTCTTCTAAGCAATCCGTTTCTTATTGCGTCTATCGTTCTTATTGCTTCATCCGTTTTCTGGTCCTTTTCACCTAGGGAATCACTGAATGGAGGCATATTTGCGACGCTTAATATGCTGTTTGCGGTTTATTTGGCAGGGCGATACAGCTTAAAACAGCAGGTCACCATGCTGGGCTATGTGCTCTTTATGATAGCGGTGCTGAACTTTGTTTTTGTCTACGCATTTCCGCACTATGGCATTATGGGAGGCCCGGTTCATCCAGGGGCCTGGCGAGGTGTATTCACCCATAAGAACGGAGCCGGCAGAATCATGGTATTGGCTTGCGGTGTGATGCTTACAATGTTCAACGAGGTCAAAGATAAGCGTCTTAAGTGGATGTATCTGGTTGGGTTGCTTCTTTCACTGATCATGATCGACAAAAGCGGCTCTGGAGGTGCACTGGTTAATTCTGTTTTTATCTTGCTGATCGTTGTCATCGTTCAGGTTTTTAAATCGGAATCTCGGAAGCTATTTCTAGCGCTTGTATTTTTAGCGTCAGCAGCCATATTCATCACGGCTGCATATGTTCCTATTATGACGTTTGCCCTAGGGCTCATCGGTAAGGATCCGTCTCTTACAGGGCGCACAGATATTTGGGAGTATATCTATACGATGATTGGTAACCGCCCCGCGCTTGGGTATGGGGTAGGTGGATTTTGGCATGGTGAAGCAGGAGCCTCTCTGTATGTTATTCAGCGGGCGGGTTGGCTTGTGCCAGATGCACATCAGGGCTTTTTGGATTTGACGCTGCAAATTGGAATCATCGGAGCGTCTATGGTGGTGCTGGTGATGTGGCAAACGCTTCTTAGAGGTCTTGCCAGAGTTCGCTTGGTTAAGTCGTGGGTAAGCAGCTGGCCGGCTGTGTATATTCTTTATATTTCACTTGTCAACTTGTCAGAGTCGTCGTTGCTAGCGCCCAACAGTATTTTTTGGATTTTAGTGTGTTCGATGAGTATGACGATGTCCTATGAAGCTAAGTATCTGGTAGATTTTGAGCGGTTTGGCCTGATAGACAATCACGAGCACGTGGGTGGTAACGACCCTGGCAAAGTGACCCTCTCAGGCAGCGCTCAAACGAGTCCTTAATCGAGTCCTTAATCTCTGATTCTTGAATTTGTCCTGCACCGTTTAATATATTGCGTGAAAAAAATTATTGATAAGGGCAAGAAAGTCTTTAATGACTCTCTGGTTAAAGACAGTCTGTGGATGCTGTCTTCTCAAGTTTTTGGCATTTTTATTCAAGGTGCTTATTTCATTATTGTAGCTAGGGTACTAGGGGCCGAAGCATACGGCATATTCATCGGTATTGCTGCATTTGTAAAGCTGTTCTTTCCATTTGTTGGACTGGGTAGTTCTGACATTTTTCTCAAGCGTGTTGCGAGGGACCCGGCCGTCTTTAGAGGCTACTGGGGAACTGTACTACTCACCTCTTTTATCTTCGTTTTAGGGATAGTCCCTGTAGTACTGGGTTTGATAAGCGTAATTTATGCGCCAAATACGCCGCTGCTGCTGGTTCTATTTATACTGCTAGCAGATTTGCTGGGTGGAAAGATGTCGATCTTAGCGGAGGCGGCTTTCCTAGCTTGTGATCGGGTGAAGTTAAACGCTCAGCATCGACTGCTCTACGGTGTAGGAAAACTCATTGCAGCGGTTGGTCTGCTCTTGTTTTTTGAGGATGGGAATGTTGTCGCCTGGGGCGGCTTGTACTGTTTGGGTTCTATCGTGCCTGCGACGGTCTCGATTTTAACCGTTAATAAGCTATTCGGTAGCCCTATATTCAATATCAAGAAGTATCCTCCTGAACTTTCTGAGGGGTTTTTCTTTGCGATCGCACAGTCAGCAGAAACGGTAAATGGCCAGATTGATAGAACCATGCTGGTTAGCCTGGCATCGGCCGATGCCGCTGGTATCTATGCGGCAGGGTACCGATTCATCGATGTGGGATACATCGTTATCATCGCGGTCATGAGTGCTACCTACACTCGGTTTTTACGACATGGTGCGTCTGGGATCAAGGCGGGCTTGAAGTTTGCCTTTCGATTAGTCCCTGTTGCCGTAGGCTACGGCATTATTTCTGCGGTTGCACTGCTCAGCATTGCGCCATTTGTTCCCAATATTTTGGGCGAGCAATATGCTGAGTCTAGCAGCGTATTGCTCTGGCTAGCGCCGATTCATTTGATTGCGGCGTTGCAGTTTATCGCGGCAGATACGCTGACTGGAGCAGGCTTTCACAAAGCGAGAAGTGGCTTACAGGTCACGGCTGCTTTTATTAATTTTGGCGCGAACTTGTATTTGATTCCTCGTTTCTCTTGGCAAGGCGCAGCCTGGGCTACCCTAGCATCTGAAACCTTCAAGCTGGTAACACTGTGGCTGTTAGTCATTTACTACAACAACCGAGCGACTGTTCAAGAGCAGTTAGTCAACGCTGCCACTGACTCTAGATACGAGGAAAAGTGACGATAGTATTAAAAGCCGATAAAGTTCACGATTTCTTGCCAAAAAAAACGGTTACTTTCCAAAGAATCGACGATAGAGGAACTCTTTCTCATCTACACTCTCTATATAAGTAGTTAAATACAATCGATAGGTAGTTGAATAAAATCAGTGACAATATAGCGTGAGTAGACTTCTTTAGTAAGCCATCTCCAATGCTAAAATCTCTACGGTTTTGACGGCTCAGGTACTCAAATAAAGTTGGAAAACTCAATGCGAAATAAAACCGTAGACGTTATTCGTGGCCTGCTGATGCTGTACATCGTAGGAATAGTGCACGGTGTTTTTTGGTTGGAGTTAATTCCAAGGCCGTTTTCATCGATTTTACTGTTTGAGATGCCGCTCATCTTTTTAGTTTCGGGATACTCATTCGCACTCTTCTCCAGTAATACAGGTTTTCAGCTGAGCTTTCCGGGCTATTTCAAATATTTAGTCAGCCGGTTAATCAGAGTGCTTGTTCCATACTACGGCTATGCCACGGTATGCGTGATCGCTATTATCGCCTACACGCGAGGTGCTAATTACATGGCCGTAATTAGCGACTGGATGAATCCATTCATCTTTCAAAAACTAGATCCGTTCGGTCTATTAACGTCGCATCTTTGGTTTGTCCCGCCATTTATCATCGTCACCCTAGCGCTACCCTTTATCTCTTCAGTAAAGCTGCCTATCTGGTCTACTGTTGTTCCCGTATGCATTGTGATAGTTACACTCAAAAGCTATTCCTATGGTCGCCTCTTAACGCCTTTCTTCTATCTGTATTGGACCTGGATTGGCTATAGGCTTGCACTTGATGTAAAAATCAACTACAAAATTTTAATCGCTATTATTTTAACCGGTACCATATCGCTGCTTGGGCTAGCATATTTTCCCAGTATAACAATGGACATGCAGACTAATAAGTTCCCGCCCAACTTATTATTTTTTGCGTTTAGCGCTGTGTGGGTGTCTTTCTTCTTGTTGCTTACTACAGTCGTTAAAGCAAGCAGGCTAAAATTCTTAGAAGAATCAAAGCTGTTGAGGCCGTTCATTAACAAAGGCTATTCAATCTACCTATGGCAAGGCGCTGGTTACCTTATCTCTATTAAGATATGTGAGCTCTTGGGATTATCGAAATACTTTCAGTGGGGTATGGCTGTTGCTCTAGCTGCTTTAATTGGGATTATGTTCAGTCCTTTAGAGAAGATAAGATGGCGGTTTAAGAAGGCAGAATCCCTGCCTAAGCCTATAGAACGTAAAACGTTAGTATCGGTCGGTAGCCGAAGTGGTGCTGAAGAGAGGCACAAAAATTAGGTTGAAGGTTCCCACTACTTCAAGGTCATGAAAGTCAACTGAGCAGCTATTGCGCTAGTGTTCTTTGGTCTAGTGAGTGAAGGCTATGCCTCTACAAGCTTGATTCACAATCTCGAGTCAAGAACTTCTGACGAACTTCTTCATCTTGTTACTGGGCGAATAGCAAAAATTTATAAGTATCTATCTCGAAGAATCTTAAACGGCCTTGAATACCATAGCCTCGCTCGTGTTCTTTAGAGCGCTCTGCTTTTTCTTCTTTGCGTTGAGACGCTGTATATCAATCTGATTACACGAAATCCCCAGCATTGGTTGTGCTGTGTACGTTCAACATAGCTCAGCAAAACCAGCCGATTCTTAATTACTGCTAAAAAGATTTTAGGGAGTCCCTGAGTGCGGCCAAGGTTTTGCCAAAATGCAGCGGATTGAAAAACTCAGGTATCGTAACAGGAAGAAGCCAAAGAAAAAACAGTTCTCATGCGCCGACCCTACGTTTTACTGAGTGCGATCGCCGTCCTTTTCTTCCTGGTGATCCTTCTCAGTGCGGCGGGGTCACTAGCACAGCTTTATGGCGCGATCGCAGCCATCTCCCCTCTCCTCGCTCAAATCGCGTTAGCCATAGTGCTGGTTGCGCTAGTAGGCGCGCTGATCGTCCTTTTTCGCTTCGGGCTCCTTTTTTTACGACCGAAGCGAAAAAGGACGAGCACGTTACCGACTAAGCCCGATGAAGTGGCAGCGGTAAGCTTACAGGCGACGCAGCAGCAGGTGAGCCAAATCAAAGATGAGATTGCACGGCAGGCGTTGGAGGTGCGATCGCAAGCGCTATCCCAGCGAATGGTGCAACAAACCTTTCAAATCGTAGTATTTGGGCTGGGCTCTACCGGTAAGACAGCGCTGGTCAATGCAATGGTCGGAGAAATGGCAGGAGAGGTAGCCGCTACGATTGGGACCACTCAAGGAGAGAAAACGTATCGAATCGTGTTAGAAGGTAGCAACTCAATAGCAGAAAGAGACATTCTGATTACAGATACGCCAGGTTTGCTAGAAGCGGGTGTGTTTGGTGAAGCGAGGGCGCAAGAGGCCAAGGCGCTGGCAGCGAAAGCGGATTTGTTGTTGTTTGTAATCGACAATGATTTGCATCGGGCGGAGTATGAGCCCTTGCAGATGTTGATGGGGATGGGGAAACGATCGCTACTGGTGTTTAATAAGTGCGATCGCTACCTATCCGCAGAAAAAGAACAGATATTACAGCGAATTCGAGAGAGGACTCAGCACCTAATCAATCCAGAAGAGGTCATTGCAACATCGGCGCTTCCTGCAACTGTCCAGCTAGCAGACGGCACTTGGGTACAGCCAGATCCTGATATTGCTAGCTTAGTAGACCGAATAACCACCCTCTTGCAGCAAGAGAGTAGTGCCCTCATTGCAAGTAATGTTCTTTTGCAGTCTCAACAGCTCAGCGAAGCGGCTCAAAATTTGCTAAGTGCGCAGCGGCAGCAACAGGCCGAAGCCATTATCGACCGCTATCAGTGGATCGGTGCTGGTGTACTTGCCGCAACACCGCTACCGGTGGT
This sequence comes from Phormidesmis sp., assembly GCA_050042985.1. Taxonomy (GTDB): domain Bacteria; phylum Cyanobacteriota; class Cyanobacteriia; order Phormidesmidales; family Phormidesmidaceae; genus Phormidesmis. The sequence goes on along the minus strand of JBHJIY010000004.1, from coordinate 47,812 downwards.
AGATATGTTGGCAACTGCAGCCGTGAATGCGCAAATGGTCATTGAGCTAGGCCGGGTATACGGCGTAGAGGTCAGTATTGAAGAGGCGAAGGCCCTGGCGGTGTCTTTAGCAAAAACAATGGCAGGGCTGAGTGTGGCAAAAGGAGCAATGAAGATGCTAGCCGTAGGTCTTCAGGTAAATGTGGCAACTGCAGTAGCCAGTAAATTAGTCCAGGGTGCCAGCGCAGCCTACCTCACTCGGATTGCAGGAAAGAGCTCTGTAGCTTACTTTCAAGAGAATCAAGACTGGGGTGACGGCGGTATTCAGTCGGTGGTAGCCCAGCAGTATCAGCTAAATCGCCGAGATGAGTTTGTCAAGCAGTTTTTGCGCAGCGCAGTCGAAAAATTGGCCTAATATTTGGTGATAGGCATTCAGCCCAATCATTCACACCACTGACAATGTCGGCGTGATTACCACTCAGCAACAACAGCACTCTGGACGACAGATACAGATACTGGCATTCCACCACTCTCAAAAAGCAGCGCTGCTTCAAACGGTTCTTTCAGCAGCGTTGCAGCCTCTGGACTAGCCAACTCCACTACCCAACGGTGCATGGTTTGGCCTCCATCGGTCGTGATCATGGCAAACGTATCGGCAATATAGCTTTCTGTGAGGGTAGGCAGCTGAGCGCGGGTGTTGGGATTAGCCGCAAATAGCCACTGAGTCTCATACTCACCGCGTATTTGCTGTGCTTGCAATTTCTCGCCTGCTTGCAAAGGCACTTCAATCGGCTCGGCCTTTCTTTCTCCAGCGATGTAGCGCTCCGGGTTCAAAATTAGCGCTGTTGACTGCGGTGGGTCTTGAAAGGCCTGACTAACCGCTTCCCAACCACCCTCGTCTCTGATGGCCTGAATAAACCGCAGCCCTTCACCGTACAAAAAGATATTCTGAAAAAGGTCTTCGCTGATGGGTCCGGTTTCTGGCAGGCGAGCATGGGCCAAAAAATCGTAGTTCATCAGCTCACTGACCGCTAGCATTGCTTCACCTTCAATGAGAGCAGAGACGGCTTTGTCGTAGTCAGGATCGTCCATACTCTGTATATGCAGAGTGTATAGGTCAAACTGTTGATCTTGCAGGGCGTGAAAGATTTCGTGTAGGAGTACGCCTTGGCCTAGCTGCTCGGAAGCATCTGTAGTGACGGAGAGCTGTTTTGTTTCTGAGTTGTACCAACCGTTGAGTCCGGGGTCTGATTGGGTTTCAAAGGTGACCTGAACATCTTCGGTGAAGGGGAGGCCGCGCCAGTCTTCTAGCTGACGCATAACGGTGGTCGCTGTTTCAGCCCAAGCGGGCGGATTACCTTCAAAGGAAACGCTGGGAGAAGCAGAGGGTGCTGATTGCGCTTTGGCAGAAAGAGAGGGGGCGCTGCTGTTGGAATTTGGCAGGCAGGCAGATAGGCTAAGCCCACAGGCGATAGCAACTATGCCGAAAATAATGCGCGATCCAATGCTCATCCAGAAATTTCTCATCAGAGGTTTGTCTGCCCTATCGTTGCGCGTCGCCTGGCGTATTATCTGTCATCTAGATGACGGTTTGTCACCGACGAGTGAATAGACTAGGGCATAATTGATGCAGTTCGCTGGTGGCGCACTGTGAAAGTGGATATTCAGCGGTCGGCAGATGCGGCTAGAGGGCAAGTTGCGATCGCAGCTTGGTGGCTCTTCATCGCGCTGGTCTCCTCCGGCAGTGCCGCCGCTGGCGCGGGTTACCTAGCTGCGACTTATTAGTGACATTATCAGCACGATATACCCCCTGTGGGTACTGAATAGGGCCTGAGACTATTTGTAGGATGTTTTCAACAAAAAGCTTCCCTCGAATGATTTTTTGGAGAGTCCTATGCAGATTATCGATAACAGTAAAGTTGTAAACGGCGAGAAAGTGCCGGTAAATGGCACCGTGGTCTTTGATGAAGCCACCTACGCCTTCCAAGAAGTCACCCAAGGCGATGCTGAGCAATTGTTCACTCGCTCAGCGTCACCCGAATTCACCGCAATCAAACGTGGAGAGACTTTCAAGATTCTCTTTGAAACCGGTCAGTATGCTCCTAACCATGTGGTGACGCTACGAAATGAAGCGGACGGCTGGGGAAAAGACCTCTACGGCGTATATGCTTTCGGCGCTTGGATTTTTGATTTAGAACGCTCTAGCTATCCTGAAAATCTCAAATTCAAATTTTTCCTCAACGGTCAATATCTGATGGAGGGCGAACCGTTCACCGTCGGCAACAGCGGAGAACATCGATTTACCGAGAGTACTCAAGCAGGTCAGGGTGTTACTTTCCCAGCTGAGGCCGCTGCTGAAAGCCGGTTTATCCATAATTACGACAATCTGCCTGCCTACGAAAGCCCACAGCAGCAGAAGCGCTTTCCCGGCAACCGCTCAGAAACAAAAGAATACGACGTTATTGTCATTGGCTCGGGTATGGGTGGCGGCATTGTTGCTGACGCAGTTTCAGATGGTGGGCTAGATACGCTCATACTCGAAATTGGCGGTGTGCAAACACCGACCCACGTTGGCAATGTGTACGCCGATTGGGATGAAGTCGTCTCCGAGCATCAGGTGGGGCATTACGATCGCAAAGAGGGCACTAACTTTCTCTTTGGTGCGCAGATGGCGCTGGGCGGGCGCGCTGCCTATTGGTCTGGCATCATTCTGCGGATGCAAGAGTGGGAGTACAGCTATTGGCCTACGGCTATTCGTGACTTTTTGAGAGACAAGGCTCAAGGGGGTGACGATGGCTATACCCGTGCCGAGACTTTGATGCGCAAGCGTAAGACTCTAGGTAAGTTTCAAGACCGAGTGGTACAACGTCTGCGGCAGCAAATGCCAGATTTGAGCATTGAAGATTTGCCGCGATCGCGCCACCAGCCAAACACAGACGAACAAAATATGACTGATAGCGTTCTGTTCTCTTCTACCGGCGTTTTCTCCACAACCGATCTCCTATCAGACTCCAAAGCTTTCACGAACGACCTTGGCGCACGCCATCTCACCATTAACCTCAACCATCTCGTCACACATATTCGGCCCGATCCTAACGACCCTACTCGCGTTAGTGAAGTTGTCTGTCAAGACCTAGTGGGTAACAAAGAGCGCGTTTATCGGGGCAAAGCCATCGTACTGGCGGCAGGCTCTATCGAAAGTCCTAAAATTTTCCGACAGAGCAACCTCGCCGACCCGTCTAACAAAGCAGGTCGCGGGTTGACAGATCATCCTTATGTGTTCTCCAGCAACTACATCATCCCTCAAGACAACGACTTCGCGGGCGATCTTAACCATGCCAAAGTCTTACTGTCAGCGGGGGATGCTCGCCGTGACCATTATCCTTTCTACGCTGAACTGCTGATCAACCCCTGGTACTGGCACGTGCGCCGCGCTGACGATGACCTGTGGGAGCGTCAGCCGCCCGAGAACAGACGCACCGAAATCACCATGAAATTTGGCTTCTCCAAGGAGCTGATTGATCGCAATACCGTTGAGCCGCAAGGGCTTGGGGAGAAAGCAGCCATTCGGGTAGAAAATCTCACGTTAGACGGTTACTTTATCGATCAGGCGCGTCAGTTTCGCAACCGCATTCTGGGCGCATTGAACATTCCTCACGACCCCAATGAAGGCATGGGGTTGGCGGCGCATGGCGGCACGGTAAACCACTCAGGCGGTACGCTGCGAATGAGTGAAGACACTGCCCAAGGTGTTGTCGATGAGAACCTCAAATGCCATAGCTACGAGAATCTCTATATTGCCGATGTTTCTATCTTTCCCTACATTCCTACTGCGAATCCGTCACTTACCCTAGGCGCACTGGCTATCCGCCTTGGCGACCACCTGAAAGCTCGTTTCGGGAAAGCATGAGTCCACTGCTGAATAAACCTATACTCCCTTTTTGTACAATGATGAAATCTTCTCTTAAAGCCAGACGCCTATTCCTCGCGGGCGTAGCTGTATTTGGCAGTTTCGTGATGAGCCCCGCCTTTGCGCAGCTCTCCCAACCAAGCCTTTCTCTGCGCGGCATCGTTCAGTTCTACGATGGGTTGCCTCATCAGGATAGGGCCATATCGCTGCTGCAACAGCAAATTGATAGGGCTAATCCTGACCTGTTGCAGGCCGATTCTATTGCGGCTAACGTGTGGCGTAATTCGGCGACTTTGGCAGGGCATGAGGATATTTTGGGCGGGATTGCTGAGAGCGATCGCACCGGCACAGACCCTCTCGACATCGCAATGACTGTTGCTGCTGTTCGCACTGGCTCACCTGCTGACATTGAAGTGCTCTACGGTCCAGGCGTAGAATCGCCTAATCAAGCTATGGTCACCATTACCGAAGGCGGCCTGCTAGACGATTCTCTCGCGGGCTTGCGCTATCGATTTGACATCATTAATCAAAACGGTCAGTGGACCATTACTCGGGCGGGACGGCAGTTTCGCTGCCAGCAGGGGCGCGGCCATCAAGACTGGTCAGCAGAACTTTGTCTTTAAGAACTTTAAGAACGTGCGCCTAAATAATTTCCTCATTGCTAGGTAGCCTGTCGCCCTTCTCTCCAGGGAAAACTCATTAACGCAGTCAAGGGATTCCTACGCTGCGTCTTTAAAGGATTCAGGATGAGGGGCTATCGGTTGTTATTGGCTAGCAAGTCCCTTATCTTTGAGAACTTTGTCTTAAGCAGATAGCAATGACGTTGTTGGTAAGTCCTTATTATCGCGATTCTGTGGGAGAGATTCAATGGCTCACTGTGCCGCCCGAGTACAACGACTCAGCAGGCGTTGAAAGTACGCGTCTATCCTTTTGGGGGTCGGCCGCCGTCAAAAAACTAGGGCTAACGCTTGTGACTACCTTGGCACACAGCGATATTTATGCAGAAGGTGCGGATCTCTCTCGGCTCGCTCAGGAAATAGAAATCCTGACAGGCTATGTTTCTTTTCTATCCCGCAAAGAGAAAACCTATTGGATATATAGACTCTCGAATGTGCTAGCGGCGATTCGCATTGCTGAGTCTTGTGAGGGGGGTGTCTATATTGGCTGAAGCGGTTTTCAATACAGTCTGAGACGGCAAGCACGTTGAACAGCACGACTCCCAGCATGATTATCTAAGACGCAGGATATAACTTTCATCGTAACTTTATATACGTGTCAGACCGTATGTATAGAGGAATTAACCCATTACTAGTTTTTTCCCAGAAAATTTGCTGATTTTACTCATAGTTTCCTCACATTTGGCAATTAGGCTCTGGTTATAAATGCTTAATTGACTTCGTATCAATTAGTCCGTCAACATAGCCTGTCAACACAGTCTGTCAACACAGTCTGTCAACACAGTCTGTCAACACGGTGCTCAGTTCCTTCGTTAAAGCTCTATTGAAAGTATAGATTTGAGTAAACGCAAATCTCGTAAGCGTAGATCTTGACGTCATGGTTGTGAAATCGTGATGTCCATATGGTGCTGCCAATAGTGTCATGTCAGTAGTGTCAATGGAGAGACGATGTCATTACATCTATGTGTTGCTAAAGATTTTTTTTGCACAGCAGACCATTTGTATCGTTAACTCAGAAAAGTCATGGTTGAGACAGCCGTCGGTATCAATTCGGTAATGCAGCCTCTGCAATTACAGTTGCCACCTCGGACATTCACGTTACTCTCACAGCACGACCATCCATCCTACGCAACAGTTTTTCAGTCAATAGAGTTTGTTGATTGTGTTTTAGGCGACCAAGTTCTCGACTATCGCCCCCCAAGTAGCTCTGAGAGCGGTACTGGCTCAGATACGATTTGGGTGGTTTGCAAAGGACGCGTGCGACTACTGATCGACAATGGCTTTAAAGAGATTACAGCTGAGCGCTTAGAAGTCGATCAGTGTTTTGGTGGCGACCATCGGTTTGTAGCGCGACCTTTTGCTTATCGCGCGGTGGCTTCGAGCGCAGTTGTGCGCGTAGCCAAGATTCCGCTTGCAAAAATGGTGACAGCCTGTGAGGTCAATCCGCAGCTCAAGCAGTGCTGGCTCGAACAAATACAAACGAGGGAACGCCTGTGCTTTTTTAGAACAATGACACAGTTGCGATGGCGGAGCCCTGCCGAGGGGCGATCACGCCTAGTGAGCGCTCTGCCATCGCGCTTAGCGGGGGCTCCGCCATCGCACCCGAGTCGTCAGCTCAGCCAGTGGCTTCCCTACTTGCAAGAATTATCACTGCCGCGTGGTACACAGCTAGCCTCAGCCACGCCAACAAAAGCAGGCCGCTACTGGCTCCGCTCGGGAGTGGTCACAGGCGAGCGCGCCGTTCCCAGTGTGGGCGATAGCTGGGGCTATGCTTCAGACAAACCCGCAGACGAAACTCACAGCAGCTGGATAGTACAGGAAGACGCGGTTGTTTACCAGCTGCCCAGAGAGGCCTGGATGATTGCTAAGGCCATTTCGCCCGACCTAGATATGGCCGAAGATACGGCCCCAATCGCCGAAGATGCAGACACTACCGAAGCTCCGCTAAGCGCATTAGCTTCTAAAGCCGTATCACTCACAGCACCGAGCAGGCAATCTTTGGCGCAGCGGCGATTGTCTCACTCACGATTGTCGCCTTCAATGGAGGCATTGCCGCCCAAACTCTCTAAACTCTCTGGCCCCGCCGAAAGTGAAAAGATCTCTCCTAAGATTAGCTTCCCAAAGCCACCTCAGCGATTGGTTTTAGATGCCTTGCGGCAGTACCCGTGGGTAGAGCAACAAAGCTCATCAGACTGCGGCGCAGCCTGTTTATCGATGGTGGCTCGCTACTGGGGAAAACGGTTCCCGCTAAACGTCCTGCGAGAGAAAGCGCAGATAGGTCGAGAAGGGACATCGCTCAAGGGACTCGCTAGAGCCGCAGAGGGACTTGGGTTCCAGGCCCGGCCCGTGCGCGCGAGTTTGGGCGCACTCGTGGATCAAAAAAGGCCTTGGATTGCGCATTGGGAAGGGGCTCACTATGTTGTTGTTTATAAAATGAGTGCCCAAAAGGTATTGATTGCCGACCCTGCAATGGGACGTAAGTTTATCTCGCGTGAAGCGTTTAGCCAAAAATGGACAGGCTATGGCGTCCTCCTCGAACCCACCCTTCAGCTCAAAAAAACAGAAATTAAGCAGGGCTCGCTTGGCCGCTATGTCCCGGCGCTAATGCCCTATCGCGGATTGATCGCACAGATTATTGTGGTTTCTCTATTGATTCAATGCTTCGGGCTGCTTTCGCCCTTGTTCACTCAGGTGATTTTGGACCGGGTGGTGGTGCAAAAGAGTATTTCTACGCTTAATGTTTTTGTGGTGGGACTGTTGATCTTTGGGCTGTGGGGGCTGGTGATGGGAGCCGCGCGTACTTATTTGCTCAGCTACCTATCCAATCGGTTGGATTTGACCCTAGTGAGTGGTTTTATTCGGCACACTATGTCACTGCCTATGCGATTTTTTGAATCGAGGCGAGTGGGCGATATTCTGACGCGGGTTCAAGAGAACCAGAAGATTCAAGAGTTTTTGATTGGGCAGGTGGTACTCGCCTGGCTTGGTTTTTTGACTGGGTTTGTATATCTGGGGCTGATGCTGTACTACAACTGGCAGCTGACGCTGATTGTGCTGCTGATTATCCCGCCGATTGTAATCGTTACGCTCGGCGCGACGCCTTTTTTACGAAAGATCTCTCGTGAGGTTTTTAAAGAAGCCGCCGATCAAAACTCAGCGCTTGTGGAGATGATTGGTGGGATTGGCACCATTAAGTCGACGGCGACTGAACACGAGCTGCGCTGGCGCTGGGAAAACAACCTGACGCGTTTGCTGAACGCTCGCTATCGCGGGCAAAAGTTTGGCATTGGCTTACAGAGTATCAGCGGTGTGATTAACTCTTTTGGGAGCACGCTGCTGCTTTGGTATGGCGCTTCTCTGGTGATTAAAGGCGAGCTGACGATTGGTCAGTTTGTTGCGTTCAATATGATGATTGGCTATGTGATTAGTCCGGTGCTGGCACTGGCCGATCTCTGGGATGAATTGCAAGAAATATTTATCTCGATTGAACGGCTCAATGATATTTTTGAAGCGAAGCCAGAAGAAGCCAATGGCGATGACCAGATGGTGATGCCTTCCATTGAGGGCAGCGTTACTTTTGAGTCTGTGACGTTTCGCTATGGCGAAGATAGCGATCGCAATACGTTAGAGAATATCTCTTTTGAGGTGGCTGCCGGTGACACCGTTGCCATTGTAGGACGCAGCGGTTCTGGCAAAAGCACGCTGATAAAGCTATTAGAAGGCCTCTACACGCCGAACACTGGCCGGGTACTTGTCGATGGTCACGACATTCAGCATGTGGTGCCCTCTTCCTTGCGATCACAGCTAGGCGTAGTCCCTCAAGACTGTATTTTATTTTCAGGGACCATTCTAGAAAACATTAGCTTTTCTAGGGAAGACACTTCCTTTGACTCGGTCGTCAAAGCGGCCAAACTGGCAGAGGCTCATGCTTTTATTCAAGGCATGCCCCTAGGCTACAGTACCGAAGTAGGTGAAAGAGGGGCCACGCTATCGGGCGGGCAAAGGCAGCGGATTGCGATCGCCCGTGCCCTACTGCGACGGCCTCGGCTACTGCTGCTAGACGAAGCCACCAGCTCGCTAGACACCGAGTCTGAGCGGCATTTTCAGCAAAACCTAGCGCAAATCAGCGGTGAGTGTACAACTTTTATCATTGCCCATCGTCTCTCTACCGTCCGCAGTGCCGATCGCATCCTGGTTTTAGACCGTGGCATCTTGGTCGAACAGGGAACCCATGCTGAGCTTTTAGCTCAGAAAGGACTTTACTACAGCCTAGCCAAACAACAGCTCGACCTGTGAGCTTATCTGATTTGCGACTCTATTAGAGTCAGGCCTTGATGGCTTAAGTCTTTTATAGACAGCATCTGGAGGAGATAGCCGTTGGAGGGCGTTCTGCTTATTTCACATATAAAGATTTCTTGATGAAAATATCTTTTAGGATACGCAACGATGAAAACAACAGTCGAGATTGCCAGTAACGGTTCTAATTCAAGCATTGTTTCTGATTCAAAGAAAGATTTGAGGAGAGCAGCGCGCGCTAGAAAGGTAAATGCCTTTTCGGCGAACGCTTCAGCCGTCGGATCAATGCGTCAGCAAGGCTGGAGTGATTCTATCCAAGCCGTTTTAGAACAGCCGCCAGCCAGGCTACCTCGCTATTTAATTCTGTTGGGGCTAGTCTTTAGCAGTGTTTTTGTGAGCTGGGCCTATATTGGCACTATGCAGGAGGTAAGCCGTGCCCAGGGTGAGCTGATCCCTCAGGGCGAAACCTACAAAGTCGAGCCCGTCATAGAGGGCAAGGTAGACCGTATTTTCATCCGAGAAGGCGACTATGTGGAGCAGGGACAAGTGCTGTTATCGCTAGAGTCTGATCTTTTGGAATCGGAGGTCGGTCGTTTGGAGCAGGCCCTAGAAGCCACTGAAAAAGAGATTTTGCACATGCGATCGCTCATAGAAAAAACAATTCAAGAAGCCCAGGCAAACCGCCAAATCGCAGCGGCCAATATCCAGGCACAAAGAATAGATATTGAACAGTCTGAGACCTCAATAAAGACCAGCGAAGCCCTATTACAAGCGTTACACAGTGACCTAGATGCCCGTGTAGAAAGATTCAACCGGATCAGCCGCTTAGAGGCGCAAGGCGCGATCTCTCAGGAGTATTTGTTTGGCATTGAATCGAGCGTACGAGAACAGCAGCAAACCATCACCCAAAGCCAAGGCCAAAGAGACCAGACAGTCGCTCAAGTTCGCAAAGGCCAAGCCGAACTCAATCAAAAGATAGCCGAAGAAAGCCAAACGGCCCTGCTGGCCCAGCAATCACTACAGAAAATGCTAATCGAAGAACAGCAGCTCAATCGCAATCTTGCAGATTTATCTATTCAGCTGGCACAGGCTAAAACTAAACTGAGCCAAAGCTATATCACTGCCTCCACAGATGGTGTGGTGTCGACCCTAGCCCTAGATAACGCGGGTGAGGTCGTGCAGCCTGGGCAAACCCTGGCAGAAATTGTTCCTGAAAACACGCCTTTGATTCTTTCAGCGCTCGTGCCACACCAAGAGGCCGGATTGCTGACAGTAGGCATGGAAACTCAGATAAAAATGGATGCTTTTCCCTACCAGGACTACGGCATATTATCGGGGGAAGTTATCTCTATTTCACCCGATGCCAAAGTCAAAGGAGCCGCTGTTAATGGCTATCAAATCAATGTTTCTTTAGATGAAGACTTTGTTGTACATGAGCAGCAGATGGTTAAGCTACAGGTGGGACAAACTGCCAATGTTGAGGTTGTCGTTCGGCAGCGTCGAATTATCGAAATGTTGAGCGATCCGATTCGCCAGCTAAAAGAGAGCAAGCTCAGTCTATGAATATTTGGTCTGTAAATATTTGGTTTTAGCCTAAAGATTTACAGCCCAAATACTTTGTCTAAGCGTATTCAGTGCGGTTGATTTTGTAAAAGGGTTTCCATGACATATTCTTCACCATCTATCCCAGCAGGACTGGTCATTAGCCAAGACAAAATGGATAAAATTATCGATGCCGTCATAGACGGAAAATACTCTTACGCTTGCCTGATAATGTTGGAAGAGGCCGGATACGATCCGGCTCAATACATCACCTACCGCACCTACAATCGTTTACAGAAACAGCATCGAGCCAGCTATCAACCTTCTCAAACAGCCGCCGCCGAGATCGCTTCTTTAAGATCCAAAATAGCCGCTCAAAAAATAGCTGCTTCTCAAATTGCTGATATAGATTACGTTGACTCTCTTCAGACACAGGAGAAGGGCCTTAGCGGCGGTTATGGCGCTTGTAAAAGCGAATATGGTGGCGGTAATTTGCTTGCTTGGCCAGCGTCCCAGACGGACTGGAGGAAAAAGTTTTCCCGCTTGTAAGCCATCTCAAAACCTACTTGTGCACATACAACTGTGAGGTACTAGCAAATGGCCTAGGCTACCGACCAGTTTCATAATCTCTCGAATGTATATACACACAGCAGATCTCACAACGCTCAGTTGTTCAACCTCATAGAACAGTTTCATAACAGCCGGTAAAAGACAGCATAGAGAAAATGCCATTTTGGCAGATACGATTTTACCTGCGTGGCTATAGTGACTAAGCTTATAAGAAAGTGCATCGGATCGCTCAGTATTTGCGAAGTCAGCTAATGTGGCTCAGCGTATACGCTCAGCAGTAGTAGGCGATGACGACGGGTGGTAATCGCAATGATCGACTTTTTAGGAATCGACATCAACGAAGCAGATATTATCGATCTCTTGAAAAGAGACCTCAAGTACAATGAGGTTTGCCGACGGTATCTCACCCTAACTATTATTCGAGCCGAAGCGAAAAAGCAAGCAATTGAGGTCAGTGAAGCAGAGATTCAGGCAGAAAGCGATTCTATTCGCCGTGAGCTTCGTCTGGAAAGCGCCGAAGAAACGTTGGAGTGGCTCAGCCAACAGCAGCTATCCGCAGAGACTTGGCAGGAAAGTATTTACGATCGCCTCTTAGCCCAAAAGCTCGCAGACACACTATTTCAAGACGCTGCCAAAACTCAGTTTGAACAGAATAAGCTCGACTATGAGCGGGCAGCCCTATACCGAATTGTTGTCCCTAATATTCAAACGGCGCAAGAGATTATTTATCAAATAGAAGAAGACGAGACCAACTTCTTTGAAGCCGCCCATCTCTACGATATTGATGCTGACCGGCGGGCCTACTGTGGCTACGAAGGCCAGCTGTCTCGCTGGGTGCTAGATCCTGACATATCAGCAAGCGTATTTGGAGCCAACCCCCATGAGGTAGTGGGCCCCTTCACGCTAAAGGAGGGCCAAGCGCTATTTTTTGTCGATGAATTTATCACGCCTGAACTCACAGACGACATTTATCAAGAGATTCGCGATCGCAAATTCCAGCAGTGGCTAGATAGAGAAGTTCAACGCCGACAGCCTTGATAGATTCATCCAGGCCTTGAGCTAAGCAAAAAGAGAACCCACGTTGCTCAGCCGCCCGGCGCTCACCCCGTTAAACAAAATCTGTCCTCCCGTGCTGGCCGTAAACTGAGCACCCGCATCGGTATCGATGAGATTGTCAAAGAAGCGATCGCGCTCAGCATTCCCCAAGTGTTTGATTTTATCTGTACCGGCCTCAAAGTCGAGAATGGTGTTGATGTCTCCTGCCCACAGCCTTCTAAACGAGAAGTAATCCGTTCCGCTGCCACCGGCTAGGGTATCGTTACCTTTTCCAGCATAGATAGTGTCATTCCCGTCCCCGCCATGGATGCTATCGTCTCCCGCATTACCCTTCAGCTGATCGTTGCCTAGCCCCCCTTCAATAATGTCATCACCTCTTTTTCCTCTAATTCTGTCGTTGCCTAAGCTGCCGTATATCTTATCGGCGTGACGGCTGCCGGTTAGGTTGTCGCGTTTGAGCGTGCCGTAGATTACGTCTGCGCCTAGATTGCCGATCTAGTCATCACCGGAAAGTACGGTCGAGTTCTCGCTGATTTGTACTAGTGTCACTGAAGTGACATCGGGCGCAAAGGTTTTGCTGTAGCGGCCGCTCACGTCGGCATTTATAAAGTCAATGCCATCGTCCCCATCGATGTTGCTATCGACTGACAGCGCTAGGTTAGAGAGATTTTTTCGAGCCTTTCTACGAACCTGGCCTCGGAAGATTCCTTCCTGCTCTGAAGAGACCAATCGTCCTCGAATCCCGTAATAGCCTAAAACTTCTGCGGTGGGTTCAGAGGTATCTAGTAGCAAGAAAGCAGTTTTGGCGAGGCCACGGCTGTATTCAGTCCCCGAATTTTCAATTTCTTTGGCCTCAATAGAAAAGCGAGTGGCAAAATCAAAAGAAAGGGTTTGCCCGCCGCTCACATCAAAGGAAGCCGCCACACTGGTTTTGCTGCGGCTTCTGCTCGTGTAGCTGCCGTCACTGCCAATACCCTGTGCGTCACTGGCTTGAAAGAGTTCTATAAAGTTAGGATCGCTCGTAAAAGTAGACGAGGCTTCGGCGATCGCAGCAGAAACACCCCCTTGAACCAGCGACCTTGCCTCAGCGGTTGTCAGTGAACCTGTCGTCGGTAAGCTGTAGTTCAAAAATGAAACATTTGCAGCGCTTGATCGCGCATAGTTAGGCGTAGATTGAGTCGTTGAAACGGGCTCTAGAAAACGTGTTTGTGACATATTAGCAAGTCTCTTTTCTTACAGGTGGGGCGAAAGGGTAGGGATTGAGGAAGGGTAAAAACAACAACATAAACAAATCAACGAGAATATGGCTGCCATTTTGGCATTTTTTAGTTAATGTTTTGCGCTATTTGAACAGACTTGTAGATTGTTTCTCCGAAACTTATTAGTCTTTTCAGAGGGCTCCTTCCGTATCAGGAATCGCGTTCAAAATTTGTTGTAATTCTTCTGCCATTTTGGCAACCCACGCTCGAACAGGTCGAGCTATGTTGTATTCGTGGAACAAGAAGAGGCTAGCCACAATAATACTTTGTTCAACCACTCACACTTACAAGAAACTTAGGAGAAAATCCGATGATCATTTCCGATCTTAACTATTTAGAAGTTGCTGAAACAGAAGTGACAGGCGCTCGCGGTATCAATATCAACAGCCGATTTACACTCAATAAGAACGTAAACGCTACCGTCAGGGTCAACGAAAGCTTCAACAAGCGAGTGAATCTTGATTTGCGCGGCTTGCGTGGCAATGGCGCGGAAGTCTTGGGTAGTGCTGATGCACTAGGTAGAAACACCTTCTCTACCATCATCTTCGGCACCCAAACTGAGCCTGGCAAATCCGAGTCCTTCGTGAACGCTAGCTCCTTTACAGCCGACTTCTTCTAGAGTGACTTGGCTGGCAAGTCCCTATCTTTAGAGGCAATGTTAGTCACACTATCCTTGTTTTCAGCGTTTGGGTTGAACCATGGCAAGCCAGACGTTGAACGCATTCTCTAAACGCATTTTATAGTCAGCTATTTTGAGTGGAGGCTTTTGCTTTATCAGCAGGGGCTCGCCGCTAGCGATATCGTACATTTCGAGAGATAAGTCATGCCTAGCCTAGATGAGATTCTTCAAAGAGTTCAAGATAAAACAACACGCCTTCAGTCGCGCGGGCAAGGGGGCGGTGACGCTCGCCGGCAGGTCGGCACCAATGGAAGAGACTTTTTGGTCGCCGCCACGTCTGATGACAGTGTGTTGATTGGGCAGGGAGGAAACGATCGGCTGTTTGGCCGCTTTGGAAATGACGCTATCTCCGGTGGCAGCGGTAGAGACATCATCGACGGCGGCTTTGGGGATGACTTTATTCAGGGCGATGGTGGTAACGATCGGCTATTTGGCAAATTTGGTAATGACCAGATTTTTGGCGGCAGTGGCAACGACCTAATCGATGGCGGCGGAGACAATGACTTTCTCGATGGCGGCCAGGGTAATGACGTGATTAGCGGCGCTGTTGGTAGCGATCGCATTATTGGCGGAGCGGGCAATGACATCATCACTGGCGGCAGCAATGCAGGCACAGGCAATCCGCTCGAAATAGATGAGCTGATTGGTGGCGGGGTCGATGCTAATGGCTTTCCTATTTTTGACAATGTTAGCGATACCTTTGTCTTGGGCGATGACGGTGGCTTGTTCTACAACCGAGGTGGTTCTGGAGACTATGCCATCCTTATCGACTTTGAGCCGGGGGTAGATGTGCTTGATTTTGGCCGGGCGGCAGGTGCGCTTTCTGTGGAAGTTGGTGTATTTTTTACACCTTTTGATTCAGCCATATTTGAAGGCAATGACTTGATTGCAATTGTCTTGGAAGTTGATATTACAGCGTAGGAATCTGCTTCTAAACGATGAACAACATTCACTCAACCCACTCACCCACTACTGAATCTATTGCCGAAGTGACCTACATGCAAGCGGTTGAGAGCTTTCGCTCAGGCGAGCTAGACATCGCTGAAGCCAAGTACAGACAGGTATTACAAGCCCACCCGACTCACGCACTGGCGCAGGTTTCGTTGGGCTTTTTACTGGAAGGGCAAGCGCGGTTTCCGGCAGCCGTTGAAGCCTACCAAGCCACACTGAAGCTAGAACTTGAGCCCTCAATCGCGGCTCAGACGTTCAACAACTTAGGCAATATATTTAAAGATCAACAGCAGCTAGAACAGGCCGCTGCATTTTATCGAAAGGCGCTGGCGTTGGAGAGCGATCGCGCAGATACATGGTTTCACTTAGGACTCACCTTTTCTGAGCTTGGTCAGCTAGATCATGCGGCCAAAGCCTTTAGTGAGACCATTCGTCACGCGCCAACCTTCACCGAGGCGCACCTACAGCTAGCGATAGTTTTACAAGAGAAAGGCCAGCTGAGCGCCGCCCAGCTGGCTTGCCAACAGTATTTACAGGCCATGCCCGAGTGTGACTATGGCTTAACAACGTTGGGTAACCTTGAACATGCGCTCGGCAACTTAGAAAGCGCTGTGCGTGCCTACCAGAAAGCGATTGAGCTCAATCCCAACAATATCAACGCCTACTGCAATCTTGGCAACGTGTACCGCGAACAGTACGACCTAGATAGCGAGAAGCTGATGTTTCAGCAGGCGCTAGCAGTTGTGCCCGATTTGGCTGAAGCCAAAATAGGACTCTGCATAGGCTGTTTGCCGATTATCTACTCTAGCGCTGAGGAAGTTCTGCACATTCGCGCTGAGTATCAGCAGCAGTTAGCCGCACTGGCGGCTTATTTTGAGAGGTTATCTTTCGAGGAAAAAGCAGCCGCGGCGACCTGTGTCGGTATCTCGCAACCTTTTTACCTAGCGTATCAAGGGTTCAACGACCGCGATTTACAAAAGACTTATGGCAGTATGATTGCCCAGCTGATGGCTTGTCGCTACCCACAGTGGACCCAACAACAGACTCAGCCCAACCCCATGCCAAAGCTGAAAGCAGGTGAAAAAATTCGTGTCGGCTTTGTTTCTCGATTCTTTTATAATCATTCCAACTGGAAAATCCCGATGAAGGGATGGGTCGAAAATTTGAACAAAGCAGACTTTGAGCTTTTTGGTTATCACACCGGACCCGACAGAGATGCGCAGACAGAAGAAGCGGTAAAAGCCTTCGATAAGTTCTTACAAAGGACTTGGTCGGTAGAGCAGTGGGCTCAGCAAATTCAGACAGATGATTTGCACGTGCTGATTTGTCCTGAGTTCGGCATGGACCCGATGACGATTAAGCTCGGCTGCTTGAAGCTCGCGCCCATTCAAATGACCTTTGGCGGACACCCGGAAACGAGTGGCCTGCCTACGGTTGACTACCACCTGAGTAGCGAACTCATGGAGCCTGCAGAAGCTGAGTCACACTACACCGAGAAGCTGATTAACCTGCCTAATCTAGCATTTCACTACACGCCGCTAGATATTCCTGCCGTAAAAATAACGCGGCAAGAGATTGGTGTGCGAGATGACGAAATCATGTTCTGGTGCTGTCAGTCTCTATTCAAATATTTGCCTCAGCACGACGACGTGTTTCCCCGCATTGCGAAAGAACTTCCCAACAGCAAGTTTGTATTTATTACCTCTAGTCACAGTCAGCATATTACAGACGTTTTCCGTCAGCGATTGCAAATGGCTTTTGCAGCAGTCGGGCTAGCATATGAAGCCTACTGTCTGTTTCTACCTCGTATGGATTCGGGTACCTTTGCTGGCGCTATGGCACTGGCCGACATCTTTTTAGATAGCATTGGGTGGTCGGGCGACAACACAGCCATGGAGTCTACCGCATTCAATCTGCCGATTGTGACTTGGCCTGGCAGCATGATGCGGGGGCGACATTCTATGGCCATCTTGCAGATGATGGGCGTAGAAGAAACCATCGCAGCTTCTAAAGCAGAGTATATAGAGATGGCTGTTTGTTTGGGCCAACATGCTGACTACCGCCAGCGAGTTTCTCAGCAGATCGAAAACAACAAACACAAGCTATACGAGGATATTCAACCGGTAAGAGCACTAGAAGAGTTCTTAATAAAAGCGGTTAATAAGCCTAGATTTGCCCAGGATTCAGCGGTGAGCGAGCTGCTACAGCAGGCAACGCAGTCGCAGCGACAACACAATTTCAGCCAGGCGAACCGAGCCTTTCAACAGGTTTTAGAGATTCAGCCGAACCACCCAGAAGCGTTATTTGGCGTGGGTATGCTAGCCCAGCAAACTGGAGATTATACCGAAGCAATAGCGTATTTGGAGAAAATTACGCAGGCTTCTGGGGACGCAGATTGTGCTTCTGAGGCTACAGCGGCATCACTAACATCCTCAACCATGACCAAGACATGGTTTTCTTTGGGAAATCTGTATCAGGCGCAAGGTGACTTGGCAAAGGCCGCGATCGCATATCGGCAGGCACTTACACTACGCCCCGATGCGGTCTCCATCTACAACAATCTTGGCTATGTTCTACAGCAGCAATCACAGTGGGACGAGGCTATTGACTGCTATCAAAAAGCGTTAGAGATTCAGCCAGGATG
The DNA here is from genome assembly GCA_050042985.1 of Phormidesmis sp. Taxonomy (GTDB): domain Bacteria; phylum Cyanobacteriota; class Cyanobacteriia; order Phormidesmidales; family Phormidesmidaceae; genus Phormidesmis. Next base: position 30,249 of record JBHJIY010000004.1, on the reverse strand, counting down.
CGCCGAAGCCGAATCGAACCTGGGCGATGCGCTACAGGCCACAGGCCAGCTATCTCCAACTCAACATAGCTACTACGCAGCCATAAATTTGCGCCTGGGGCAGCAGCAGTATCAGCAGGGCCACCGCGCCGAAGCCCTGGCATACTGCCAACGAGCCGTTGAGCTACAGCCTGACCTTGAGGAAGCTCAGCAATGGCTTAAGACAGTCCATGCTCTGCCAACATAGCAGAGAGTGCTTGCTCCACCTCTCTGTTTTCTTCAGCGTGGAATGACATAAAATACGACAACAGTTTGTCATTGCGCGACAGCTGTTGATAAATCACTAAAGAGAGTTGGCAAAGGTCTTCCCAATCAACGTCGTAGCGCAATTCATCAATTAGATCTGACGTGATTTGGCTCGAAAAATCATCAACAATTTCCTCTGTAGCATCAATTAGAGTCAAGATTTCTGCGGGTGCGCTCTCCTTAAAATATATAGGAGAATACTGATGTGCACCTTGCTTACACATATCTTTTAGCATGGGCTGCTTTATATAGTTCAGTATTTCCAGCGCATCGAGATCGAGGTTAATAGCATCTTCTAGAATGAGAGAGTGGATTTCGCGTTTATCTAACGTTACCCCTCGGTACATCGTCTCAACTCTGTCTAAATGAATATGATGAAAAAAGACTAGGGGAACAGGCGGCAGCACAATTTCTTCTCGTACTTGCTGTAAGAGATAGGACAAAGACAGCCCGGTTCCGGCTAGGTCTACAATAGCAGCGCTGCTTCCGGGCTGAATCAGCTGTAGAACATAGCTCAAATAGTCTTCACTACAGCTAATGCGCGATAGACGGCTGGTCAAAAAATATTGACAATCAATGGTCAAATGACAGCACTTTATAATCTGGCGAAAGACCGTGTTTAAATGATAACAGTCCCTACTCGACAGTAAAAATCTTCTAATGTTTTTTTCTTCAGCTGTTTTTAATAAAAAGACTGAAAAGATAGTCAGCATCACCAAATTCCCCTGCACAAAGCAATTGTAAAAATCGTTTCTCAGAGGCGCTTTAAAGGGGTGTTCCAAGCGAATTTTGCGGATGATTTTTGCGAGTTTGCCCGCACCAATTTCGCACAGTGCGGCTTCCACAGCAGAAGGCTGCGCGGCTGAATACAGCTGCGCTCTAATGCCGTACTGCTGCGCCATATGAACATCAGAGTGCGGGTTGTCACCCAGGTGCTGTGCAATTTGCCAATGGTTGATAATCTTTTGCCATGCTGTCCCGCGCTGCTTTCCTTGAGCACTGACGAAGAGCTCAACTTTTTTATCGAGCCCCGCTTTTTGCAACATTTTTCTTAAGACCGCTTTGGGAAGATACATATCAGAGACCAGTAAGTCACCGTCATTGACTTTCTCTAAATTCTCTTTGATTCCAACAACATTCTCAAATTCTGCCTCGATTTCAGCGGCTTTTAAGGCTTCAGCATCGCGTCGATTCAGGTTAAGTGCTTGTGCTAACTGCTGGTAAATATCTTTTAAGGTGTAGTCGTCTGCCTGCTGTAATAGTGACTGCTCAATAGCCTGGCGATAATTGGCAAAATTATCAAATCCCATCTTCCTTTCAACCTGACGAAATATTGCATCCGGCGTAATGCAAAAGCGGGTAATGAGCGTATCAAACACGTCAAAAGAATAAATACTTCCTGACGTTAGCAGACTGCTGGCCAGGTTTACCTTCGCTTCTGTGCAGTCGGGCTGAAGGGCTAGCGCTTTTTGGTAGTAGGCGATCGCATCTTCTACAAGTCCCTGCTGCTGCAAGGCATAACCCAAGTTATTGATAATAGCAACGTCATCTGGCCGAATCGCCAAGGCCTGCTGATAGGCACTGACCGCTTTAGACCACTGCGCCTGCGACTGATGCAAATTTCCCAAGCTAAACCAAGCTTGGAAGGAGTCAGGTTCAAGGCGAAGGAGATCTTCAAAAATGCGCTGCGCGATCGCAGGCTTACCCTCCTGCTGCTTTAATACACCCAACCGATACAAAACCTCTACAGAATCTGGCTGCACCTTCAGAATTTGGCGATAAATTTTCTCAGCTTGAACAAACTCTTTGGATTGATGATGATTAATCGCAAGTTGGAGAACTGAAGGGTCTGCCACTATCTTCATAGGTGCCTCACTTTTTTGTCTTGTAGAAGTAGACGCTAACAACAGAATCCAAAAGGACACTTGTTGACTCACTTATTGACTCATTAGAGAGTTTCTAACTTAAGGACAGTTAAAACGTTTACAATACAGACTCAATACGCCCATATGTTGCCATTTTGGCAATAAGAACATAGGGGTGACGTCGATATCGGGTAGGGCTACACCTTTTTGAAACCGCAAACGATGGCATCATATTATGATGGCTTCTATTATGATGACTCCTAACGATATTAAATAGCGACATTAGATAGCGACGTCAAATGGTTGTGGAGCATTAATCATGGGATTCAAAAAGTATGCATCCATTGCCGTTGCGCTCATGGCGATCTCGTTCTTGTCAGAATTTTCGGACTTCGCTGATATCAGCAAAGCATGGAACAACGCAACCGCGAGCAGTGTTGTAAAAGATGAGCCGCCCACAGCTATCTATCATGCCTTCAATCAAAACTATGCTGACATTGAGAACTACGCCTGTGGGCTAGCAGGTAAGGGCTACTCGCATTTACAAATCTCTCCCGCACAGCGCTCAAACCCTGGGCCCGAGTGGTGGAAGCGCTATCAGCCCTACGACCTCAGCGTCATTGAAGGCCTAGGCTCCGAAGATGACTTACGCCAGCTCATCAGCACCGCCCACAGCTGCGATCTCAAAATCATCGCTGATGTCGTGTTTAATCACATGGCAAACTTAGACGGCGGCGAAGACTTTGAAGACCTGTCAAAATATCCCAATCTTACCCCTGAGGACTTTCATACAAACCTAAGTAATGTGGGCGCTAGGCCTTGTAGCATTAACTACAGCGACGGCAACCGCGACTCGGAGATGAATTGCTGGCTCGGCGGCTTGCCCGACTTAAAATTTACCGACAACGTTAAAACCATCCAAAAAGCGCATCTACGTCTGTTACTCGACTTAGGGGTAGATGGCTTTCGCTTTGACTCTGCCAAGCACATGCCAACCAATGTACTGAATGAATACATCAACTACATCAATCAACAAAGCAGAGGAAACGCTTGGAACTATTTAGAAGTCATTAATGACGACGACACTATAGGTGAAGACTACAGCTGGGTTGCCGCTGTCAGCGACTTTGTCCTTTATAACGACATGAAAGAGATATTCACCCAGGATGGAGACTTGCGGTCTCTACCGGCAGCCGCGCTAGACGACAGCCGCAGTATCACCTTTGGCAACAATCACGACACTATGCGTGCGCTCAATGTCGCGGCGCTCAATCCCTACAGCGACGTTACCGATTCTTACCTAGCAACCGCTTACGTGCTTGCTAGAGAAAGTGGAACTCCCCTTATCTTTAGCGCAGACCATGCTGGTGCGCCTTTTATTAAAACAGGGGTCAAGTTTCGGCAAATAATAAAGCAAAGAGAGAAAGCAGGAGCCTACACGCGCGAAAACATTTTGCGCGCTATAGATGATCCAACAATCTTACTGATGGAGAGAGGAACAGAAGGCTTTTTTATTGGAAACAAGGGGATAGGGACTTTTGATATACCTACCCTAGATCTAACGTTGAGTACTCTTGAAGGCTGCTATGTAGAGCTGCGAAACAACTTTTCAGTTGCGATTGAACAGCGCGATGGTAAGAAATACGTTACTCGGTGGGGCACCTGGGAGAGAGGCGGTATAGAGATTCGGGGGCGCGATGCGCTCTACTTTGTTCGCGCTTCGTTTGACCAGTGTCAGTAATGCCATCAATAGCGATTCAGATAATTGCCTAGATAACGATTGATATAAGCCTGACTGATTCGCTCTTGCTCTAGACGTTGTTGTGTCGTGGCGAGCTGTGTGTACAGGGCTTTTTCTGCTGGTGTGAGATGGGTAGGGACATCAGCTTTCGCTTTTGGATCCGCGACGGTGAAAGCCTCGAAGGCGCTGTAAGTTTCGCGGTCCATCAGGATAGATTGTGTACTCGGAAAGTGCGATCGCACCTGAGACAAAATCCTAAAGCCATCTACATCTAAATCACCCCAGTAAAAAATAGAACAGTCCTTCAGCCACCTAGCTACTTTCAACAGATTTACCGCACCGCCGCCACCTAATACGGCAATGCTGTTTTTCATCGGTGGAAAGGTTAAGAAAGGCATCGCATTTTCAGTAATAAAGCATTGCGGTGTGCCGATTTTCAGCTGAGAAAAATCAGAGACACCAATACTAAAATCTGCGATCGGAAACCCATACTGCTGCTGAAGGGCCACGTCCAAGATTCTGACAGGAATCAGCGGCTCACGATATCGCAGCGAAAATCGCTGTTCAAAGGTGTGCTTTTTACCCTGGATGGAGCCAAGCTGCTCAGGGGACAAAATTGCTTCTAGTAAGCTGCGCAAAATCTCTTTGTGCTCTTCCACAAACTTAGTATGAACCTGAATAGGCAGCTCTCGAATATACAGATTGGGCTTTGGATTGTTTTGAAAGTACTCACAGACTCTCAGTAATTCTGGCCAGTCACCATGATTAGCAACAACCTTCATTGGGTATTGGCACAGCCAAGGTTCGAGTATGGGCAGGGTGGCACGAATCAGCGCAATATCTAAAACAAAATGCTCAAATTCTTCTACTTTGCCCACTAGCTGCAAGTAGTCGCTGGCCGATTCAATACAAATCCGCTTCGGTAAAGATTGATAGCCATGCTTGCGCGTGTTTGTAGGCTCCAACCAAAGCGTATAGCCAAAGCCTGCTTTCTCTTTTGCATAGCGTATCAGCGCCGTCACCGACTGTTGCAGCTCGGGGTAGCTTTTGGGCACACCACCCACCGGTATATCCAGTGGAAAAAAGCTCTCTTCAGCCAGGGTAGCGCGTAAAAATGCTCCATATTTTCTAGCGGCCTTCTTTTTGATCTCTTCAGGGCTAATCATGACTCAGCTAGTACAGGCGCTCGGTGCTGCTGAAACTCTTCAATAGAAACAGACACAACCTTTGAAAAGTCTCCAGCTAGCGAGTTAGAGACCAAATGCAAGGTGTCAATGTAAGACTCAATGACGTTGATTTTATCCATGGGTGTAATCACCAACAGCTGCAAATCTAAGTTCTTGAACAATTCCATGGCATAGCGGGCGTTACTGTCATCCGAGCGGCTAAAAGCTTCATCAATCACAACGAAGCGGAAAGATTTCGAGGTACCGTTTAGGGTCGTCACCTCGCTTTGGGTAAGGCCAAACTGGTAGGCGATCGCACTCGCCAAAATCGTATAGGCCAGCTTCACCTTTTGCCCGCCCGACTTACCCGAGGAGTCGGTATGGTGCTCCTTTTCCACATTGTCTTCCCGGTAGCGCTCACTCACCGAAAAATCCAGCCAGTTGCGCACATCGGTCACTAGCTTCGTCCATCTATCTTCGCTCTTGAATCGTTCTATCAGCTGCGTTCGTATTCGCTGAAAGCGCTCTTCTTGATCCGTAGGGTCTTGCTTAGCCACATCCCCCAGGCAAGATCTCAAGCTGTCTTTGAAGTCTCGAATCTCTCGGTGCTTTGTTTTTGTACAGCACAGCTCAATATAGGTCGCATCGGTGTAGGCAATGCGTCTAAGCGACTCGTTCAGGTCGTATATCGCGGCCTCAATTTCTTCTTCCTGCTTCTCTAAGTCACTCTTAAACATAGAGATAGCAATTATTACCTTCTCATTCATCAGCTGCTTAAATCGTTTCTCATGACGCGGCAGATCGTCTTTTTCTATCTGCGCTTGCAGCTTCAGGTACTCGGGCAAATCCTTGTAATCACTGCCAAACTCTAGCGTCTCTTCTTTAAATTCACTGCTGAACTTCACTAGCGCACGAATGATGTCATTTTTAACAGTGTCTACCTTTTGCTCACGCTTTCTAAGCCGGGCCTGCAAAAAGTCTTTCATGGCCGACTCATCCGCTGCAACCGAGTCTAGAGAAAGCTCATATTTTTTCAGCTGCTTGGCATGGCTGGTTTCAAAGGTACTCAGCACCTGCTTCGCGACTGTTTTTACTGCCGATTCACACTGAGCCTGCACGCGACTATTTTCTTGCTGACGACTTTCCAGGGTGCCGATTTCTCTCATCGCACGGTCACGGCTCTTATTAGTCTCTGTAATCTCTGTTTGGATATCTTTCAGCTGAGCTTCTAGCTGCTTTAGCTGGTCGGAGCTCGCTTCTAGTGCCTGCTTTTGTTCTACTAGCGCTTGGCGATCGCGCACGCCCTTCTCCCAGTCAATTGTCGCAAAATCATCAAACCGCATAAAGTCTTGCAGCCAGGTCCGCTGAGTTTCGCGCTGAGACTGTTGCTTTTCTAACGCTGCGATCGCCCGATCGATTTTCGTCAGCTGCTGACTCACAGCCTGCAAGTCCACTTCCAAAGCCTTGATCTTATCGACGTTGTTCCAGCCCAAAATGTAATGGCTACGCCGACCAATGGCTGAGCGGTCGTCTTTCTCATGTCGCCCCTGCCCATGCTTTATCAGGCCGGTCTGAGTAATGGCTTTTTTCTCTCGCTGAAACTGTTCAATATCGTCGCAGCACACGTAGTCAAACTGCTTGGCGAGTCGCTCCTTAATCCACTCAAAAAACACATCGTCCTGCTTCACCTGTAGCTTGGCAGGAATCTTATTGGGGTCTTGCGCTCGCTGTGTCGGGCTCGGTTTTGTCTCTGTCACTTTGTAGTACACCAATCGCCCGCGCAGATCAGTTTTATTTACATAGGCATTCACTGCCTTGTAGTGCGCCTCTGGCACAAGCAGGCACAGACCAAAGCTATGCAGCAGCCGCTCAATCGCGCCTTCCCACGATCGCTCCTCAGAGCGTACCTGTAGCAGCTCACCGGCAAAGGGTAGATCAGATTCTTCGAGATTCAAAGCGCGTAGGAGGCGATCGCGAATTCTCACATTCGGGGTTGGAATCTGGCTAGTCCGCTGTCGTAAAGACTCCAGCTCTTCGCTGAGCTGGTCCTTTTGCTTCCCCAGCTCAGCTTGGTGCAGCTTTTGCGCGTCCCGCTGGGCCACAATCTCAGTGAGCGCTGTAGCAATCTCTTCAGAGAGTTCCGCACCTTGCGTGCGTGCTGAATAAAAGTTCTCTTGATCAGAATACGGTTTCAGCTCTAATCGTTTCGCTAAATCATCGTAAGTGGCCGCTGAGTCTTGCTTTTGATCAATCTCTTTTTGGGTGTCTTCTATTTGTTTCTTTAGTGCCTGAAGCTGCTGGCCCACGCTGTCATTTTGGATGGCAAATTCTAGCTCTTTTTCTTGCTGACGTTGGGTGGTGAGGAGGCGATCGCACTCTGACTTTTGCTTTTGCGATCGCGCCAAATCCTGCTCAATCTTCTGCAAAGCCGCCTTCAGCAAACCCAGCTTCTGCGCCGCAAAAAACACGCTCACCAGCTTTACAGACTGCTCTAGTCCAGCCACCTCACGCTCCAGCTTACTGAGCTTGGCAGATTCTTTGGTCAGCGGGGTTAGCAGTTCCAGCTGCTGACGAGCCTTCTGAATCGCCGTATGCGAAATTGTCAAATTCTCGTAGCTGCCAATCAGCCCGTCAATCTTCTCTCGCATGTCAGCAGCTTCTAGCATATGGTCGCGCACAAACTTATTGAGCCCGTCAATCTGCTTAATGCTCACCGTTTGATTGAACAGATCTAGCGCTTTGTCAGAAGCTAGGCCAAACCGCTTGCGAAACTGCTGAGTGTACTTCGAGAAATTATCAAAAATTTCAGCCCCGTTTGCCTTCAGCGCCTTCTTAAGCGCGGCAATTTCTCGGCATTCGGTCAAGTTCTCCATCGTCAGTGCGAGGTCTGCAATGGTAAAGAACTTTTTCACGCTTCCCTTATCCATCCACAGCACCTGTGCCAAAGAGACCTGCTTGTCCAAAACCGCATCTTCAAAATAGGCCAGCAACACCGAAATCTCGCCCTTCTCTCGCAAGAACTTAGACTTAGACTCATAGGCCTCCTCAGAGCGCGTACGGGCATAGGCACCCTGCACATAGCTCTTCTCGTTGCGCTCTTTTTTCTTGCCAGCTTCGCCAGACGCCTGATTGTAATTGCGCCCTCGGTTGGGTACCAGCAGCGTTAGCAGTGCATCTACCAGCGTCGACTTACCCGAGCCGTTTGCCCCCGTCAGCAGCGCCGTGCCCCCGGTCAAGTCCAGTGACCAAGGGCGCTGATCGACCGTTCCCCAGTTCAACACCTCCAGCCGCTGCAATCGAAAGCCAGCTTGAGGGGGGGCAGTGTCCTGTTCGCTCAGGTTATCGGTCAGGTCAGTAGATACGAGAGTTTTCATAGGGTTTGCTTGCGTGGGTTCTGTTTATGTCGTCTCTTCCTGGGTAATCTCTTCGAGCTTTTGTTTTAACCGCTCTAGCATATCGGCATCAATCTTCGCTTTGATGATAGGCCGTACCTCATAATTGGCTTCGTCACCGCTTAGCCGCTTCAAAAATCCGGTCTCTCTAACCGCATTGCGCACCAAGCCTTTCACATCATTGCGAAACTTCATTTCGTTGTTACTCTCTGGAAAGTAGGGCTGAAGCAAATCCCGAATCTCTTCCATGCTAAGCACCAGCCGCCCAACTTCATCGCTTGCATCAAACTGTCTTAGCTGCTCACGCAACAGCACATAAAACACAGTCGCCTTAAAGCTCAGTCGATGCCTCACCGTCAGCCTAGGCAAGCGCTCACCAGACGGTGTTTCAGGGTCGGGGTCGGGCTGTTCCAAATAAGCAAAGCCTTGAGTCTCGTAGTTCTGCACTTGCAGCCCAATTTTGCCAAAGTACTCGCTCACAGGCGTCAAATAGCTTTGCAACAAATCCCAGTAGGGCATATCGTCGCTATACACAGCCCCCTGAAGGAGCTTGATAACAACTGATGCGTAAGGTGGAGGAGAATCTAGGGACATAGGATTTTGGACTCTCTTAATCAACTTATCGTCCGGTTTTATCTATCGTTTAAATATGACTTTCGGGAGCTTTAGCTGAAGCCATGAATCAGGCGCTAGGCCGGAAATCTTAACTAGATCAATTTTACTAGAATCTACAGAATGTCGATTAGCTTTGGTCGCTAGCGCTAGATAAACCACCATTTCTGGAAGCCCCTGAGTCACCGGATACTGTTCTATTAGCTCAGTCAGCGCGATCGCATCGCTATCTTCCAGCGCCCGATCAATGCGCTGAGCCATCAGGGCTTCATCGACATAGAACTGCTGAGCCAGCTCATCTAGTTCGGCGGTAAGTTCTTCATCGGGTAAGTCGCTAAAGTCAATCTCTGTAAAGGTTGGCGTTTCACTGTCTTCCAACGGATGAAGCGGCCTTTCCATGCTCAAGTTGAGGTTGGGCGCACCTTCTAAAAACCAAAACGCATTGTCATCAATCGATTCAGCAGCGGCCTGCCGAGAGAGCCGACGAACATCTGTAATTAGCTCAGCCACACGGCGATTCTCTCGCATGTTACGCTCGTCGAGCATTTGCCGCAGCTTTTCGGTCAGTCGCTGGTTCGACTGCACAATATGATCGGCAGAGTTGAGCAAGTTGCGGACGATGCGACGAAGAAATCCATAGTTTTTGCTTAGGGAAGTCAGTGCCTCTAGCTCATACACCGAGGCGATCAAATCCTTCAGCGCCTGCTGCTTACTATCGGACATCAAAAACTTGAAAAAGGTATAAAAGCTACGCCCTTGGTCAGATTCTTTGAGCGCATCGTCAGCATCTAGCACCTTACCCACAACGGTGCCTCTGCGGCTGTCAGCTTCTAGCTGGTCATCTTGCACCTTGCGGGTCAAGTCCCTGAACTTTTGCTCTATTGCTCGAAAGTCGCCCATCAGCTGCCGAGTGAGGCTATTGGCCGACATAAAGCGTTCTCGCAGTTGCGTTTCATTGAACGGATCGACCTCGCCTACTTCGCGAATAGTGTCTATCTCTTGCTGAATGCGATCGCGATCCTTCTCCAACTGCGCAATCCGCGTCTCCACATCCGCTGTACTCCCCTCCTGAATCTCTTTTAGCAGCGACAAAATCTGCAAAAAGCGAGACTCTGTTCCAATAAATTCATCTCGCTGCTGCAATTCTTCTAGCCAGGCCAGCGCCTTCTCTGTTTCTGGCGTCAGGCTAAACACCGGCTCATCGCCAAACTCATCCGACTTTTCAAATGTCTTGCGCAACCACCCAGCGTTACACCAGTCATTGAGATAATCTTTCGCCGCTTTCAGCCGCAGTTCTGGGTAGCTTCCCTGCAAAAACTCGGTGTAGTCTCCTAGCACTTCTTCCATCGCTAGCTGAGGAATCGAAACCCGCTGCGCCAGCTTAAACTGCCGATACAAAAAACTCGCGGTAAATGCAATATTTTGGCTTCGCAGCAGCCTAAGCGTAGGGGAGGTTTCTACCTCGTATTTGAGTTGCTGATAGTCCATCGGCGGCCAAGAAACAATAGCAGCGGAGATACATCCTATCCATCATCCTAGATCTAGATGCCATCCATCGTGAATAATAGAAGACGTTGTCAGCCCATTTTTGTATCCATGCCACTCCCTTCCAGCCTTGCCACCCTCGATGGCACACCTCTTTCTGCAGATGCGATCGCCAATAAAGTCGTCCTCTTCGTCAATGTCGCCAGCCAATGCGGCCTCACCCCACAGTACAACGGCCTTGTTGAACTCGACAAAGCCTACGGCGACAAGGGTCTCGTTATTGTCGGCGTTCCCTGCAACCAGTTTGGCGGGCAAGAGCCCGGCAGCGCCGACGAAATCAAAGACTTCACTAAGTCCAAGTACGACGTAGACTTTACCCTACTCGAAAAGCAAGACGTCAACGGCGCAAACCGCAGCCCGCTTTATCAGTTCCTAATTGGAGAAGGCCCCGACATCGACTGGAACTTTGGCAAATTCCTCGTTGGGCGTGATGGCGAAACCATCGAACGCTTTGGCCCGCGTACCGCCCCCGACGATACGGCACTTAAAACAGCCATCGAGAAGGCACTAGGTTAGATTCGAGGTATTCGAGCTGACTTAATTAACAGCAAAGGCGCTAACGGTTTTAACCGTTAGCGCCTTTGCTATCTTTCGTATTCATCAACTTAAACTACACAGATAAATAGCGGATATCTATCAATCTTCTACTTCGAAAGATCTAGATTGAAGCCAACTTACCAACTCTGTCAACGTCGAAAAGTTTCCCGCAGCCTGCATCATACTTGGCAACTGCGTCGAAGATAGCTGCTGTACCTGCGCAATAGTATCATTGCTCAAAGGCCCCATCTGCATCGATAGAAACTGTAAGGCTAGCTGATGAGCTCCTTCCTCACGGCCCTCCTCACGGCCTTCTTCCTTAATACTTTGATAGAGCGCTGACTCTTGCATGATGTCTCGTCCCAAAATGGTACTAACTAGCTCCTCATCTAATAATAGCGTGGACAGAATACCCGTTGAAGCAGAAAGGGTACTCTGCACTTTCGAATCTTTAAGCGCCTGAATTTTAATGGCTGCTTGTTTCAACACCGCCAGCCTATCGCTCGTGTTAGAGAGTGTCGCAAAAGGCAGGAGACCTGCCTCGTTCAAAAATAATGAGGTTGGCTGCTGTCATACATATGAACACAATAGCAGAACAGGTGATCTACTATTGTGGTACAGAACGAAGAAAAAGAGCCGGATGCAATCGGGCGAAAACGTTACACTGCTCGCCTCTTTAAATAACAACAAAAAACAGGCTGGATACTCTCTGGCATCCTGAGAATTGCCGTCGCACTAGTAGACGGAGCAAAAGATCAACGTATTAGAACAGGCTTAGAACAAAACAGTCAGCATTAAAGCCGCCTCAAACAGTAAAAGGGCGCATGGAGCTTTCATTTGCATTCTGCTATGCGGGGCAGACCCAAAGTGGAACAGCCCACCCTTGTCAAGGCCTAACACCTGTGGGTTAATCGCAAAGATAGTGAGCGACATAATACGCCTGTCGCGAAGCCTGTGTTCTCGCTACAGTAGTCGAGTGCAGCTTCGGCTTCTCACTCTTTTCATTCTCTTGGTTTCGTATGCAAGCAAACGCCTCCATCACTAAAAGCCTGGTCATGGTAGGCGGTGGTCATAGCCATGCCTTGGTTTTGCGAAAGATGGGAATGAAACCCTGGCCAGCCAATGTCAGCATCACGCTGATTACAAACCTAGCCGATACGCCCTACTCCGGCATGCTGCCCTGCCATATCGCTGGGCTATACGATTTTGACACGGCTCACATCGACCTGCGGCCGCTAACGCGCTTCGCTAACTGCCGCCTCATCATGGACCAAATGGTGGGCCTAGATCCCGATAAGCGGCAGGTAATTTGCCGTGACCATCCACCAATTGCCTACGACACGCTTTCAATTGACATCGGCAGTACGCCTACAAAGTCGCAGGTGCCGGGCGCTGCGCATTACGCTATCCCAGCCAAACCCGTCCCAGGGCTACTAAAAGCTTGGGCAGCCTACCTCACTGCGCTAGAAACAACCCTAGAAAAAGACCCACAGACACCTGCAACAATCAGCATCGTGGGCGGTGGCGTCGGCGGGGTAGAGATGGCCTTTGCCATGCAGGTACGGCTCTGGGAAATCATACGGCAGCACGGCGGCGATCCCCGAGAGCAAGTAGCGGTTCATATCTTTCAGCGAGGGCCACATCTGGCAAAGGGACGCAGTCGGCGAACCCAAAAACTAGTAGAGCGCATGTGCCAGGTGAGAAACATTCAGGTGCACACCCGGCAAAATGTCTGCAAGGTCACCGCTGTGCAAGTACGCTGCCAGTCAGGTCTGGAAGTGGAGTGCGATCGCACCTTCTGGGTCACCAACGCCGCTGCCCCTCGCTGGCTCACCAACAGCAACTGAGGCCTCACAGCCAACGGCTTTATCGCGGTAAAAGACACGCTTCAATCGCGCACCCACCCCAACGTATTTGCCGCAGGCGATGTGGCCACCATGATCAACCATCCACGCCCAAAAGCCGGCGTATTTGCCGTCCGTCAGGGCCTGCCGCTGTATCACAACCTTAAGCGCCATGTCCAAGGACAAGCGCCCAAACCCTTTCGCCCGCAAACACGCTATCTCAACATCATCGACACCGATATTCACACCTCAATTGCCTCTTGGGGACCGTTTGCCGTACGCGCAAAGTGGTGTCGCCGCTGGAAAGACGGTATCGATCGTAAATTTATGAGCTTGTTTTCTGATTTTCCAGCGATGGACGCTGAAAAACCAAACAATCCTGCGGTGGCAATTACCCAAAGATTAGGCAAAGCCATAGCATTCAAAACCGTACCGTTCCAATCCAAGAAACGCCAGCGCCTAGCCGCCGCTTCGCCAGCTGCCACCTCATCAGAGGCTATGCACTGCTCAGGCTGCGGCTCTAAGGTGAGCGGAAAAGTGCTTACCCACGCCCTAGCTCGGGTGCGGGCTGATGCACCTAGCAGTGCAGACTGGCCCTACCGGCACAACATCTACGCAGGTCTAGACGCTCCCGACGATGCAGCAGTCGTTCAAATCCCCAACGGAAAGTTAGCCGTTCACACCGTCGACCACTTCAGCGCCCTGATTAAAGCTCCCTTTGTATTTGGGCAAATTTGTGCTAATCACTGCCTAAGTGATCTGTTCGCTATGGGCGCAACCAGTCACAATGTATTGGCAATTACCACCATTCCCTATGGCACTGATGCAGCCCAAGAAGAAACGCTTTATCAGCTGCTGCTGGGTGCGACGATTGTCCTCGCTGATGCCAAAACGTTTTTGGTCGGTGGGCACACTACAGAAGGGCCAGAACTCTCTTTGGGCTTTGCTTGTAATGGCTGGATTGATCCAGAGCAAACCTGGCGCAAAAGCAACATGCTGCCGGGTCAGTCCTTAATTTTGACCAAGGCACTAGGGTCGGGAACGCTATTTGCGGCCGACCAGCAAAGGCAGGCCAAAGGTCGCTGGATAGAAGCGGCAGTCGCTAGTATGTTGCTCTCAAATCGTGGGGCAGCGGACTGCTTTAAGCAATATGGGGCAACGGCCTGTACCGATGTGACAGGCTTTGGGCTGGCAGGTCACCTGCTGGAGATGGTGGAAGCTTCGCGAGTCGATGTCGCTTTGGACTTGAGCGCGATCGCACATTTCCCTGGCGCAGACACCACCCTATCAAAAGGCCTGTTCAGCTCCCTGCACAGGCGCAACCGCAGAAGCGCCATTACCGCCATCCAGCTAGAGCGCACGCCCACCCATCTCCCTGCTTTTCAAATCCTCTTCGACCCGCAGACCTCTGGGGGCCTACTTGCGAGCGTCCCAACCAGTGAAGTAGAGTCCTGCCTAAGCGACCTGCGCCAGATGGGATATATCGACAGCCGTTGCATTGGCACTGTGCAAGACTCGGCACAAAGGCCCATGGGTATCACCAAACCCATTACAATTAATCTGTGAACTCTGGGCACTAGAAATTCTGGGCACTAGATTCCAGCGCAAAAGACGTAAAAGTACCTGCCGACTGTGTCTGAAACGCCTCAAGCCTTAATCGATGAATTTCTTGCCACACCTGGCCCGATTTTGGACGTGCGCAGCCCCGGAGAATTTGAGCAAGGGCACATTCCAGGTGCTGTCAGCTTTCCGCTATTTGACAATGACGAGCGCGCAGCTGTTGGTACTTGCTACAAGAAAAAAAGCCGCGAAAAGGCTGTAGAGCTAGGGTTCGACATTGTTGGCCCTAAGCTGGGCGATTTTATTCGGAAAGCACAGGTAATTTCACCCGAGCGTACGGTGCGGGTGCACTGCTGGCGAGGCGGTATGAGAAGTGGTGCGATCGCCTGGGCCCTCAATCTATCCGGCTTCCGCACGCTCACCCTTCAGGGCGGCTACAAAGCCTACCGTCAATGGGTTCGCAAAACGCTGGCAATCCCTAAGCAAATCGTACTGCTCGGCGGCATGACAGGGACCGCCAAAACTGACATTCTGCACGCCCTCACCGAGCAAGGCGAACAGGTGCTAGACCTCGAAGGACATGCCAACCATCGGGGCAGCAGCTTTGGAGCACTTTGCCTCCCACCACAGCCCAGCACCGAGCATTTTGAAAATATCTTGGCGACCTGCTGGCAGCAGTTCAATGCCAATCAACCCATCTGGATAGAAGCAGAGAGCAAACGAGTCGGGGCCTGCCGCGTACCAGAGGAACTTTTTGATCAAATGGAAGCGGCCTTTGCGGTAGAAATTACTCGACCTGTTCCTGAAAGGGTGGCTTTGCTAGTGGATATCTACGGGCAGGCGGATTCTGATGATTTGATTGCAGCGACAGAACGAATTCGTAAGCGCCTAGGCGGACAACGAACTCAAGCGGCGATCGCAGCTATCCAATCCGGTGATTTGACTACTGCCGTTTCTATCACCCTCGACTATTACGACCGCACCTACCGCTACGGACTTAAAAAGCGCACCGAAGCAGCCTCTCCTGGAGAATACAAACAGGTACCAGAAATAGATGTCACCGGACTCTCACCTGCCCGTGCGGCAGATCACCTGCGCCAAGCACTCAAAACCTTTACACTCAAGGCACCTGTTTCTTTAGGAACTTTTTAAGTCAGCATACGTCGCAGAACATTACTATTAAACTTGATGCACTGCACCTACCTGCACCTACCTACTAGTTCTGGCGTGTAGTTCTGAGCCGGTTGCATTATTTCGAGTAAGCAGCAATAACACAACAAGAAATGTTGCTAATAAATATTGCTAAACACAAGTCATATACACATCTTCCTTGCCTATCGGGCAATCTAAATCATCTACATTCACCCATAAGCCAATGGCCATTGCGTACGCGACTATCTTCACCCTCACTTTCGCAGTTGTGCTCAATGCCTTTCTCAAGGACCGCAGCACGGCTAAAAGCAGCCTCAAAGCTTGGCTATTTGTGCTAGTAGCCGCCTTGATTTGGCCCATTACGCTCCCTTTTATTCTCCGCAGCAAGCTCCGCATGGAAAAGCTAAAAACCTCTGCAAAAGCTAGCTTTTCCTCCAACCTAAACTCCACACCTGCTACAGATTCCTAAAAGAACGACACCCATCTACTTCATTCGGGGGCTCTACTAGATCAAGCTGCTTCATCAAAGCTTTTAAGCGTGCATAGGAAATTAATTTAGGCGGGAATGTTGTCTTAAGGACGATTGCACCTGTTCTAACCGTTTCTCATGACAGCACTTAAACAAAAAACTATCTCTCTTTTCAGTTGGGGGATCGCACTGGGATTATTCATTGCGACCCTCATAGGTATCTTCGGCGACACATTTGGACCGATGGTTGCGATTTTGATTGCGATGGTAATCACGCCTATTATCACGATCGCATTTATCATCAACCTCTACGCTTTGATAAGAGAGAGAAAGCCTGAAGACAAGCAGACTGTTCAGCATTTGGCGTGCTTAGCGCTCTTTATGCTTTTCCAAATGTTCGGTACGGTTTTGGTGGCGAGCGCCAGAGAAGGCATCGATGCGCATCAGACCAATTGCGAAAAGCTATTGCCACAGCTAGAAGCTTTCCGTAGTGCTAACGGCAGCTACCCTAAAGATTTAAGCACCATAGGAGATTATTCTGCACTTTCTGGAGATAGCGGACAGTGCGGCTATACCCTTGTCAACGCTAATGAGTTTGAGCTTTCTGGACCGGGGCCTGGCTTCAGTGACGCCATTTACAACAGCCAAACAGAAGAATGGGAATACGTTGGCTACTAATTTTCACCGACGTTGATCATCCCTTTTACTGATTCCAGTTGTCCTTTGGTCACTACGCGTTTACTTGCATGTGTTGACGGGCTTCTTCTAGATGCTTTACTAACGTCGTTTTTGGCAAGGGGCCTTCCAAGTGCTCCCAGGGCAGTACTTGGGTCGTTGGCCATTCCTCATACACATAAAAGTCTAAAGGCGGCAGCGTTCCTTTCAATGCTTTAAAGGCTCTGCGGTAGCTCCCGAGCGTATCACCAAAGCCACGAGTGAGTTCCAGCAGGTCTGCTAGGCGGCGATCGCCACGGGAAATCAATGCCTGAATCACAGACCAGCTGTAGCTTTCGGGCCTGAAATCTATTCCGCGCGATCGCAGCTGCTTTTGCAAAAACTTCAGCCGCTTTTCAGCCTGCTTATTAACGCCGTACCACTGAAAAGGCGTATGACCCTTCGGCACAAAAGTACTGCATCCCAGCGTTAGCCGCAGGCCAGGCACTTTCTTCTTAAGCTCAATCATGAGCGCAGCGGTTTCTGCCAAATCATCTTGACTTTCACCAGGAACGCCCGCCATACCATAGAGCTTCAGCGCTTTGAGACCACCGGCCTTAGCAGCCTGCGCAGCCACGGTAATTTCGTCGGTCTCCAGTTTTTTATTGACGATATTTCGCACTCGCTGCGAGCCACTTTCGATGGCAATCGTAATCGATTTAGAGTCGTGTTTAACTAGCGTTTCGGCTAGCTTGGCATTCACCGTATTAGTGCGCACCGATGACATACTCACGCGCACATCGTCGTATTCAGGGCGATTGACATAGTCCAGCAAATCTTCAAATTCAGGGTGCTGGGTAATCGATGCGCCGAGCAATCCTAGCCGACGGGTAACCGACAGCCCTTTTTCAATTGCCGGAATCAGCGAAGCTTCGATACTCGCAGCGCGAAAAGGCAGCGTCAGATAGCTCGCCAGGCAAAATCGGCACATTTCTGGGCAGCTACGCACCACTTCCACCATAAAAATGTTTTCCCACGCTGCCTTTTCGGTGACGACGGTAGAGGCAGAAAGCACATTGCCACGGTAGGTTTGCTTTTTCACCGTGGATGGAATGTCAGCATCTATCGGCAAAATAGACGCAATCGGCCCGTCTGACGCGGTGTAAGTAACTTCGTATAGCGCAGGGATATAAACGCCTGGTACTTGAGCAAGATGCTTAAGCTGTACTAATCTTTCAGCATCTCGGACTTGGCTATAGGCATCTAAAAAATTGTGCAGCAGCATTTCGCCGTCACCTAGCAAGATGACGTCAAAGAATGCTGAGAAAGGTTCGGGGTTTGCGGTGAGGACGGGACCGCCGCCGAAGACCAGCGGGTGATTGGTGGTGCGATCGCTCGTCCGCACCGGAATCTTCTGGTCCTCAAGCAGACCCAGTACGTTGACATAGTCCAGCTCCCAAGAGAGCGAGAATCCCATCAGCTCTGCCTGCACAGGCAACGGTTCACTGACATCAGTGAACAACCGACTAACATCAATATCACTACGCTGCGATAGCATTGACCACACAATCTGAAAGCCTAGACTGGTGATCCCTACCGTGTACTCGTTTGGGAAAGCAAAGATAACTGGAATCGCGTCTTCGTCCGGTTGAATGGAGACAAAGAGTCGTTTCTCGTCAGCAAAGAAATTAGGCACAGATGAAAAACAATGAACCCTCAGGTTACGCGCGAGCTTCGTACTCAGTATAGAGAAATTCAGCTGTCTATAGCTATCGGTTCACCGGAACGTTGGATTTTATCAGCTTAAAGGTGTCGTACTTTCCGGCACTGTCAAAGAGCAAATCCACCTCTGTGTTTTCATGCATCTGAGCGTAATCTATGCGGCTCACCTTATACTCTTCCGGCTTGCCAAACTTATCGTTCTTTTGCTTGGGCAGCCCCACAACGATGTAACTATGAGTAGACTTGTCATCCTTTGAAGAAAATTCAGCGACCTTTCCGCAAATTCTTATCCTTACGCGAGATAACTCACGAGGGCCAATAGACGCACCCTTAATATCCGAACCACTAGTAACATTTATAACGATAGCGACTATGAACATCGCTATTAAGAAGACTAAAAACTCAGGCATATGTCCCCCGCTTTTTGGTGTCCAACGTTCTCAATGTTTTTCTAGTCTAGAGGAACTTACTGAAATCAAACGTAAAAAAAGAAGGAAGGGACCCATGAGTCCCTTCCTTCTTTTTTTCACTAAAACTAGCGTTTAACTCACTAGCTAGCTATTTACGATAACCGTGTGGTAATCGACTTTAGCCTTCCCAAGTGGAAGTAACCAACTCAGCCAAGTCAACAACGCGCTGGGAGTAGCCCCACTCGTTGTCGTACCAAGCGATGACTTTAATCATGTCGCCGTCCATCACCAAAGACAGCTGAGAGTCGATAGTGGCGGAAACGTTCGTTTTACGGAAGTCGACGGAAACCAAAGGCTCGTCGGTGTAGCCCAAAATGCCTTTCATGCTAGTTTCAGAAGCATTCTTGAGCACTTCATTGAGTTCTTCAGTGATGGTCTTCTTGCTGACCTGGGCCACCAAGTCAACGATAGAAACGTTAGGCGTAGGCACACGCAGCGCAATACCGTTCAGCTTGCCAGCCATCTCAGGAATGACTAGAGCAACCGCTTTAGCCGCACCCGTTGTAGTCGGAACGATGTTGACCGCAGCAGCTCTCGCACGACGCAGGTCACGGTGGCTAGCGTCTAGAATGCGCTGGTCGCCAGTGTAGCTGTTAGTCGTGGTCATTGTGCCTTTGACGATGCCAAAGTTATCGTTAATGACTTTGACCACAGGCGCTAAGCAGTTAGTTGTGCAGCTAGCGTTACTGATAACGTTCTGTTTGTCGTAAGCGTAGTCCTTGTCATTTACGCCCATGACGTAGGTACCCACGTGGCCACCCTTACCAGGCGCGGTGATCAATACCTTCTTTGCACCCGCTTCAATATGGCGAGAGGCCCCTTCTTCACTGTTGAAAACACCTGTTGATTCAATGACCAGATCGATGCCCCAATCTTTCCAGGGCAAGTTGCTAGGATTGCGGTCGGAGTAGCATTTGATGACGTTGCCGTTCACCGTCATGGTGTTGGCATCGTAGGAGATGTCTGCATCCAAAGTGCCGAGCAAAGAGTCGTACTTCAACAAGTGAGTATTAATTCTGGGATCAGAAGTGTTGTTGACAGCAACCAATTCAATGTTGCTGTTTTCGCGTGTCAACCAACACCGTAAAAAGTTACGGCCGATCCGCCCAAAACCATTAATCGCTACTCTAACCACTGCGCGCTAACCTCGTGTCTTAAGGAAAATAAATGAAATAATGTAGCCAAGTTAAGACTTGCTAAGTATCACAATCATATCGCATCATTGGCACCTCACAGCTGTTCTCACTAGGTTTTTATACCTAGCTATTATTCTTCAGGGATCAAATATTATTTTCGGGATCAAGTTTTCAATTAATCCGGCAGCTTTAGATCCGGCAAGCCTGGATTGAGTCCATATTCAAGCCTAGATTGAGCACATATTTAGATTGATTAAATTGAATCAAGAACATTTGATTAGGCAAGCTCAGATTGGGCAAATTAAGCACACAGAATTCTGTAGCGCTGCGATTAGCTAGAGGCTGAATCGAGAACAAATTGAGATTTGTGGATACGTTCTGTGCAGTGCATGGAATGTATCGTAGAGAACATTTTTTATGTGATTTACACAACGCTGCAAGAGGCCCTGTTTTGAGGAGTTTTGCTATCTTATTTTTTGCTGGTAGCGGACCCTCGGCGGCAAAAAGTTGAGAACGGATGAGTAGAGCCGGGCTGAAGATTCCTGCTATGATACGCCTGATTATATTGATGTGCCACGGCTTGTGAGGAAGTTAAACATGCTGAATTCAGTGGATTTCAGCGGCAAACCTTTCCATTTCATTGGAATTGGTGGAATCGGGATGTCGGCTTTGGCACATGTGCTCAGCAGTCGTGGGTTGCCGGTGTCTGGCTCAGATTTGCGCTTGAGCCATATTACTGAGCGATTGGAGTCGAAAGGCGCGCACATTTTTAATCAGCAGCAGGCTGAGAACCTAGCGTTTTTTGCTCAGCCCCTGATCTCTTCAGGTGACCATGTGACGAAGCTGCCTCAGGTGGTGTGCTCTACAGCCATCAAGGAAGATAATCCAGAATATAAGGAGGCGATCGCACTCGGCTGCCCCATCTTCCATCGCTCGGACATTTTGGCCGCGCTAATGAATGAGCGCAAAGGCATTGCGATCGCAGGCACCCACGGCAAAACCACCACCAGCAGCATCACCGGCTACCTACTGTTAAAAGCAGGCATAGACCCCACCATTATCATCGGCGGCGAAGTCAGCGCTTGGTCTGGCAATGCCTACGTCGGCCAAAGTGACTATGTCGTCGCCGAAGCCGATGAGTCGGATGGCTCCCTAGTAAAGCTGTCTTCTCATATCGGCGTCATTACTAATATTGAGCTAGACCACCCCGACCACTACAGCAGTCTCGATCAGGTCGTAGACATTTTTGATCGGTTTGTAGAGCAGTGCGAAACCGTCATCGGCTCGATTGATTGTCCAACAGTGCGCGACCGCATCAAGCCCGCTATTTCTTATAGCCTCGATGCAGACTCCGGTGCAGACTACATTGCCACGAACGTGAGTGAAGACGCAGCAGGGACGACCGCCGACATCATAGAAAAAGGCGCAAAGCTCGGTCGGCTGACGGTGCCGCTATTGGGCCTGCACAATCTCAGCAATGCATTGGCGTCAATTGCAGTAGCCCGTCAGCTGGGTGTGAGCTTTGAGAGCTTGGCCACTCACATGCCCAATTTTCAGGGTGCGCGGCGGCGGTTTGAGCACCGTGGCTTTCACAACGAAATTTTGTTTATTGACGACTACGCTCACCATCCCAGTGAGGTCAAGGCAACTATGGCTGCTGCGCAGGTTCAGCGTAGTGGCACGCTCCCCTCAGGAAAAGATCGTCGGGTCGTCGCTGTGTTTCAGCCTCACCGCTACAGCCGCGCTTCTACTTTATTAAATGAGTTTGCCACCTCTTTTGAAGGGGCTGACCGCATTTTGGTGACTGATATTTATAGTGCTGGGGAGACGAATACGGCCAATATTACAGGTGAGCAGGTGAAAGATGCGATCGCACAGCACCAGCCCAATACCGAATACTGCCCCACACTAGAAGCCGTAAAACAAACGCTGCAAACCAGCCTTCACCCTGGTGACATTGTTATTTTCTTGACAGCGGGCAATCTCAACCAGGTCATTCCAGAGGTGATGTCGGCCTATCAGAGCGCACCTCAGCCGGAGGCAGCTCTGACCTAACGCTTTGCTCTAACCCTTCAGACTAACCCTTCGCCTTAGGCCCTCATTTCTTATCACTCAGGCTCACAACTCAGGCTCACAACTCAGGCACATGACTCAACTCGTGACGGACAACGCCACACCTTCTACCGCGTGCAAGCACCACCAGCTAAGCGGCGGCTTAGAAATCAAGGCTCAAGCTTCATTGGCAAAGCTAACAACTTTCAAAGTGGGCGGCAATGCTGAGTGGTTGGCCCTACCCAAAACACCTGAGCAGCTCAGAGCAGCTTTGAGCTGGGGCCGCTCTGAAGGGTTGGCGATCACGATGCTAGGAGCCGGGTCTAATTTGTTGGTGAGCGATCGCGGCCTGCCAGGACTCGTTATTTGCACAAGGGCGCTGCGTCACAGCGAGTTTGACGCAGTCAGCGGACGAGTCATTGCAGCCGCCGGAGAGCCTTGGTCTTCCCTGGCCTGGAAAGCGGCGCGCAACGGGCTCAAGGGCTTTGAGTGGACCATCGGCATTCCCGGCACAGTCGGTGGCGCTATCGTGATGAATGCAGGTGCCCACGGCGGAGAAACGGCTGACATTTTGGTAGAGACAGAAATCGTCAGCCCAGACGGTAGCCTTAGCGTCCTCAGTCCGGAAGACCTCGCCTATCGCTATCGCACTTCAAACTTGCAGGGTAGTGACAAAATCGTCACCACCGCAACTTTTCAGCTTAGCCCTGGTCACGATCCGGCTACCGTCAAAGCCGCCACCGCCGAAGACCTCAAACAGCGCCGAACCACTCAGCCCTACCATTTACCGAACTGTGGCAGCGTCTTTCGCAATCCACCAGGCAATAGCGCTGGCCGTCTCATCCAGGAAGCAGGGCTCAAAGGCCACCAGATTGGCAACGCGCAGATCTCCACGCTCCACGCCAACTTCATTGTCAATTTGGGCGATGCCAAGGCTAAAGAGGTTCTAGCGCTGATCCGTCATGTGCAGGCTGTCATTCAGCGGCGCAACGGCATCACACTGGAGACCGAGGTGAAAATCATCGGTGACTTCGGCTACGCTCAGCCGCCAGCCGAGTGAGGTCCGCTGGCTGAGCGTAGCCGGTAACGCCAAAGGCGTGGCGTAGCCAAGGCATAGCCTCCGCGCAGCGGACAGCCAACTGCAATGCTATAGTTTGACAGTCAATTTATTGAAATACCCACACCATCATGACTAAAGGCCAAGGTTTCGGTTTCGGTCTCGGCAAAATGAAAGAGCTGACAGAAGCATTCAAAAAAGCGCAGCAGGTTCAAGAAGGTGCAAAGCGGCTTCAGGAAGAACTAGAGCAAATGGAGATTGAAGGCCAAGCAGGTGGCGGTATGGTCAAAGTAACCATGAGCGGCAACCAAGAGCCTCGCAGTGTAGCCATTACAGACGAAGCGCTCGGTGAAGGCGCAGAGGTTCTCTCCGATTTGGTAAAGGCAGCCATGCTCGATGCTTACAACAAATCTACGGCAACGATGCGTGAGCAAATGGAAGAACTCACAGGTGGCCTTAATCTGCCAGGGATGTAGTCTGGCCCGCTGGTTTTGGTTGTTTTCTTGTCATCTTTTTAGGTGCCCGTTTAGGGACTAGTACTATGCCCACCCGTTTGCTCTTCGTGTGTCTTGGTAACATTTGCCGCTCACCTTCGGCAGAGAACATCATGAACCATCTCATAGAGCAGCAAGCGCTAGGCGCGCAAGTGACCTGCGACTCTGCTGGGACGGCTAGCTACCACGTAGGTAGCGCGCCTGACCGGCGGATGAATACAGCGGCCCAGAAGCAGGGAATTGCGCTAGTCGGCAGTGCGCGTCAGTTTACAGCCGCTGATTTTGAGGACTTCGATCTTATTTTGGCGATGGACCGCAGCAACTATCGCGATATCTTGCAGCTAGATGCCAACAATCGCTATGCAAACAAGGTCAAAATGATGTGTGATTTTTGCCAGCATCATGAGGACGAGGAAGTTCCTGATCCTTACTACGGAGGCGAAGCGGGATTTGACTATGTGATTGGCTTACTCACAGATGCCTGCGAAAATCTTTTAGCAGATGTCAGTAAAGCTCAGCCATAGCAAACACCAGGCATAAAGGAACCAGCTCTACATGAGACTTGTTCTGCGTAGCAGTATTAAAAAACTTTGAACTATAAAAACCTTGACTCGTTCAGTATTGGTGTGACTGAACTGTAGCAAAATATTTTGGGTTCCTTGCTTATATCAGGGGTTTAGCACTCTTAGCTCATGCAAAATCAGCGTTTCCACTTAGATTTATAGTCACAGAGAACACATCCGCGTTTGTATGCAATACGCTTCTGTGAGTGGAAACAGGCTAGTACAGTAACAATTGCCTGAGGGGATAACTCCCTCAGTGTATAAAACTAGCGAATAGAACAGTCCACAGTGAATTTTACGCTGATACTACTGTCAGCTTATCTTCAGTGTCTTGGATTTTTTGGGGCGGAACATTGTCAGATATTTCTAGTACCCTCTCATCTAATATTGATTCCACTGATTCGAGCGATCGCATCTTGGTGGTCGACGATACGCCAACGAATTTGTTTATTCTTTCAAAGCTACTAGAGGCAGAAGGATATCAGGTCGATCAGGCGAAGGATGGCCCAGCGGCAATTGCGCTCGCCCAAGCGCACGAACCAACGCTGATATTGCTAGATATCATGATGCCTCAGATGAATGGTTATGAGGTGTGCCGTCAGCTGCGATCGCAACCGAATACCGCTCACATTCCCATTATTTTTCTCAGCTCACTAGATGCCCCCTTCGATAAAGTGCAAGCGTTCGAGCACGGCGCGGCAGACTACGTAGCCAAACCCTTTCAGCCAGAAGAAGTGCTAGCTAGAGTCCGCCACCAAATGGACCTGCAGGCAGCCAAAAGACAGCAGCAGCAGCTCAATATTGAGCTAGAGTCTCGGGTCAAAGAAAGAACTCAGCTGCTAGAACTCGCCCACAATCAGCTACTAGAAGTTGCACTCACCGATCGCCTCACGCGTCTGCCCAATCGCCTCTCTTTTGTAAAGCGACTAAGCAGGGTAATGGCACAGTCGCAAATAGAGGCGACCGATTCTTTTGCCGTCCTATTTTTAGATTTTGATCGCTTTAAACGCATTAACGATTCGCTGGGGCATCGAATTGGAGACCAGCTGCTGCGAGGCGTGGCCCGCCGACTAGCTCAAATGTCAGCCGACTGTGCCGCGATCGATATGGTGGCCCGCTTTGGGGGAGACGAGTTTGCCCTGCTCCTAACAGATATTGCCGATAGATTAACCGTTGTAAAAATTGCAGAAACTATCTTGCAGCTGCTGTCACAGCCCTTCTGGCTGGCCGACCATGAAATTTCCGTCAAAGCTAGCATTGGCATGGTGTGGGGTACACCGAGCTATGTTGCCGCCGAACATCTGCTACGGGACGCAGATATGGCAATGTACAGGGCTAAGGAATGTTCTCGCCTACCGTACTGCTGGTTCGAGTCTGATATGTATAGCCACGCGGTGCAGTTGCTAGAACTCGAAACTGATTTTCGTCTGGCGTTAGATCGCAGAGAGTTTGAGCTGTACTACCAGCCGATTGTCGATTTGGAGCGAATGAAGATTGTTGGGTTTGAAGCGCTGGTTCGCTGGCAGCACCCCACCAAAGGACTGGTCTTTCCCAACGACTTTATCAGCTTTGCTGAGGAGAATGGGTTTGTGATGGAGCTTGGCCGTCAGGTCTTGGAAATGGCCTGTCAACACATAGCTGATTGGGACCGTATCGGCAGGCTAGACCCTGAGCTGAGCGTCAGTGTCAACATCGCACCAGAACAGCTGCTACAGCCAGACATTTTGGCCCAAATCGAAAAAATCATTCACGCCACAGGCATTTCACCACACAGGCTACGGCTAGAGCTGACCGAGCGCTCTATTATGAGCAACCGTAAGCTGGTAGACGAAGTTCTTCACTCGCTCAGAAGGCGCGATATCCAGGTCAGCATTGATGACTTTGGCACAGGCTACTCAGCGCTAAACTATCTCCATACGCTGCCGGTTAGCTGTTTGAAAGTCGATCGATCTTTTGTACAGCCCATCACTAGCGAAGCCAGTAGCCTCGGCATTGTGCCGCTGATTATTAATATGGCTGAAACTATGCGTATGGGTGTAATTGCCGAAGGCATTGAAAATATGACGCAGCTAAGACAGCTACAAAAGCTAGGTTGCAAGCATGGCCAAGGCTTTCTCTTTCAAGAGGCGCTACCTGCCAACCAAGCCCGCTCCTTGCTCAACCAACCCTTCTTATCTGACTGGTCAACAGAGACCGTAAGTGCCTAGTTTGAGCAGTAACTAGTCTAAGCACCTAAACCAAGGATTGAATACAAGATCAAGGTTTGAATACAAAATCATAGCCTTGGTATTCTCCTGCGCTGTAGTTCAATACGACCCATGCTTCTGGATCAAAAGCTAGCGGATAGGCATCTCGCTCAATTGTTTTTTGAGTCACCGCATTAAGATCGTCAGCGACGCTAACTTCGGTGCTTTCTGTCGGGGAAATAGCGGGCAAGGTGCAGTAGGGGTCAGCTACAACCTGACGAACGGCTTCTCTGGTAGAGCGCGTAGGGACTGCCAGTAGGCTTGAGAGCTGCCCCCGCGAAATCTCAGCGCCAGATTTTATGACCTGTTCGCAGTTTGAATCGACAATAGCCTGGGACGAAACCTGTGTCGGCAAAATCGTCGCCATCGCCAGGAGGGTAATAGCGCCGCCTGCCCCCAATAGCTTGCGGCGGTGTAGCGAGAGTAAGGGGGTGCGCGCTCTAGCAGGCTGCTTTCTGGCATCGATTGCCGGAGCATTCATCAGGTTGCTTTGCTTTGCCCTGGCTCGATACTGGGCACGACGCGACGGGCGCTGAGAGGTAGTAGGCAAAGAGGCGGTAGGCAAAGAGGTGGTGGGCAAAGAGCGAGAGTGAGATGCAGAAGGGTGCGACATTAATCGTCTCCAAAACCGTTGACTAGTACAACTATAGTACAAGTGAACTATTGGGGGCAATCATTTTCCTACTCGTGGTCTATGCACTTTCGCTTAAAACTTTCTACAGTGGAAGGTAGCTGCCTTTTTCCCTCATGAATCGCACTCTCGTTTGGTATCGCCGCGATCTTCGCATTCACGATCACGAGCCGCTTTACCGCGCGGCTCGTCGAGGTGTGGTAATTCCTGTATTTGTGTTCGACCGAGCGCTGCTATTACATCCCGAAACAGGTTCTGGGCGAGTGAGATTTATGCTGAGCTGTTTGGCTTCGCTAGATCGAGACTTGCGATCGCACGGCGGCAGACTCATCTTTAGAGCGGGCAACCCGGTTGAAGTCCTTCCCAAGCTGCTCAAAGAAACTGAAGCAGAAGGCATTTACAGCTATATCGACTACGAGCGCATCTATGGACGAGTACGCGATGCCAGGTTGAACCTGGCGTTAGCGCAAGAAGGCCTGAAGATTCGATGGTTCGAGCCGCAGGGTGGAACGCCAGAGCTGATGAGCTATCCGGCATATCGGCAACTGTGGTACCAGCAAATGCGATCGCCCCTCACCCCCACCCCGCAAACTATCGACGTCCCGCCAGATATTCCCTCCGACACACTGCCTACCCCAGAGCAGCTAGAGCACGAAACTAGCAGTATGCACATTCCGCCAGGGGGCACAGCAGAAGCGCGCAAGCTACTGAATCTATTCTTTGATCGTGGAAAAGCTCGTAGCTACTATTGGCAGCTGTCTTACCCTGGCACAAATGCTACCAGCGGCCTGAGCCCGTACATCAAATACGGTGCTATTTCTATTCGCGAGTGTGCTCAGCGAGTATGGCAGCGGCAAGCCGAACCGCAGTGGGCCAGTGACAAGCGGGTGCAGCGCAGTAGCCATCAGCTGATCTCTCGGTTGCGCTGGGGGAGTGGGTTTACGCAGCGGTTCCGGTATTTACCTCAGCTGGAGGTGCGATCGCTCTACACTCCTTTCGAGACCGGCCCCAGCGCAAACCGCTTCTCCGACCCCGCCATGCTCGAAACCCTAAAACACGGCGGCTGGGACTACAACCGAGAGCATTACGAGGCATGGAAAAACGGTCAAACCGGTTACCCCATTGTTGACGCCGCCGCCCGCTGCCTGCAAGCAACCGGCGGCTGGCTCGCCCTCAATTTCCGCGTTCGCGCCATCTATGCCAGCTTCCTATGCAACCTCATTGGTATGGACTGGCGCTACGGCGCACTCCACTTCATGCGCTACCTCATCGACGGCGACTGCCCCATCGACCACTATCAGTGGGCCCAGCAGGCTGGCGTCACCCACTGCCTCAACAAAGCCTGGATTCGCATTTACAATCCCCAGCAAGAAGCCATCGACCGCTGCGACCCCGAAGGCAAATTCGTCCACCGCTGGCTCCCCGAACTCGCGCACCTCTCACCCGACCAGCTCGGCACCCCACCCAAGGTAAAAGGCTATCCCACCCCTATTCTCAACTACGAAGAAGCCCGCACCCGCCGCGCCCGCCGAATTGACGACCTTCGCCACGACATCATCCACGCCCCAAACATCGGCTCCCTACTCACCCGCCTCCCAAAAGACGTCACCCCCTTCGGCGCAGATCTCTTTCCCAGTGACGTCACTTGGGCTCAGCAGCCAATTGACAGTCTCCACCCCACCGCACTAGATCTTGATAGCTTAGAGAAGCCAGAATTCCAGCTTTTGCGTACATGGTTCGTTGCCCACGGCAGCTGGCTAGAAAATCCAAAACGGCAGCAGATTGCTAAGCAAAGAAATCGTCAGAAGCGTAAAGCTGAACAGAATAACGGTCAGCTGAGTCTGCTGGGATAAGAAGCGTAGAACTAGCACACAACAAATATTGCCACCTCAGATTTTCAATATCTCAAAGGCTTCTTTTCCATTGATACGGTAAACCAGAAAGTCTGAATCTAATGTCAAGATTTGCCGCTCGCCTGTTTTCTCGGCAGCTAGTACCAAACTCGCATCCGCAAGGTCCATTGGCGTATCTCGATATTGAATCATCAAAGAAAAGAGTCTTGAGTAGTTCGCAGACTCTAGGTCGTATATTGTCAGGATTCTACGAAGCAGCAAACTAGACAGCGACTTTTGCATCTGCCATCCACTTGGTCGCCGACCCAACAAGTGCATTCCTTCAGTGATACATGGCCACGTTGTGATTAGCGGAGGAGCCAAAGAAGGAAATAACTGATTACAGGCAGCAAAACTTTTCTGCTTACGGTCTATCAAACTGACGAAAAAACTAGTGTCGCAAAGCGTCATAAGCTAGGACAAATTCAGCCCCATCGCTTCATACTTCTCTACTAAAATTTCCGTCAACAAATCTCTTCGCTCTTGTTTCGTTAAACTTGCCAGAGATTTAGCGTCCTCTTCATTAGACTCTGAACCAGACAACATCTGATCCCGTTCTGCAAACCACTCAGACCAAGCCTTCTTCCAATCTTCAGCAGTTTGGCGCTCCAGCGGCGACTCAGCTGTCTGTTCCACCAGCTGAACTGCCTCTGACCCATTAGCTCCAGAGGCTAATACATCTGCTTGAACTAACAAGCTATCGATGTACTGTGAGACATTCTCCAGCTGATGATGAGGCACCTTGTCTAGCTTTTCAATAATATCTGTCTTTTTAAGCTGAGCGTTTGGTGTTTCCATATCTATGATGCCATCGCTGAACGGTCTGGTCTGGCAAAGATCATACGGCCTGCGGAAGTTTGTAGTGCGCCAGTTACCACTACTACTAAATTATCGCCAATGAATTCGTTGCCTTCTTCTATGACTACCATTGTGCCATCGTTTAAGTAGCCGACGCCTTGAGAGGGTTCTTTGCCTTCTTTGAGGACGCGGATTTCGATGTCGTCGCCAGGAAGATAGGTAGGGCGTAATGACTTGGCAAGGTCGTTGATATTGAGGACGCTAACTTGCTGCACGCTGGCGACTTTATTGAGGTTGTAGTCGGTGGTGAGCAAGTCGGCTTTCATCTCTTGAGCGAGCTTGACGAGCTTGGCATCGACTAGGTTG
>JBHJIY010000003.1:0-32865 GCA_050042985.1 Phormidesmis sp. | reverse complement strand
CTTCTTGTTGGGTGCATGGCCTGTAGTTGGTATCTGGTTCACAGCACTAGGTATTTCGACAATGGCGTTCAACTTGAACGGTTTCAACTTCAACCAGTCCATCATCGACTCTCAGGGTCGTGTTGTTGGTTCATGGGCTGATGTACTGAACCGCGCTAACTTGGGTATGGAAGTAATGCACGAGCGCAATGCTCACAACTTCCCACTCGATTTGGCAGCTGGCGAAGCGGCACCTGTTGCTTTGACTGCTCCTTCCATCAACGCATAGATCTTTTTGTCTAGCGTTGCTGGGCAAATTACGACTTTGATTAGTTGATTAGCGTGAATCCTTTTGCCAGATGCCTAGCATTCTGGTTAAGGTTCACACAAAAAAGCGCTTCCTCCGGGAGGCGCTTTTTTGTTGGCTATTTTTGTTGTCATCAAGCCCGTTCCCCTACAGATGCTCTTGCAGTACAAAATTCACACACATCAACAGATGGAGCACTTATCTGTCACGGGTTGACTTGGTAAGTCATGTTCTTACATCTGGCAGTATCAGCATGGCATCGCCGAAGGAGTAAAAGCGGTAATTTTGCGCGATCGCATCCTCATAAATCGCCATTAACCTTTCCCGCCCAATCAACGCACTCACCATCATCAGCAAGCTAGACCCCGGCAAATGAAAGTTCGTAATTATGCCATCTATCACCTGCCACTGATAGCCCGGATATATAAATAGATCGGTTCTTCCACTGTAGGCTTGTAGCTTGCCGCAAGCGGCAAAAGCACCCTCCAAGGCTCTAGTCGACGTTGTTCCGACTGTAATTACACGACCACCACTCGCTTTCGTCTGTCGAATCTTTTCAACTGTTTCCGCCGATACTTCAATCCGTTCCTCATGCATTTCATGGGTTTTAATATCGGTTACTTCCACTGGGCGAAAAGTACCGATACCTACGTGCAAGGTGACTTTTGCAGTTTGCACGCCTTTATCTGCCAGCTGACTCAGCAGTGTTTCGGTGAAGTGAAGTCCGGCTGTAGGGGCAGCGATCGCACCTTCCCGCTGGGCAAACACCGTCTGATACTGCTCTGGCAAAGATTCCGATTGCGTAATATAAGGCGGCAAAGGCACCCGTCCTAATCTATGAACAAGGCT
This sequence comes from Phormidesmis sp., assembly GCA_050042985.1. GTDB lineage: Bacteria > Cyanobacteriota > Cyanobacteriia > Phormidesmidales > Phormidesmidaceae > Phormidesmis. The sequence continues at coordinate 31,730 of JBHJIY010000003.1, read as the reverse complement.
ATCAATCGTGCCTTCCACCATCGGCATCAATCGTATAATTCGCCCACCTGTCGACTCATCTCGCGATAAAACAACTGCTTTTAGGAGCGGAGGTTCGCCCTCCTCCCCAAATAAAATTTCTGTCTCCGGCTGAATTCGTCTTCCTGGCCTTACCAAGGCTAGCCATCGCTCATCGTCCAAAGGCTCAATTAGTAGAACTTCCGCTGCACCTCCGCTGGCCTTTCGGCCAAATAGCCTAGCCGGAATCACTTTTGTGTCATTAAGTACTAACAAATCACCCGGTAATAGCCAGTCTCCTAATTCGTAAAAGTGACCATGTTGATGAGTAGTTGGGCTATCGATAATAAGGAGCTTGGCGCGATCGCGAGGAACAACCGGATTCTGGGCGATTCGGGACTCTGGCAAACAATAGTCGTAGGCACTGAGCTGGTAGTCAAAATTGGGATAGGTTTGCGAATCATTCGTTCTATCTGTCATAGGATCGGGCCATAAACCGGGAAATCTTTATGAGTTAGTCCATTATTTGCTCATGAAGTTGGCAAATCAGGGGAGTCGGTAAGTCATAATAGGGGCACAAACACGCTACAAAACAAAGTGTTCAGCTTGTAGGCTATCTCGGTTGGCAGCAGGTTGAATAGGTTAATTTTTTTAGCGTACGCATTGGCTGCTAGTTTGCTCGGCTGCTTAGTTGCTCAGCTGTCTATTTGCTTAAACGTGGCCTCATTCTCTTTCATGTCTTTCTTCTCTCAAGGCAATTAAGACTGTAGCACCCACTCCCCCAGACGATGGAATACATCTACTACTTGGCCAATGCAAGCTTGACATTACGCGTAGTTGAGCGTTTGTTGTGGGCAACACAGCTACCGCTTGAATTTATCACCGTCATTCATCAAATAGACGGCTGGGTCGTCAAGGTAAAGCTCCACGACAGCGCCACACACCAATCACAGCAAAACTTTCTTTCCTTTCTCAATGAAATTGGGGTTACCTACGAGCCTGGGTTTCGGGTTCGGATGGCACTTTGGGGTCTAGAAATGGGCCAATCCGCTGTTGATGTCATGCGCCGCTACCAAATCGCTGTTGTCTCCCACGGCAAACCCGACCGCGTTGAAATCGAAGAGTTCCGCGAGCAATTTGTCACGGGCTTAGGGTATTGCCCAGAGACCCTGGCGTAACCATATTTACTAGCAAAAAGCATCTCGCAAATAGCTCTGCAACACCAGGTACTTGGGCTGAGCGTCAGGCTGATTGGGCACCTGCAAACCCAAGCCTTTCATCGGTTGAGTGCGATGGCAGCTCACCAGCGCAATATCAAATCGACAGGGCATTTCAGATAGGTGCGGATGCCGTACTAAAAAGTACCGGGCAGTTGTTCGTATTTTTTTTTGCTTAGCGCGCGATACGGCCAGCAAACCATCCGCATCCCAATTTCCCTGGCTCCGCGTTTTTACTTCTATAAAAGCCAGCATCTCTCTACGCAGTGCGCCTTCTCCGCTCAGTCCTTTAGCAATCAGATCAATTTCACCAAAGCGACTATGCCAGCGCCGATAAATTACCTGACATTTCTTCTGCACTAGCCACTGGCTTACCAGTTGCTCACCGTACAGTCCTAGTAGCTGAGCTGGTGTCGGTGAAGCATTTTGCTCGAAAGAACCCGCCATAGAACATAGGAAACCGCTGTGCCACAGCATACCCAGCGAACTCAGTCCTGTATATATTCCGTTCCGTTGATGAGAGCTATTTCTGCCCGCACGAATTCACGACCCAAATAAGCTGCGTGGTCTAAATAGGTAATTGGGCAAGGATTATCCTTATCCTCAAAAATTTTCATGCACAGCTCTTTTGCCGTACGCCCGGTAAATACCTGCGTTTCCTGACGCACGTTTTGCCCTCGTACGCTTAAAGGCTTTCCGGTTTCTGGGTCGCAGGCAAGGCCTTTGTCATTAATCGTGTTGGAGAAGTGCTTGGCGCAGACTAAATCGGTGTCCCTATCGACATAAATCAAAAAGTAGCCTGCTGGGTCTAGTTCAATGTATCGCTTCGAGAGCTTGTTATCTAACGCGGCTAGCGTCTGTCTTTTATCTGTCGTTGGCTCAACAGGTGCCTGAATCGTCATGCCCGTGCCTTATTTCAACTGGTTAATAGGCTCATTATTTTAACTCGTGAAGTAATGGAGCGTTATCGAAATTCATCTTGAAACATATTCAAGACATTTATCTGAAGGCAAATTCAACTATAGAAGTTTCAAGAAAGGGAGGCTTTTTTGTATATTTTGTCTATGTACCTGCTTGGACGTGTCTACGGTGCCTCAATAAGAGGAATTTCGTCTGTCAGGTTTTTAATGGGTAAATTCTCGTTAATTTCGTTGATTTGAAACTGTTCGGCAACGTTGATACGGCCGATGTAGTTCTCTAGAATTTGACCTAGCTCTGGGGCGTAAAAGCGATGCAGGCTGTGATTTGGGGTGGCGGGGAAGCCGCGTCTTTTTTTGTGACGGCCGCCTGCACCTGGGTCAAATGTTTTGATGCCGTTTGCGATCGCCCACTCAATCGGCTCGTAATAACAGGCACTAAAATGAAGGTTATTGTATTCCTCAAAAGAGCCCCAATAGCGACCGTAGAGGCGATCGCCTTTAGTCAGGCAAAATGAAATACCAACCGGCGTATCAGGGCTATCTTCAGTATAGGCAGCAAAAATAACAACCCGGTCCTGCCAAAAGCTATAGAGCCCCCGAAAGAAGTCTCGGGTCAAATACTTGCTTCCCCACCAGCCAAACTTATCGCAAGTATCGCTGTAAAAGTCGTACACCTTCAGGCATAGCTCAGGTGTCAGCGTCTCACCCGTGTGCACCTTAAAGTAAATACCTTCTTTCGCAACAGACTTGCGTTCGCGCTTAATGTTGCGACGCTGGTTCGCGTTGAACTGTGCCAAGTAATCGTTGAAGTCGTTGAAGTCTCTGTTTTGCCACACATAGCTGTGGTGCATCCACTTGTGAAAACCAAGCGATTCCATTTCCGCCTGCCAGTCCGGATCGACATAGAGAAAGTTACAGCCAGACAGCTTATGTTTCACGCAAAACTCATCAATTAGCTGCACCATCGCCTGTGTCACGGCCGTTTGGTCTTCTGTCGGCGCAATCAAAAAGCGATAGCCTTCTGCGGGCGTAAATGGCGACATGCCCAGCAGCTTCGGATAATAATCCACACCCAGCCGGGCTGCTAGCTCAGCCCACTGATGATCGAAGACGAATTCACCATAGCTATGGCCTTTCAAGTACAGCGGCGCAGCTGCGACCAAAACATCCTCTTTCCACAGCGTTAAATGATTCGGCAGCCAACCTGTATTCGGTCCCGTACTACCGGAGGTTTCCATATTGTTGAGCCAAGCCCATTCAAAAGCGGGCGTCGCTAATGGCTTAGCCATCGCATCCCACTGCTGGGAAGGGATATCTGACAATCGACTCATCCAGCGGGCAACGTACTGAACTTGAGATGTTGACACAGGTAGTTTTGCGTATGGGACTCTTATATAGGTTAGTGGAACTTACAAAATCTTGTAGTGCAAAAAAACTTCATCCGCTTCAACCCTTGATGATTGAAGCCTAAGACGAGGTGTTCTTGGTAGCGTAAAACCCAAACCACCCACAGGTGTCGGCGCTGTTTTCCCGCCAATTAGCAGAGGGCAAACCGTTATATACAGCTCATCGAGCATCTGCTGCGCCAACAAAGAAGCGACTAGCTCTCCGCCACCCATTACCAGTAACCGTCTAATGGGTATGCATTTGTTTGTCTGTGAAAATCCAGGATTGCCCTTATGGAGGTCTTGCATTACTGCCTGCCAGTTGAAAGGGCGTTCTGTGATGAGTACACGCGCAAAAGGTCTTTCCCCGTTAGCGTCAGCTCGCCAGCTTCGAATGCCTTCTGTGGTGGTGATTAGCCAGCGAGGAACGGGCTGCTGAAAAAATGGCCATTCACGATCGAGTTTGCACATTGCGGAACAAACGATTTGGATGGGCTGGTCGGGCTGATGACGCGATCTCCGCTCACCAATCAAAGCCACATCTGAAACCGGCAGCGTTGTGCCATAGGCCCGCAGCGTCCCTGCACCAAACAAAGTAGCGTCGGCCTTTGCGACTTGAGATTCTAAATGGGCCTTGTCGGCTTTGGAAGGAAACCGGGCGGCCGCGCGAGTCGCATCTGCAATTTTGCCATCGGCACTCATCGCTAGCACAACGGTAATATGCGGTCGATTCAAAGGAGACTCCAAGCCTTGTTCATCCATCATATTTTCAGTCATTAGGCCAGTGGTCGAAGCTGAGAATACCTCATCCTCACTCATCAATTATGTTCGTAATCTGTGGGTGATTCTTCATCTTTGTTAAAGCCCGTCGTAACTTTACGACTGAATTAGGCAATGGTACGGACTTGGCAGATAGACTAGGTAAGGGTAATCGCCTAGCGTCATTGCCCTCCGTTCTGCCCCTGTCTTTATGACCCACCATCCGCGCTCTTTTCGGCGCAACCTGCTGTTAAGAATCTTGGCCTTTAGCCTGCCTATTTTATTTATTGGGCAGGCCATTGTATTGCGCAAGGCGCGGACAAGCTTACTCACCACCGCCAGGCAAAACCTCACCAGCAGCGCTATCCGCAAGGCAGAAGAACTCGAAACAGGTATCCAATCTGTCGAGGCAACCCTTGCTCTGCTAGCACAGACTGAAGCCTTTCAAACTGGAGATGTCGACGCTATTCGCGATTTGCTCGATCGCTTTACTCAAGATACAACGCCCTACACCATCAACTGTGTTGAGCTAAAAGCGCCAAAGGCCCAAGCGTCGGCAATCAATACTTGTGTTAGCGACCTTGCCAATATCTTGACGCCAACACCTGCGATCGCGCCTAGCGTTCTAGGAAACACCACACAGAACGAGAGTACGGCAACAAATACCCCGGAAAAACCTCGTACGCCCAGCGAAAGCACGCTGATAAGATCCATCTTGCCCGGTGCCAAACAGGTACCTTGGCTACAAGATGGCAGCGTAAACAACGCTGACTTTTATGTATTTTCACCGGGTCTTGGCAGCACACTAGCAGCTACTGAGCTAGCGCAAACACCAGAAGATCGCGCCTTAGTTAAGTTCATTGTCGCTAGCCCTATCTACAGCGAAACAAACGAGCTAATCTATACGCTCGCCATGGAAGTACACCTATTTCAGCTGCAAGATGCGACGCCACAGTCTTTGGTCGGAGAAACAGTCGTCATCGACCAAAATCAAGTCATCGTGACCCATCCTGACATCAGTCAAGTAGGCAAAAATATCTCTGAATTACGCGATGCAGACAAGCTGTCTAACGTTATCGGCGATGTAAAAGCGGGAAAAAGCGAATTTGTACATCTCTTTCGCTTTTTGAACGAACAAGATGGGCAATGGCTCGCTGGATATAGCGGCTTTGAGGTACCTGTGAGCCCAAAGCAAAACAAGGTATGGACTGTTCTGGCCGTGACACCGCTAGAACGCGCACTTTATGGCTTAACCGCCATTAGACAGATTCTATTCACACTCAATAGCGGCCTGCTAATTGCCAGTATCGTCTTGGCGCTTTATGTTTCTCGCAGCTTGTCGCTGCCGATAGAACGACTGATTCGATATACGCAAGATGTCGACGATCTCTCTGAACTCAAAGCAGCACCTAGGGGTTCAAGCATTTGGGAGCTAAACTACCTGGGTACAGTCATTGAAAGAATGCTAAGGCGGCTTGAAGAAAACTCAACTGAATTGCGCCGGGCCTGGCAAGATGCCCAAGCGGCCAATCAGCTCAAAAACGAGTTTTTGGCCAATACCTCCCACGAGCTACGCACTCCACTCAATGGCATTATTGGCTCTATTCACTTGGTCCGCGATGAACTGTGCGACTCCAGAGAGGAAGAGATGGATTTTCTGGAGCAAGCCAATAAAGCGGCGCTGCATCTCCTCTCTGTGATCGAAGATATTTTGAATATTGCCAAGATTGAAGCGGGTACGTTGGATGTCAACATCGCGCCGATTGATCTACGGCATGTCTTGCAAGACGTACTGGAGATTGAGCGATCGCAGCTCCAAGCCAAAGGCCTACAGCTCATTCGCCCCGAACTCACTGAGCCTATAACTGTCCCAGTAGATCATTCTCGATTCAAGCAGGTACTGCTGAACGTGCTTTCTAATGCCATCAAATTTACAGATGAAGGCACTATTGCACTGACGATATCTACAGACGAAAGCATCGAAGAGCCTACACCCGACTCCGGTGAACTCTATCTTCCATCCGAACCCTGGGTAAAAATCACCATCCAAGACTCCGGCATTGGGATCAATCCGAAGCATCTCTCCAAGCTATTCAAGCCATTTGTGATGATAGATGGTTCACATACACGGCCTTACGAAGGAACAGGGCTCGGTCTGGCTATTTCGCAAAACTTCATGCGCCTAATGCAAGGGGACATCGGCATCTATAGTCCAGGCATAGGGCAAGGTACTACGGTCACCATCGTGGTCCCTAGGCTTGTGAAAAGTAAAACTGCTGATGTTACTGAAACTGTTGTTCAGCCACTAGCAAATGATGTTGTGTCAGCAGAAAACGGTCAAACAGCCGCGATGACCTTCAGACAGTAACGACGCGCAAAAATAAAAATATGCTAGTCGGGGCCTGTAGGGGCGCTAGCAGTGCTAGGCCCTTCTGTGATAACAGATTTAGCCGAGCAGAAACTGGGGGACATCGGTATCATCAGGCATTGCCTAGGCGGAGAGTAGCTGCTCTATTGCAGAGACTTTTGATTGATAGTCGGAAGTTGCGATCGCAGCCAACTCGTCACTAGGTTCTACCACCACATCATTCACCAACGTTATCCAAGACCGACAGCCACCATAGGCATCATCCCAGTTCACCACCATCGCCTCTGTTAAGCGATAGGTTCGCAACGCCAACACATACAGCGGCTGATTTGCCTTCCATTTCAACCTAGCCTCAGCCAAATTAGGCTGCCAAATATGAAAATCGGACAGGGCAGCAACCTTCTCGGCATCGTGAGTCAAAAAAATGTTCGTAATCTCAGCCCAGGCCTTGAGCGTAATCGTCTGCGGATGCCAGCCTTGTTCTACAGGGCGCACTGTCGACTGGTACTGAGGCTTCAGTAGCTCAGACTTCTGATGCTCAAAGGTGGGAAATAACACCACCTGGTCAGCATGCGCAGAAAAAGAACCGCCAGACTCTTTAATTCCACCCTTTCGCAGTAGCAGCATCGTCGCCCCATCTGCCAGCGCATCTACCGCGACCGACCACTCTTTCAACGCCGTATTGATTTTCACTGAACTCTCGCACTTACACCACTTTGTTTCCTGAGCCAGCTCAAGCTTAGCCCACCTAACAGACAACCCACCGCGTAATAGAGAAAATCCAGCCAGGAAAAATGTGTACCCAGCAGTAACCGCCACAACAGCTGAGAAGTCCACGCATCGGGAAAAGGAACTAGCTGGGAGACTTCAATCAAGGAAGTAACGAGAAAAGTTGAAATGGAAATCCACTTCACCGACCAACGTACACACCAAGCTCCCACAAACCAAATCCACGCCATCTCATACAGCACATCACCACTAATCCCTAGCAACCATGGGGAGCCCCACCCGTGATACACCGTTTTAGCCACCCCAAATGTCACCATTGTCCCTATCACAGAAAAACAAAGCCAGCGATAGCGAGTCATAGCAGTCATAAAGGCAGCCACAGCAAACGAGTTAGTTAAAACTACAAACCTACCGGCACTATTTACAGAGCATCTAGAACAAAAGGCTCTCACTCATTAGAGTGAGAGCCTTTCAGCATTTTAGATAGATAGGCAAAACCAGCTATCTGTTAGAAAGAACGCTCGCTCTAAACGCTCACAGTTGCTCGCTCGCTCAACGCCGACTTCAGCATCTCAGCTTTGTCTGTCTTCTCCCAAGGAAGGTCCAAATCGTCTCGACCAAAATGACCGTAGGCCGCAATCTCCTGATAGAAGCGACCACCGCGCTCACTGGGCAAGCCTCTCAGGTTGAAGGTCTCAATAATGCCAGCAGGCCGTAGCTCAAAATGCTCTTCCACCAGCTTCAACAGTGCATCGTCGTCGACCTTCCCAGTGCCAAACGTCTCGATAAAGACGCTGGTAGGGCGAGCCACGCCAATGGCATAGCTCAGCTGCACTTCACATTTATCAGCAAGCCCAGCAGCCACGATATTCTTAGCGACATATCGGCAGGCATAGGCGGCACTACGGTCCACTTTTGTAGGATCCTTACCGGAGAAAGCACCGCCACCGTGACGGGAATAGCCGCCGTAGGTATCCACAATAATTTTGCGACCTGTTAGGCCAGAGTCACCTTGGGGTCCACCAATTACAAACTTGCCAGTTGGGTTGACTAAGAAGCGAGTATTCTCAGTTGGCTGTACAGCTAAGCCTTCAAACACGGGTAGTACCACTGCTTTCCAAAGGTCTTCCTGAATTTTGGCTTGCACATCCTTGTTGTCACTTAGCTCACCGATCGTTTCGGTGTGCTGTGTAGACACCAAAATGGTGTCGATACCAACCGGCTTACCGTCTTCATACTCTACGGTTACCTGAGTTTTACCGTCCGGACCTAGATAATCCAGCTGACCGCTCTTGCGGACAGCTGCTAGCTCACGTGAAATTCGATGAGCTAGGCTAATTGGCAAGGGCATCAGCTCAGGCGTCTCGTTGCAGGCGAAGCCAAACATAATGCCTTGGTCACCCGCACCAATGGCATCCCAACGCTCATCGCTCGTTTGTTCGCGGGTTTCTTGGGCCTGGTCTACCCCTTGAGCAATATCAGCAGACTGTTCATCTAGCGCAATCAATACAGAGCAGCTGTCTGCCGAGAATCCATTGTTTTTTGGATTGGTATAGCCAATCTCAGCAATCTTTTGGCGAACCACTTTTACAAAGTTAGCTGTCGCCGTAGACGAAATTTCACCCGTAACAACCACGAGCCCCGTATTGACCACAACCTCAGCAGCCACGCGGCTAGCCGGATCAAGTGCAAGCACAGTATCTAAGATAGTGTCTGAGATTTGATCACAGATTTTATCGGGATGCCCCTCTGTAACCGACTCCGATGTAAACAGATAGCGACGAGACAATAGCCAATTCTCCTTAATCTGAACTTTTAACGATTTGCTATACCAATACTTTCAAAGACTCTTAGCCAGCAGACCCAGGCGTATTCCATAGAGCGTATACGCGCGCGCTGGCAATGACTCCCATATCAAAATACATGGTTATGAGTATCTACCACGATAGCCACATCAGCTATCTAAAGTGCTAATGACGTTCTAATCGAAAGCTTCAACTTGCAGTAGATCTGAAAAAGTTCTAGCCGCAGGATCGATACTCGGTGGATCTTGCCAGCCGCCCGTCATCCCCAGAAAGCCTGCGGCTCCCTGACATGCCAGCAAATAGTCAGCCGCCGAGTCACCAATAACTAATGTTCTCGAAGGGTCTACTGCCATCGAATTACAGGCAAAATCCAAAAAACCTGAATGAGTTTTTGGCAATGAGGCTGGCGCGCTACCACAGTACCAAGCGACTGAAGACAGCTGATAATAGTCTACGAATGCGGCTACTTCTGTATGCAAATCAGAAGAGACGATGCCGACCTTGACGTTTGCTGAAGCGAGACGGCTAAGCAGTGCCTTAGCACCTGTAAGCATAGGCGTTTTTTGAACTTTAGGCGCAAGTGAAGCTTCCGCTTCCACAAAGGCTTCTTTTGATCGCTTCACAGCATCAACCCAACCGCTACCAGCTATAGCCAGACAAGTCGCAACGGCGACCTCGTTTTCATAGCGACTCCCTACAGCCAGCATTCCAGCAGGGTCGAGCCTGTCGGCAGATAGCCCGAATGCAGAGAGAACTGCCGAACGTAGCTTGGGAGCATTTGATGCAGGCAAATGGGCTGAGATGAATTGTGATCTGGCATATCCCAAGTCGCGCAAATAAGTCTCCACGTTTGCTAGCGTCCCATCCTTATCGAATAGTACCGCCTGCACCGAATCAAATAAATAATCTAGACAACGAATCGTCGTCATATATTCTCTAGCAACCTCAAACAGCAACATCCACAAAAAAGGAGGAAGGCCTCAAAGACCTTCCTCCCTTCTGCATTATCTAAATTGTGAGCAAGTGAAACTTACGCCTCAGTAGCAACCTCTTCTTCAACCGGTTCTTCTACGACGGGTTCTTCTTCAACGTACTCGTCAGCCGACTCTAGCTCACTAGCAGCCTCGCCCAAGGCCTTTTGTCTGAGCTGTTCACGATAGCGCTCGGCCATCTCTTCAGCCTTCTCGTACACTAGCTCAGGATTTTTCACCATGTCGCCAGGCTCTGGCTCAAGCTGCTTGGTCGACAGCGAAATTCGACCGCGCTCAGCATCAAGGTCAATGATCATTACCTTAATTTCGTCGTTCACATTGAGTACAGAGTTTGGCGTATCAATGTGGTCGTGGGAAATTTCAGATATGTGCAGCAGACCGCTCACGCCACCAATATCGATAAAGGCACCGTAGGGCTTGAGGCCACGTACTGTACCAATTACGACTTCACTTACCTGCAAGCCATTCATCTTACGCTCAACCAGCGCACGACGATGACTGAGGACAAGGCGGTTACGCTCTTCGTCTACTTCCAAAAACTTTAGGGGTAGCTCTTCACCGACCAAATCTTCCTTAGGCTTGCGAGTGCTGATGTGAGAACCAGGGATAAATCCACGTAGGCCTTCGATTCGTACCAATGCACCACCACGGTTTGTTGCGAAGACGATAGAGCGAACGGTAGCATCTTCCTGCTGGAGCTGGCGGACACGCTCCCAAGCGCGCATGTACTCAATTCTGCGGATAGAAAGTGTTAGCTGGCCATCTTCGTTGTCATCGGTAAGGATAAAGAACTCGCGCGTCTCGTTCGACTGCAAAACTTCTTCAGCGCCTTCGACCCGGTTGATAGACATCTCCTGGATAGGGAGATAAGCAGCGGTTTTAGCGCCAATGTCAATCAAAGCTCCCCGAGGCTCAATACTGAATACCGTTCCAGGAACGATATCGCCAGGGTTAAAGTTGTAATCGTATTGGTCTAAAAGTGCCGCAAAATCTTCATGAGTAAAACCAATGTCAGCGCTTTGAGTATCCGGGTTGGCCATGCTTGATGTTTCCTACAGGTTGCCTAAATTTGTCTCCGAGAACGAGTGAACACCTCGTGGTTGCCGAACAGTCTAAAAGCAATAGCAGCAACTACTACCGGCTAATAGAAAGTGAACAAGCCACTATAAATCTTACTAAGGTTTTCAGTTAGAAAAGGCCCATAAAAATGGAAAGGAGCCTTTGAGGTTGCTGTCACAAGAATATTAATCATACGACAAAAAGCACCGAATCAGCTCGGTGATGTGCCTGTTTTTCTAATTTTGTGCTGTGAGCGATCGCACAAATAAGCCAAAGACTATAAAGAAAAACTATAGTCTTGCGTGGACTTCTTCTTCCACTGTTGTGTAGTTAAACCTTGGCGGAAGAAGCGACTCTGCTTTCGAGGCTATTGCGAGAAGATATCGCTGCTTTTTGTTCTGCGGATGCTGCATCTGAAGCAGCCGTAGACTTTATCGAAGGTGGCGTGCCTTCACCACTATCTTTCAAATGACTGAGCGCCTCTGTAAAGTCACGAATCCCCTGAAACTGCCGGTACACAGAGGCAAAGCGAACATAGGCGACTTCACTGATCTGCTGCAAACAGCACAGAACGCGCTCTCCAATTTCTTCGCTAGTAACTTCTCTGACAGCTTGCTGCTGCAAGCTGGCCTCTAGCTCGTCGACTACCATCTCGATAGTGCGGGCACTGACGCCTGTTTTCTCGCAGGCTGTCACGATGCCACGCAATAGCTTGGATCGATCAAAAGATTCGCGATCACCCCCACGCTTAATCACCGTCACTGGAACATACTCAATGCGCTCATAGGTAGTGAAACGTCGCTCACACTCCAAGCACTCACGGCGACGGCGAATGCTGCGATCGCCCTCAGCCGATCTTGACTCTAAAACGCGATTATTTGGGTGCTGACAAAATGGACATTGCATCGGGCTAGGCCTCCACAAGGCCAAGGTGAGTTCAAGCGAAGCAGCAAATAAAAGACTCCTATGGCAACGTTACGTCAAAACCGCCAATTTGAAGTCTCAAGCCAAACAAAAAGCTAGGGATTGGCCGCTCTCTAGAAGCACCAAACCCTAGCTGTTCGTAATTCCAGTAGTGCTTTATTTAGCAACTACCAGCACGCGATCAATAACTTCAAACAATTACCTACCGCGCGGAAAGAATTTAGTCCTTGGTAATTTTGGGTGGCTCGCGAAATGCGATCGCAAAAAACAAGGTGCCAATGATCAACGCGAAAATCAAAATGTAAGCAACAGCTTCCATGGGTCGTTTCCAATGAAGAGTATATGACTTGAGTCTATCAAACTCATTGATTAACTGGAGGGCAGCGCTGACAACAATCAAAAAGACAAGCCCTAAGATTGCCGCCAGCCCAAAGCGAGGAGATTACTCCGCGCTTACAAGACCCAACTCAGTCATTAACTAGCTTTTGTTCGCAGCTTTGGTAGAGAAGTCACCCACCTTCTGGTAGTAACCCCACTCCACGCGGTCGGGAGATAGGTCAGGGTCAACACCCGCGAATACGTCTCTAAAGAGCGTACGAGAGCCGTGCCAAATGTGACCAAAGAAGAACAACAGTGCAAAGACAGCATGGCCGTATGTGAACCAACCACGAGGACTAGAGCGGAATACGCCGTCAGAATCCATCGTCTTACGGTCGAACTCGAAGGGCTCACCCAGCTGAGATTTACGCGCATAGCGCTTCACAGCCGCAGAGTCTGTGATGTGCTGGCCATCCAGCTCACCGCCGTAAAAGTCAACCACAACGCCAGTCTGCTCAAAGTTGTACTTTGACTCAGCACGACGAAAAGGAATGTCTGCACGCAGAACGTTGTCTTTATCTACCAAAACCACAGGGAAGGTCTCGAAGAAGTTAGGCAAGCGGCGAACGCTAAGCTCACGGCCATCACCATCATGAAAGACAGGGTGTCCGAGCCAAGCAGTCGCAATACCATCGCCAGAGTCCATAGGACCCACACGGAACAAGCCACCTTTTGCAGGGCTATTACCGACGTAGTCATAGAAAGCTAGCTTCTCAGGAATTGCAGCGTAGGCTTCTTCTTCAGAAATGCCGCTAGCAATGGATCGCTGAGCGCGGCGATCAATCTCGTCAGCAAAGTAGCTGCTATCCCACTGATAACGGGTCGGACCAAACAGCTCGATAGGCGTGGTCGCAGAGCCGTACCACATGGTGCCTGCCACGATAAAGGCCGCAAAGAACACAGCTGCAATTGAGCTGGAAAGCACGGTCTCGATGTTACCCATACGCAGGGCCTTGTATAGTCGCTGTGGAGGCCTCACCGTGAGGTGGAACAATCCAGCAACAATACCGACAATACCCGCTGCAATGTGGTGAGCTACGACGCCACCTGCATTAAACGGGTTGAAGCCCGCCGGCCCCCATTCAGGCGCAACACCTTGAACGTGGCCTGTCAAGCCGTAAGGGTCTGACACCCACATTCCAGGCCCCCAAAGCCCGGTGAGGTGAAAGGCTCCAAAGCCGAAACAAAGCAAACCAGATAGAAATAGATGAATGCCGAACATTTTAGGCAAGTCCAGAGCGGGCTCACCTGTACGGGGGGCACGGAATAGCTCTAGATCCCAATAGACCCAGTGCCAAACTGCTGCCAAAAATAGCAGACCCGAGAGAACGATGTGCGCTAGCGCCACACCTTCAAAAGACCAAAAGCCAGGACTCACGCCGACTGCACCAGTCACGTCCCAGCCACCCCAAGACCCTGTCACACCCAAGCGGGTCATGAAAGGCAATACGAACATGCCCTGACGCCACATCGGGTTCAAAACAGGATCGCTGGGGTCAAAAGTTGATAGCTCGAACAGTGCCATGGAACCAGCCCAGCCTGCCACAAGCGCCGTGTGCATTAGGTGCACTGAGATCAATCGACCTGGGTCATTCAGGACGACTGTGTGTACGCGGTACCAAGGTAGACCCATTGATTACGCTCCTCCTTGTTTTTGCTAAAAATCGTGCTTTCGCTCACCCAACTGGCGGCACTCGTAAACGAGCCACACCTTTTGGGACTTAGTAAAGCGAAAACCTTGTTAATAAATACTTGACGCCCTGTAAAAAGACTTCAGATACTACTAAGGCTACCAGATATAGAACCTCCACAAACCTAGTCAAGCCTGATATTTAGGCATAATTTTCTCTCTTTACTCAAAGAAAAAGAAGAAAATTACGACCACTCAGCCAGGTTTGTCCACAAAAATGTAAAAATGAAGGTGTATAAAGAAGTGTAACTATCTCTCAATCTTCGAGGCAAGCAAATCAGGGTTGAGTGGGGCGTTCGCAGTGGCACTCACACCACACAAAACAGGTGGAATACAGGTTATGGTCAATATTAAGTTTGTTAAAGAAAATAAGGAAATCGATGCCTCTTTCGGTGCAAACCTGAGATTTAAGGCACAAGAAAATAACATTGATATTTACACCTTCATGGGTAAGTTGACCCAGTGTGGTGGCTATGGCCAGTGCGGCACCTGCGTTGTTGACATTGTTGAAGGCGCTCAAAACCTGTCACCGCGAACAGCTATTGAAGACCGTATGCTAAAGAAGCGACCTTCCAGCTGCCGCCTAGCTTGCCAAACCACAGTGAATGGCCCTATCAGTGTGGTAACCAAGCCCGATAAAAAAGAAAGCCTGAAAAAGGCTAAGGCTGAAGCTGTCGCTCGCGCCGCAACAGAGGCCGCTGCCAGCGCAAAAGATGGCACACCAGAGGCATCCGCTTCTGGCGAACCTGCTGCAACAGCTACAGATTAGGCCCCTCTACTAAGCTACAAACGAAGCCTTCTAGGCAACAGCTAGGGCGTCTCAGGGGTGCTATGCTGAAATCACAAGCTTAGATTCGGTCATTGACATTCATTTAGGAGTAGGTAGGCTTCCCATGGAAACCAACAAATTGGGTTTTGTAGCAAGCGTTTTATTCGTTTTCGTTCCCACAGTATTTCTGTTGATTCTATACATTCAGACTGCTAGCAAGAACACAGGTGCGTAGGTAGCAGCGGTTCAGAACCTAGAGCATTCAAATTAAAAGGCACCGTTGAACTAGAATTCAGCGGTGCCTTTTGTGATTGCTAACTTGGTGATTGATAGAGGGCTACTCGTTCATCGTTTTGTAGGTTGCGACGGCAGAGGGTGAAATTCGGTTGAGATAGCGGAAAATCCAGTATTTGAAGACGGTATCCAAAATCACGGGGAAGGTCGCAATAAAGAGGAAAATGAAATTGCGATTGGCCGGTAAGCCTAGGTGGTCGGCAATGCCTTCGAGCAGGACTTCCCAGCCGTGGGGAGAGTGAAAGCCGACGAAGGTATCTGTCAGCAAAATGATGATGAAGGCCTTGGCGCTATCGCTCAAGCCATAGACGATTTCATCGATGAATGATTTGAGTGTGGCCACTTGCTCTTTGCAGCTTGTGAGCAATAGAGAAAAACTCAGCACTGCAATGACATCGGCGAACACGTTTTCAACGGCGTCGGCACTTCGCTGACGGTACTCTTCTTCAATTTTGAAGGCTTTTTGCCGCACTCTGTCTTCGATTTCTACCTCGCTAAGATCAGGAGCCTTACCAATAAGCACCTCGAACCGGAAGCGCTCTTCGTACTGCTGAAGCTCGTGTAGCGCATCTTCTTCCATTTCTACGTTTAGGAAGACTTCAGCTTGAGTGTTGTCGCGGGCGTATTCAACTAGCGGACCCACGACGAAGTTTTTACTAAGATACTGGGCCAGTAAGGGAATGATGACCAGCTGCAATACAAATGTAATTGCAACGGTGGTTTGCGTTTTGGAGTTGCGGAAGCTGCGGACAACTTCGACCTCCGCGTCGGGGTCTAAATCCTGCTTGATGCGGTCGACCGTGCGCAGAATGGAGCGGGGTAGCACGCTGCTACGACTACTTAGGGCCTGATTGGTGGCGTTGTCATCTGTAAGCGCACTTGGCGGACGTTCAGTTGGAGAGAGTGCAGCTAGAGCATTGGAAGAAGAGGGCTGAAGCTGGGTTGACGCAGCATCTGACGGCTGAGCGTAGCGCTCTAAGATGTCGTCAATGAGCTGAAGCTTACGTAAGAAGATGGCCGGACCGTTGATTTGGTCTAGTGGTACATCGTCGGGTAGGGGGTCGCTTAGCTGGGGCGAATCGGCAACTGGTAGGGTGTTGCGACTCGCGCGGAATTCAACCATGCGTCGCTTGATGATAGCGAGGTATTTTTTAAGGTCTTTTTGTAATAAACGGTAGGCACTGCGGCTGTAGCGACCGTTGGCTTCAGAAATGGTGTTGCCGTCGAAGTAGCTATCTTCTAGCTGGCGAATTTTGAGGGCAGCTTCATAGGCTTGATCTAGAGCCCGATCGGGCATTTGGGAAAACCACTGCCGAAGTCTGCCAAATAACCCAAGCCGCTGCGAAGAATTTGTCATTTCTGCTGTAACTTCTGTCGAGTTGCCTAGGATATTATCACCGGCTGCAACCTGCATAGAACGGCAGGCAGCTTTAGGTGTCAAGTCACTCTATAGTACGCCTCTGTTCACTTACTGTGCAGCGCAAGTCTGTTCGTATATCAGCTTTTTTTCTACGGGAAGAGATTCGCTAGGTGGCGGGGTGCGCTCGTCCATAAAGTAAACCTGGAAGCTATTGAGCGGAACGCCAGCGCGATCGCTCTCTCCACACAAATATCGCCCATAGCTCGGCAACACCTTCTGCCCAATGTTGCGATTGAGATTGATGTAGAGGGTGCGCCACTGCATATTTTTGTAAAAGCGAGCGCGATCGCGCAAAGTCGGCTTGGTAAAATTCACCACCTCGCCCACCCGCAGCACATCTACCTCACCTACAGAGTTATCCACAGGCGCGCCCACCACCACATGCCAGCCATCATCGGTCGGTGGACCTGGCGCAAAAATACTCCAGGACTGGTCAAGCCGGGTGACTTGCGACAGCCAGTCGAGACGTTGAGCCGTACGACTGAGTGCAACCCGGCGAATGATGCTGACCGCAGGTGAAGGGCTATCAACAAAGTTGCGATGGGTGACGATGCTGCGCAAATTCCAAACAAAAGTGAGGGTGATGAGGAGAAAGG
This sequence comes from Phormidesmis sp., assembly GCA_050042985.1. Lineage (GTDB taxonomy): Bacteria > Cyanobacteriota > Cyanobacteriia > Phormidesmidales > Phormidesmidaceae > Phormidesmis. The sequence continues at coordinate 14,428 of JBHJIY010000003.1, read as the reverse complement.
CGATCGCACTCAGCCACCCTGGCGTTTTCACATGCAAAGGCTTGAACTTGAAGGGCCGCGTCAAGTAGCCTGCCTTTCGCCGATTGTTCGCTATCCACTTATACAACCGAGTGCCCCCTGCCATAATCGGATTCCAGCGCAGCACCTGTGCCAACCAACCGAATACGGGCGACAGGCTCACAACATACGCAATCCCTTCAAACCGGTAGTAATAATTGCCTTTCCAATCGACAATTACCCAAGAGTTCTGAGCTTCCATCGCCTCATTGATCTCAGGAATACTTTGAGCCGTCGCCAATGGCGTATGTGGTAACACCAGCAGCATCCGAATGAGGTGAACTACCTTTTTGCAAAAGCCACAGTCTACGTCGTAGTAAATTTTCAGCCCTGCACGTTCTGGCCCCTTGGGTTCCAAGACATACACCCGCTTACTTAGCCCCTCCCAGAACGAAGTTGGGATAAATGCAAGCCAGGTAAAGATGCTGAGAAACGGGAAAATGCCTAGGTTTAGCGTGAACCCAAAACCAGCATGTAGCGAAATAAAGATTACAACGGCCACCATACGGCAGACGTCATTTTTAATGGGTGACCAAATCAACAGCGGGCCTAACCACTCCAGCAGCAGCGTCACTAGGGTAAACACAGTCAGCAAGGGACCGAGGTTTAACAAAAAGTGGCCCAATGCCGTGACGTACTGGTCATAGCTGAGCGCATAGTAAACTGCTGTGCCGTCTGGCCACCAGGCAGCATTCGTCGTTTTGAAAACTGCTGAGAAGATATAAACGAAGCACTGCTGCACCATGAGTGCGAAGGTCGCACCCGAAAAAACCTTAAGCGGGACTAGGCGAGTTGCTGTGTTCATGGCTCGATCTACCGAGTAAGCTGCGCCTAACGGTAAAAACATTGCCCAGAACATGACCGCTCGTAGCACATCGTCTGCCGCAAAAATAAGCAGTGGATTGCGGTTATGCAGGGAAATCAGCAGAGTCCAGGACACGATGACGGCGACTCTGGTGTGGTAGCCGATTAGCATGGCGATCGCAGCCAACCCCGCCACCAAAAATAGAAGCCCTTGAAAAACCGTTGACCCACTCAACGCGTGAATAGACCAGTATCCCGTCTTGAGAATGCCGTCATTGAGCACTACTCGTGGTAGCACGCCAGCATCACTGTAATGGGCAGACAAATCGCCTGCACGAGTGAATAAATCAGCCAATATGACAAGGGCCAAGCCGATTCTGAGGAGGGCAAGCGATCGCACATCTAAGCTATAGCGATCGCGAAATGCAGCCAGCCAGCCGCCTTCCTTCGGAGATTTTTCGGTGGGCACAGCAGAGGTCATGGCGAGTTTCGATGGAATGATGAGTGGGAAAAAGCAGAAGAGCCTGGTCGTTTACCCCAAGGTGGTAGCAACGCCCGAAACACATCACCTAGTGCCCTGCGGCCTACTTTAAGCTGATGCCGCAAGGTAGGCATCCGAAAGACGTACACGCCCCGACGAATCAGCGCGGCAAGTCGTCCGCCTAACGTAATGCCAAAGCTATGCAGACCGGCATCGCCCACCCCGAGCGTAATCATGTCGCCTAGATGTAGATAGTTGAAAGGTTTGGGCGATTTACCGATTGTCATCGCCGCCAAGTTAGCAGCCACTCGGCTCGCCGCCTGAAAAGCAGCTTGAGCCGTATTGGGAGCGGCATCACCGCTTGGGCCTCGCACATCTGCGCTATCTCCCAGCACAAAAACGTTGTCATAATCAACTAGCTGGAGCGTTCGCTTAGTGGCCCTTTGCCCATAATCATTTTCTTTTACAGGCTGTGCGCCTAGCCAAGGACGAGGCTGCGTTCCTACTGCCCACAGAGTCAGCTGGCTTGGCAAAATGGAGGTAGCATTGTTGGCCTGTAGCGTTACAGTGTCTGCACCGATGGCAGATACGCTGGTTTCGAGCCTGATATCTACCTGGCGCTTCTCCAGCGCACGGTTGGCCTGCCGTCGAATTCCCTCCGGCATGGCAGATAGTAATTTGGAACCATGTTCCACTAAGGTAACGTTGCCGCGATCGCCCAAATAATCTGCCACCTTGCACGCTAGCTCTACACCGCTAGCGCCACCACCGACTGCCGTAACAGTAATCGGCTCTACGCTATCCGTCTGAGTTTGCACAGCTTGGGCCCGGAGCAAGCTTGCCAATCGCTCGTTTAGTATCAGCGCATCGTGAAAAGAACGAAACGTCTGGGCGTGTTCGTTCAACCCTGGAATATCCATCGGTCTGCTTTGTGCGCCCGTTGCCATTACCAAGTAGTCGTAAGCCAGGGTTTCACCACTCGATACGCTGACGGTCTGTTGCTGCAAATCTACTGATTCTGCGCGCGCCTGCTGCCAGCGAACGTTGGTATCTGCCAACAAGCGGCCATAGGATGGAAACAGCTCCCACTGCTTCAGCTCGTCGGTGATTAGCTCGTACATCATTGGAAAGAATACGAACTGGTCGTCTGGCTCAATCAGCGTAATCTGACTACTTTTGAGATGGCGATACTTTTGTAAATACAGTGCGGTATATAGGCCGCCAAAGCCGCCGCCTACGATGCAGATACGGGTGGGTGATGGGGGCGCGGCAGGCATTAGGGCTCTCCTAGCAGAGGCTTGAGCTGGCGGGCTAGCTGCTGCGATCGCACCTCTCGCCCTTCTGGCTTCAAATGATAGTGAGTATCGGCAAATAGCTCAGGCGTCGGCTGCACATTCATCGTCGCCTCATCCACTAGCGTCGGCGCAATCTCTGCAAAGGCATCTGCCGTTTTCTGCACGTTCTCCAGCGTGCGAGCGTCTTCGACGTCACCATAGACCCAGGGCACCGAGATAATTAGCGCGCCGCCTTTCGCTTCGACTTCTGATTTGAACTGAGTGATACGAGCGATCGCATGCCCCGAAGCCGGTTCCTTAATCTTCAGCGGCCACCACTCCCCCTCTCGCAACTTCGTTTCTGTCGGGTCACCCCGCTCTGTCAGTGGTCCATCGTAATAGCCCGTAAATCGACCTTCTTCAGCCAAATCCACCGCAGACTTCACCGTCCATCGCAGCGAAGGAATTCCTAGCTGAAACGTTTCTAGTGCTAGCTGTTTTGGCGGGACTCCACCCAATCCTGGCTGACCAATCGCCACCCCAAATAGTCCAGACTTTGGCCCAAAACCGTCCTTAGACTGCAACACCAGATATTCGGGAATGAGTAGCACCACATCACCCGGCTTCACCGTTTCCAGCACGCTAGGCAAAATTACATCTAGTCCCACTGGACCATCAAGTCCCAGATTTACCGCCGGCATACCGATCTCTTTCGATAACAGGTCAGAGTTAATGGTGTAGTGCGCGCCGGAGCCGCCAGTGACAATGAGTTTTGGCTGTGTGGTTTCGGCTGCGATCGCGACCTTATTTTGATACAGCCGCTTCAGCCAGTGCGCTTCGCCACCAAGATGCAAATTATACCCGAGCCCCAAACCCCAAGCGACCCCAGCCACTGCCAACCAGCTCATCACACTTGAAGCAGGCCTTTTGAAAATAGATCGCCTCGGCGCAGACTTTCCAAGTAAATCAGCATCCTCTCTCTTTCTATCTAGCAGAGCAGTATTGCTAGAGGCCTCTTTACTGACATCGTCACTCTGGCTTTTGGCGTTTCTGTTATAGGTCATGGGTCGTGTTAAGTGCGTACGTAAAAACGCGGTGTCGTTTCGCTAGGAGGCGAGCAAAAGAGAAATGTCTTCTAAGTTAATATGACTAAGTAAGGTTTATCAGTTTGGGATCAATCCGTAGAATAACCGAGGTAAACCGAAAAAACAGTGACTGGCCGCAGGTCTTTTCAGTATAAAAACTTACGGATTATCCGAGCCATAAAAACAGAAAACGCTCACTAAATCGTGATTTAGTGAGCGTTTTCTGCAAAGTAGGAATGAATCAAAAAAAGTACGAAGCGCTACATCCTCTTAGAATTCGAAATAAATAAAGTCGGCAGGGATATTCGCAGCCAGCAAAATTGTCAAAACCAGTAAAAGCTTGGATACCCAGGGTGATGTCAACAGCTCATATTCAGGGCGCTCCTGCCACACTGCAATATGCTCCAGCGCCAAAAAGACAATTGACAGCGCTAAAGCCACCTTTAGTACCAGCCCTTCTGGTGTGTTGAACGTAGCAAAAGCTTCTACCAGTTTCGCGGGAGAATATGCCCAAGGCGTTACTAAAATCTGAAGTTTCATCAACAGCCGTTCAATGTTCACTTCCATAAAAAACAAACAGCCCAAAATCACTGAGCCAAACGTCAGCGCCCAAGACAGAATCTGCGGCTTTTTCACAAACTTATTCGTCACCTTCGAGAAAGGACGTCCGGCGTAGCGCAGTAGCAACAGCAAGGCACCATGGTATGCCCCCCAAATCATAAAATTCCAGGCCGCACCGTGCCAAAACCCCGATAGCGTAAAGGTAATAAACAGAAAAAACGCCGCCCACTTTTTGCGCTTGCCCATCAGCGGAATAAACACATAGTCGCGGAACCACGTACTCAGCGACACATGCCACCGTCGCCAGAACTCATTAATACTTTGCGAGGTATAAGGCGCAAGAAAGTTCAGCGTCAGCTTGACATTAATAATGCGGGCAATGCCTACGGCCATGAAGCTGTAGCCACCAAAATCGAAGTAAATGCGTAGCGTGAACAAAAAGGCATAAAACCAAATCAGCCAAGGATTGCTGGTTTCTCCCATGCCATCGGCAATGTAGGGCGAAATGTTATCACCCAACACAAATTTCATGAACATGCCCAGCGACAGCCAGCGCATCCCAATATCAAAGTTCTCAGCCGTAAACTTGAACTTGAAGTCTTTGATTTGAGGAAGCAGCTTACTTCGCCGCTCAATTGGACCGGCCACAATCTGTGGGAAGAAGGAAACGAAGTTGATATAGTCGAGCAGCTTGATCGGCTTTTTGCGCCGAGCGGTGTATGAGTCCACCACAAAGGCCACCATTTGAAACGTGTAGAACGACACGCCGGGTGGAATCGTTTGGAATACAGGCAATGGAAAGCTCGATTGCCAGTTCGCAGGAACAGGTGCGGCTAGCCCGATAAAGTCTTCAATAAAAAAGGTGAGATATTTAAAGTAGGCCAATACAGCGACATCGAAAATGATGACAGCAGTAGCAATGAACCTAGCCTGTTCCTTTTTGCCATCAGCTTCGCGGCGCAGCATGAGACTGACCATGAAGTAGTTGAATAAAATCTCGAATAGGAAGACGGCGAAGCTGGTGCTACTGGCGTTGAGGAATAGCAGTAGGGAGAGAGCAGCTAGGCCAATGGTGTCGAATCTGTCTCGCCACCAATCGAACACCTTGCCAAAATAGCGCACCGCAAAGAACGGCACACTCGTCAGCGCCAGCACCCACCAAAATGAAAACTCAGAAAAATTCAAGGTCTCTCTCTATCGCTATGGCCCTATCGCTATGAGCCCAACTACTTAACCTGATTATTCACGTGCAAGGCTCCTTTCCTACACTCAAATCAAAAAATCCTCAACCCTCGGCATTTCTGAAGGTTGAGGATTTTAAGCGGGAATGTGAGGAGGCGATACCTAATCTACCGTTACATCAAACTCTTCCACCATATAGGCAGATGCCTTTTCGATACTGGGATAGTCCCACAGCAAAGTAGACGGCAGCTCCAGATCGAGCCAGTCTTCGAGGTCACCGACTAGGGTAACGGCGTCGATAGAATCTAGCCCGTAGCGGGTCAGCGGCTGCTTTACATCAATGGTGGTGGGGTCGATGGACAATACGTCTGCAATTTGCTCGACTAGCCACGCTTGAATTTTGAGAATGGGAGTCGACTCAGATGAGCTGGGGTTCTGGAGCTGTTGCATGGGATGTAGCCTCCTGCGTGGATGGTTGATTAGGGTGGGATTGAGCTGAGGAAGATTGAGTCGAGGGGGGTGGAGCCAGTTGAGATTGAGCTAGTTGGAACGGCACGATTGAGAACATTTTGTCCGCTTTGTGAAGCCGCAGAAGTTCTTGGGCTACATTTTCGTGATACGCCGCCGGCAGCTCGCCAGACGAGAGTAACGGCGTCATGCGGAAATGAGAAAGCAGTCGGTGCAGGCTCACCACCAACCACTCACCTTTCGCAAAGAAGTCGCCCATTTCTGCCAACTCACGGTTATGAATCCACATCAGGATGCAAGCCATCGCCGCGTGCAATTGGCAGTATTGTTTGGCCAGCTCAAAGCTCTCGAAGGACTGATCGTGCCCATGCTCAAAGGCTGATTCAGTGATCAGCACGTCTTGAGCATCTAGCTCCTCACGAATAACATGGGCTAATTCCAGCACCTGGGAAAGAACATCTTGGGCTGGCTTGGCAGGGTCTGGTCTCAAAAGATCCACAGCAGAGTCGCCCGATTTCTTAAGCGCTTCTAACTTGGCAATTGTGCCTTCTATGCCCTGCATCACATCGTCAGCACCTCGACTGATTAGCTCTAGCCGAGTCGGATCAAATGTCGGCACCGGTTGAGACAGTGAAAAGCTCTGCTCCAAACGATCTTGAACGACTGCTAGCTTTTCTGGCTTTTTGCGAATACGAACACGCGCTTTAGCCAATTGCCGCCGCTGCAAAATTAGCACGTGCAAATTCACCACCGAGCTGCCGTCAAACATGCTGATGATGGCACTATCTCGTAGGGCCTTTTGAAAAACACCTGAGTCGTGCTCATCACGCATATAAAAGCGTGAACCCAACACTACAGAGGTGTCCTTCATTACCTGCTCTAGCGTTACTGGCACAAAATACTTATCCACTGCCGACCACACGCTAAATTGATCGGTCGCTACGTGGAAGCCACGCGCCGCGCCGATATTCACGCAGTCACAAATGAGCATATCGATGAAGGCATTCGACAGCGTTCGCCGCGCATGAGGCATGTCGATAACCGTCTTGTTATAGAGCTTGCGATTGACCGCAAAGTTCAATGTGGTGCGCATCGTTGTGTCCGCTGCGCCTTGGGAAAAGGCTGCGCACAGCGCCCTAGTGATTTGAAAGCCCTTTAAACCTAGCTCTAGGCCATGGCCTTCTTGCCCAAGCAACATACTATCGGGCACAAAGCAGTCGCTAAAGCCGATACCGCTCATGTCTGCCGCACGAATGCCGTGGGTTTTGATCTTCGGCAGGTTGTAGTAAGTACTGGTATCTAGATCCTTTTTCTCCACCATGAATAAGGACAGGCCACGATTACCACCTTCTGGATCGGTACGGGCCAGAACGAAGGTCACGCCCGAAATTGTCGCTCGGTTGATGGGCCACTTTTCACCATTTAGCAGATATCCGCCCTCGACTTTTGTCGCTGTGACACCGCCACCGACAAGATCACTGCCATGCTCTCGCTCTGAATAGGCCAAGCACATGGCCGTATGCTCTTCACGCATGAGGTGAGAGAGCTTTTCTTTTTGCTCGTCGCTTCCTGCCATCCAGGTCAGAAATGACCAGAACAATGTTGTAAAGGCGATTGAGATATTGAGATCTCGGCGGGCTAACACACGTACGAAGGCAACAAACTCTTCAAAGGAAGTGAACTTACCGCCACAGTCGGTGGGGATGTAGTAGTTTTGTAGACCCCAGTTGTACAGCCAGGCAATTTCCTCGTGGGGAAACTGCTCGGCCTCGTCGAGTTCAGCGGTGTGCTGAAAAGACATGAGACTGTCGGCCTGCTGAGGGTTACCCAGGGCCTGTTCTAATTTTTCAGCAAGCTGATATTGCGTTAGCGTCATTTGGGGCTGCCTCCTAAGTTACTTTTTGGTCAGTTTTTGGACGAGGGATTCTACTTCATTGTGCAGGTCTCTTACCTTGGCGGTGAGTCTGGGGTTTTCGCTCCAGTCGGCGAGGACTTCTAGCTGGCCTGCTAGGAAGCTGGATTTGCATTTGCGGCGCTGAATTTTGCCGCTGGAAGTTTTGAGGACGTTACCGGATTTTACGAGGGCGATCGCATATGTCTGCAATTCATGCGCCTCAGAAATCGCCTGCCGAATTTCGGTCATCAGCTCTTCAGCATTGAGGTCTCGCTGCTGCGAGCGCTCAATTTCCTGCACCACCACCAGCCGCTCCTCACCCTCTTCAATAATAGAGAAGCACGCACCATAGTCAGGCCGCATCGCTTTGCTCGTCTGCTGTACAGTCCACTCAATATCCTGCGGGTAGTGATTCGTACCACGAATGATAATCAGGTCTTTAATCCGACCCGTAATGTACAGCTCACCGTCTTTAATGAAACCCAAATCTCCGGTGCGTAGATAGCGATCGGCCCCTTCTCCAACGATCTGTGCTTCAAAGGTTTCATGCGTAACCTCAGGCCGCTGCCAATAACCATGAGCAACACCCGGATCATCAACCCAAATTTCACCCACCTCATCTGCGCCACAGCGCGCCAGTGTATCGGGATTCACAATCGCGACATTGGTTTCACACACCAGCGGACCACAGCTCACCGCCTGCCGCACATAGCTAGAATCTGCTGCGGCTAAAGTGATCTTTCCTTTCTCCAGCTCAGTTGCCTCTAGCTGTAGCACCACTGGCTCTTTGCCAATGGGCGTAGAAGAAACCAACAAGGTCGCTTCTGCTAGGCCATATGCCGGAGAAAAGTTCTCCCACTTGAAGCCGTACTCACCAAAGGCCTCGGCGAACTCACGCAGCACCCGAGGGTTAATCGGCTCAGCCGCGTTGCCCGCACTGACCCAGCTACTGAGGTCTAACCCTTCGCGCTTGGCAGGCTTGATACGGCGCAGGCAAAGCTCGTAGGCGAAGTTGGGCGCTTGGCTATGGGTCGCCCCGTAATTTTGAATCGCTTGCAGCCATCGTAGGGGGCGCTTTACAAAGGCCAGAGGAGCCATGATGTAGCATGGTGCGCCATTGTAGAGCGGCTGAATGAGGCCTTCGACCAGTCCGTAATCGTGGAAGTAGGGCATCCAGGTGACGGTGGGGCCATCTTTGCTGTAGCCACAGGCGCGCTGTAGATAGTCGGAATGGTGCAGCAGATTGTAGTGGCTGAGCATCACACCTTTTGGTGTGGAGGTGGAGCCGGAGGTGTATTGCAGATAGGCAAGGACGTCTTTGTCGACGGCAGGGTCTTTCCATTCTTTTGCCAGGGCCAAATCAACTGACTCAGTATCGATCCAGCGCATGGTGTCGAATTCAGGAAAGTCTATATCTGAGTCTTTAATCAGCTCAATAATACGCGCATTGCTGAGGACGATGGTGGCTTCTGCGTCCTTGATAATTTCACGTAGACGCGGCAGGGTGCGCTTCATGCGGCCCGCGTCTGGTGGCGGTACGGGAATGGCGATGACACCTGCGTAGAGGCTGCCGCAAAAGGCGGCGACGACTTCAATGCCTTGAGGATAGAGGAGTAAAGCGCGTTCGCCTTTGGCTTGTTGCTGTTGAAGGAGGGCTGCGATCGCTTTTGCCCATTCTTCTAACTCAGCGTAGGTATAAGCCGCGCCTTCTTTTTTCCCATCTACCAGAAATTGATAAGCCAAATCATCTGGCTGGCTGCTCGCTCTGTACTGAAGCAGCTCAATAAGTGTAGAAAGTTGGGTTGTGCCGTTAGAAGTACCTTGCTGAGAGGCCTCTGGAGCTGTTTTTGTTGGAGAATAGACCATAGCTGGGACCAAAGAAGCAACCGGATAGTATCCACTACGCCATCAGACGAATTAGGATTTGAGTGTGACAAATGAGACCTTAGAAGTCGCAGGCTGGAGACGTGTGCGCCAGTAACACCGTTGGCTAGCGTGTGAAATATCAATGTAAGTTGCTGATGATAGCCACATTGAGAGATATTGACACATACGCTTTAGGTGTAAACACGGCGCTGCAAGCTCTTTACATAAAAAACAATCTTTTACGATATGTCTGTAAATCGGTAACATTCCACCAAAAGGATTTGATAAACCCTCTTGGTAGAAAGAAGCGGAGTACTATCAGATTTCCCAGAGGCTAGAAAGCTGTAACGAAAGGGATACTCAGCAAATCAAGATAAGTGAGCTTCATAGATAGGCCAGTAGATAAGTTAGATGAGTGAGTCCGTTCAGGTTTGGCAAATTTCACTTGAGGTATCAGAAGAGACGCTACAGGCTTACGAAAATTGCCTGTCTGTGGATGAGCGATCGCGCGCCGACCGATTTCATTTTCTAGCTGACCGACGTCGATTTATTGTATCCAGGGGCACTCTTAGACACTTATTGAGTAGGCAGTTTGGCCGTTCGCCAAAGGACATTGAGTTTTGCTACGGCGAGTACGGCAAGCCCAGTATCGTTTTAGATAGCGAGAGCCACTGCAATTTTCATTTCAACGTTTCTCACTCTGGAGAACTCGCACTGTGTGCCCTTGGAGGACAAGCCCGAGTAGGAGTAGATATAGAAAAGCTCAAACCTATTCAGCGTTTGGACAGCATGATGGAACGCTGTCTTTCCAAAAAAGAGTTGGATCAAGTAAACAATGAACCAGAGCCCACCCACGCATTTTTACAGCGGTGGACCTGTAAAGAAGCCTATTTGAAAGCGATTGGGCTAGGACTGAGCCAGTCAATGCAAACTGTGGAAGTTGAAATTACACCGTTCAAGCTTGTGAGCGTCCCAAAAGATTGTGCAGACGGCTGGCAGCTGCATCCCATTGAGGTACCTGAGGGATATGTGAGTGCGTTAGTAACAGAAGGCAACAACTCAGTAACATTCGACCGTTGGCAGCACGAGCTACTGAGCAAAGATGACTGATTTCACAGGGCGCTCAATTGGGCTGCCGTTCGGATCAAAACGGCCGTAAAACGTTTGGTCAGCAAATCGTAACGAAGAAGAGCTACCCCCGTCTAAATTGAGGAGCTTCACAACGCCTAAAGAAGCTGCAAACTCAGATACTTCGGCCAGCGTCAGGCCAGGTAGCTCTGCTGTTTTTTCAACCATGATGAAATAAACAGCACCATCTGCATCTATGCCAATAGCACTGCGCGCGTTGGGATTCATACTACCGATAGCATCTCGAACTAACTCGCCATTCTCGTAAGCAGTAAATGCTTCAAGTTCAGAAGTGTCGTCTGGTAATAGCTGTGGCCCTGCACCTACCGCGCATTCTATTTCGCAGCCATCGGGAACAGCCGCGTCGTGAAGCGTAACATCATATCTTAGTGAGCCACGAGCAGAGGCCTCAAGGTCGCATCGATAAGCTCGAAATTCTGAGCGATTAAGAATCTGTGGCAAGTATTGCTGAAGATCGGGATTACCCACTAATCGCTCATTATCAGCAGGGTCACCAACGACTTCACCGCCCACGGTTAGATGGGAAGTCGTTTTACCGTTTTGAGGATCAAAAAAGCCTCCGTTGATGATGCTAGTAGGCGTACTGCTAATTTCACCGGCAACAAAAGCGTCGATCGGCTGTAATGCATCGGATACTGCTACAGAAATAGTGATTACATCCGTTGGGAACAAGGCCACCTGAACCGTTGCTCGTGGTAAGTCGTAGGACGTTACCCGTGCCGCTAGCTGCCGCGTGACGGGAACAGCGATCACAGCATCCTCCGAATCTTGGCCTGAAGAATTTTGTGCAACCGCACGCGGCTCAGGAATCCGACGCCATAGCATCATACCTATCAACCCTAATCCGATAGCGCCAGCAGATAAGAGACAAAGCAACTTACCGAGCTGCCTAACGTTTATTCGACGCTTATCCTGCGGCATTTCTTACTTTCTCGCTGTAGTCTTTGGCTCGTACTTGGCGAAAGCCATTGAAGGCTAGCTGTCTTGCCCAAGCAGGTAAGTACGACAGCACTTTGCCTACTTTAGCTCTACTAGAAAGAGGACCAGCTGATTGCAGCTCAGCGAGCAACGTGCGGCCTCGCTGTGTTTCGCCCTTTTCAATCAATCGCATTGCCAGTACTTGCTTCAGCGAGGCAAGGTTGTTAATACGAATCTTCTCTAGATCAGGTCGGTTCGGAAACTGATAGCTCTCCAGACAAAAGGACTTGGCGGTGAGGAAATGGATGTCTTGTTTGAGGCTGGTTTGTCCGCCGTGGAAGCGGTATTCCATTAGGCGCTCGGGAATGAAATAGGCGGTTTGGTTAGCCAGAGCGCAACGGACGAGCAGGTCAAAATCTTCGCAGCCGTCTGCCTCGAATCGCATGAAGTCAACATCGTCTAGGCTACTTTTGCGAAAGAGGGAGGAGCCGACCTGTAAGCTTTGCTTTACGAAGGTTTGGGCTAGTAGGTCATCGACTTTGCCAAAGGCTATCTGGTCTTTGCCCCATTTCGCGGAATTAGCAGTGGTCGCGTCGTCGTCCCGTTCGTTTCGAGCGTTGATTACCCAGTGGTCAGTGCAAACAAGGTCAGCTTCGGGGTGCTCGTCGAGGATGGCGACTGTTTTTTCGAGGAAGTTAGGGGTGAGGGCGTCGTCGTCATCGAATTTGATGAAGTATTGGCCTTTGGCGGCTTCGTAGCCGGAGCGCATGTTGCGGCTGCGTTTGATGTTTTGTGGGTGGCGGATGTAGCGGATACGAGGGTCGTGCCACTGGGCGACGACGTCAGCGGTGTTGTCGGGAGAGGCGTCATCGCAGATGAGGAGCTCGAAGTCTGGGTAGGTTTGTGCGAGGACGCTTTCGACGGCGTAGGGCAGGATGGCTGCGCGGTTATAGGTGGGGACGCAGATGCTGACTTTGGGTGAAGTTGTGGAATTTGTCACGAGGTTATGATACGGGCCTGGCTCTGTTAGTGCGTTTTCCCGAAAGGGGATCTACTTCTGGCTAGGAAGAGAAAGGTATCTGCTTCTTAGATATGAAAAAAGGTATCTGCTTCTTAGATATGAAAAGAGAGTGGATATTGTTTTGTGATGATTAGTTTTTGTTAGCGTAGCGGGTGGCTAATCAATGCGAGTAGATTAGATGTAAATATTTTTCTTGGGCACGCTAAATCCTATAAGAATATGTTGAAGCTCTCTTGTGCGCGTCGGCAGCCTATGAAAAAGCTGACATGATTGCACACAGCATAGTCGATTGATATTACAGATAATTTTTTTCTATGGCCAACGGTGCTGACGAGACTTACTCATATTTCCCAAAGGTCTCTGTCATTGTGCCTATTTATAATGGTGAGCAGGATTTACCAGGATTGCTGGACTGTCTGATGGCGCAGACTTATCCCGCGCAGCAGGTGGAATATTTGCTAGTGAACAATGGAAGTAGCGATCGCACACCCGCTATCCTCGCTACCGCCACCACTGACTTTGCCACTAAAGGCCTCACCTTTAAAGCCCTCAGCGAACCGAATATTCAAAGCTCCTACGCCGCTCGAAACGTCGGCATTCGCATCGCACAAGGTGAGTTTCTCGCCTTTACCGACGCTGACTGCTACCCAAATCCTAATTGGCTAGCCGCACTCATACGGCCTTTTACAAATCCAACGGTTGGGCTAGTCGCCGGTAAAATTTCCGCACTCCCTGGCAAAACATGGGTCGAGAAATATTCTGAGTGCAAGGACATGCTCAGTCAGGAACACACTCTAAAAAATGCCTTTAAGCCATACGGACAAACTGCAAACTTAGCCATTCGGACAGAAGCCCTTACGCAAGTTGGCCTCTTTCGCCCATATCTCACGACAGGTGGCGACGCCGATATCTGTTGGCGCGTTCAGGAAAAAAGTGAGACTGTCGGCCCTGAGTCGGGTGGTGCCTGGCAGCTACATTCTGCACCGGATGCCATCATTCAGCATCGTCATAGGCAAACGATAAAAGGATTGCACAGCCAGTGGTATCGATACGGCACATCCAATCGATACTTGCACGAGCTGCATGGTGTTCGGCTGGCATGGCAGCTACCGAAGAGAGAGGAGCGTAGAGCCTTGCTGAGATGGGTTCTCAGAGACTTGCCGCAGGCGATCGCAGGCGCAATCATCAATCGCAAACTAAACATCGATAAATTCATGGGTGTGCCAGCAGACATTTACTGCGCCAGAGCCCGCGACTTAGGGCAACAGGAAGCCGAGCTAACGGAAGCGGCTCGCCAAATAGCCAACTATCCATCTGCGAGCGCTCAGGTAAAAACAAACCCGTCTAACCCCAGTCCTTCCACGAGGCCTGCATGAACATATTGATGCTGTCGGCAACGTTTCCGTATCCGCCAACGAGAGGCGGTACCTCGGTAAGAACGTTCAATTTACTCAAGTATTTGAAACAGCAGGGTCACACGATTAGCCTAGGAACGCTGCGATCAGTCGATGTGACAGATGATGAAATTGCGGCGCTCAAAACTTGGGTAGATGAACTTGGAGTATTTCCCCGGCCATCTGAAAAAGACCAGACTACCGGACGAATAGGAAAGCTTCAGCGCCTATTGAATTTTGCGATTGAAGGGACGCCGCCTAGCGTTGTGAGTAC
>JBHJIY010000002.1:0-91058 GCA_050042985.1 Phormidesmis sp. | reverse complement strand
CGGCTTTATCCAGGCAGGCAGCTTAGATACTCAGTTTTTCCCTTCTTTGGACCGTGACCAATTTCAGATAGAGGTGGAGTTTTCTCAGGAAAATGCGATCGCAAACTCCACAGAACAGGTCATGCGCGCCCGCGATCTACTCTTAGACTACGACCAAGTCACAGAAGTTCACTGGTTCGTTGGCGAAAGCGCCCCCAAATTTTATTACAACATCGGTGCCACCCGAGAAAACTCACCTTACTACGCCCAAGCCCTTGTACAGCTCGACTCTTCAGAAGGTGTTACCGCACTCATTCAAGAAATTCAATCAGACCTTGATGCAGCAATGCCCGAAGCACGAGTACTCGTACGGCAGCTGGAGCAAGGCCCACCTTTCGATGCTCCTGTAGAGCTAAGAATATATGGTCCTAACATCCAAGAGCTGAGAGCATTAGGTGCAGAGGCGAGAGAGATTCTGACAACAGTACCTAATGTGGTTCACGTGCGAGATGATTTGACGGCTACCGTCCCGAAACTAGCCTTACAAATTGATGAAGAACAGGCTCAGCTAGCGGGGGTTTCCAATACAGAAATTGCCGAGCAATTGCAGGCAACTTTGGAAGGCGCTGTTGGTGGGTCTATTCTTGAATCAACTGAGAACTTACCCGTGCGTGTACAAATTTCAAATAGCGATCGCGGCAATCTTTCACAAATCGAAGCGCTAAACCTACAGCCTGGCCAATCAGCACAAGGCCTAAGCGATGACTTTAGAACAGTCTCTGCGCTCGGAGAGTTCAAGATTGTGCCGCAGCTTTCTCAAATTGCCCATCGTAATGAGCAGCGCGTAAACACAGTGCAGGCGTTTATCACAGCAGGCACGCTGCCTTCCAAGGTACTCGCTGACTTTCAGCAGGCGATGGCAGAACAAGGCTTTGAGCTACCGCCGGGCTACACCACCGAGATTGGCGGCGAACAGGCCGAAAGTAGCGATGCAACAGGCGACTTACTTGGCTCTGTTGGACTCTTGCTCGTTGCGATGGCAACTGCACTCGTGCTTTCACTTCAGAGCTTTCGTTCAGCGGGCATCGTAGCAGCAGTCGGTGTTGGCTCTGTAGGCATGGCGCTATTCTCGCTGTGGGCGTTTGGTTCCTTGTTGGGCTTTATGGCGATTGTTGGCGCGATGGGCCTGATCGGAATTGCTATCAATGGCAGCATTATTGTGCTATCTGCAGTAAATGAAGATAAGTTGGCAAGTCAGGGCGATCGCAGAGCCATACAGGCAGTCGTCATGCGCTCCACCCGCCACGTTTTAACCACAACAATCACGACCATGGTCGGTTTTGCACCCCTGTTGCTCTCAGGTGATCCTTTTTGGAATCCCTTGGCAGTTGCGATCGCAGGCGGTATCGGTGGCTCCCCATTCTTAGCACTATACTTCACGCCCGCAGCTTATCTGATGATGCACAGACACAGTAAGGCCAAAAAATCTCCTAGAGAAAAGCAGACTATGAAAGCGCTACCGTCTACTTAGCGGCCTTACTATCTCACCGTTCTCTTAGTAATAAGCATGATGGAGAAGGTGTTCGCGTGTTGGAAACAACAATAGCGGCACTTTCTTCACTAGCATGAGAGCATCCTTGTATACTGATTTATGCAAGCTACACAACGGCATATCACAACGGCATATCTGCTTATGGGGTAACCTGATAAGTCACGTGATGTTCCATAGTAGCTTTCTCGTTTCCCTTTAGATTACTGACGTAAACTCGTGGTTAGATCAAAATCTCTTCAGTCTAGTGGCCAGCAGCGCGGGGAAGAAGCCCGCAAAAGTTTAATAGAAGCTGGCATTGAAGCGTTTGGTGTTAATGGGTATGAAGCCGCCAGCACTCGCAGCATCGTTGACAAAGCAGGCGTAAACTTAGGCGCTATTCCTTACTACTTTAAGAATAAGAAAGGACTTTATCACGCGGTGGCTGAGCATATTGCCACTCATCTTGATGACCCGGACATAGACGCGGCGATCGCCCGCATCAATCGCAAAACAAAAAACTCCTCACTCTCAGCAGAGCAAGCACTAGAGCTCATGCACGAGCTGTTCGATGCTTTCATGACAACGCTACTTTCATCAGATAGGCCCGAACTGTGGATGAAATTCATCTTTCGAGAGTTGATGGAGCCTTCTTCTGTCTTTGATATTCTCAATGAAAGAGTTGTCAGAAAAACAATTGACCCCTGCGCAGCGCTGATCAGTAAGATACTAGATAAGCCAATAGACGACCCAGAATGCACCGTTCGGGCATTTTCACTCTTTGGCCAAGTGTTGATTTTTCGGATGGTCCGACAGGTCACTCTGAAGAGCCTAAGCTGGGAAGATTTCGATGGCGATCGTCTCGACCTTGTGCGTAATATTCTTCATCAGCAGGTTGATGATGCTCTGAGGTCTCAGGCCAAAAGCTAAAGCATATATTTTCATAAGCAACAAACCATAAAATATACGACTTAAGACAGATCTGCTTGTGTTGACAAAGCTAAGAGATTTCGATAGATTAAAAATAAGTCAATCGATTGACTTATTTTTAATTGTTACATCTTCTACCAGTCAGATAGCACCCTGTACTCTCCCATGTATTTCCCACTCAAAGACTACCTTGGTCAGCTTTTTCCCACTACTGAGCACTCACCTGTCTTTAACCCACATCGGTACTGGCTATTCTATTGCAAGTGGCATCTCCAGTGTTGTTTTGAGAGCGCCTGGCTAGAGCGCTGCTGGACAATAGACTACAGCCAGTATGTATCTCGAAGCGCAGGTCTCTTACCCCGTCACCGTTTAGAAGAGAACAATGCGACCCGTTTAGAGTATTGCTGGTTTACTCAACTCCAGAAAGAAATCTACTACGCTCACCCTTGTGAACTCTTTGTAGATACTTAAAGACTGTTTTCACAAGCTGCCCACATTTGCAAAAAAACAAGCGCTAGTTACAGCGCCAAATCACTATGCTTGACTTAATTTTCTCTCCAAAACTGTTCAATCTTTCACCCGTTTTACTGACTGTTCAGCCTGATGAATCGACTATTTTCAGTGCACTTTTACTCTCTGCAACCGTTGTTTTCCTCTCGGGTAAGTTGTTTGAAGAACTCTTCGTCAGGTTCAATCTTCCTGGTGTTGTTGGACAGCTAATTAGCGGTCTGATTCTGGGCGTTTCTGCCCTGCACATTCTGGTATTTTCTGAAAGCGCTGACCACACGGTTAACACCCACATCATCAGCCTGTTGCAGTGGGCCACCTCAGCAGATGTCACCATGGCATCTGCTGCCTATGCTAATCAGCTAACGGCTATCTCCGAGGGCGTTGCCAATTTGGGCGTTATTGCTCTGTTGTTTTTAATTGGCCTAGAGTCAGATTTTGATGAATTGATACAGGTTGGGCCACAGGCTGCTGTGGTTGCACTTTCAGGCGTTGTTTTACCGTTTGTAGGTGGCACGCTAGGACTAGTTTATCTCTTTGATATCGCCATACTGCCCGCAGTATTCGCAGGAGCAGCGCTCACTGCAACTAGCATTGGCATCACGGCAAAGGTACTGCAAGATTTGGGTCAGCTGCGATCGCACACCGGCCAAATCATCATTGGCGCAGCTGTCCTAGACGATCTGCTAGGCATCCTTATCCTATCGGTTGTTGTCAGCGTGGTTAAAGGTGGCAGCGTCAGCCTAGAAGGTTTAATGCTTCTGGTGCTCAGCACCACTGCTTTTGTCGGTGGAATTATTCTGTTGCGCCAGCAGCTAGGGTCGGCTTTTGTCTGGCTCACTCACCGACTAAAAACAGAAAGCGCTCTACTCGTTTGCAGCGTTATCTTTACACTGGCTTGCGCGGCGGTGGCAAATGCCATTCACTTGGAGGCAATTCTAGGGGCCTTTGCTGCTGGAATCATTCTGAGCGATACCGAGATCAAACACCAGCTCACTGAACAGTTTCAGCCACTTGTCAATATTGTGGCTCCTGTCTTTTTTGTAGTGATTGGTGCAAAGACAGACCTAAGTGCACTTAATCCTAGTAATCCAGAAAGCACGACGGGCCTCGCGATCGCAGCTTTTCTGATTGTGGTTGCCGTCTTAGGTAAAGCGGTAACAGGCTACCTACTGCCAAAAGCGCCCATGCTCAATCGTTTAGCTGTGGGTGTTGGGATGATTCCACGGGGAGAGGTAGGCTTAGTATTTGCGGGTATCGGCACCGAACTCGGCATTCTATCTGAGTCGCTCACCGTTGCCATCGTTCTCATGGTGATTGTGACAACATTGGTCGCACCACTGCTTCTACGCGGGATCTTCAACCCAGTCGATTCCATGTATTTCGATTCAAGCAAAGCCATGCACTAATTCATTACCTACCAGCACCATAACAAACCACTACCCCAGCAAAATAATGTCTCTTTTTAGTCGACAAACCCACTTCAATGCCTTTAAGAAAGTCTCACCTCTACTGTTGGGTACAATGGTGTTGGGTGCAATGGCTGCGACGCTAACAGCCTTTCTACCAGCCAAAGGAGCAGAGAGGATTCAGTTTTTTTACGGCCCATTTGAGCCCACTATTTACGTTGACGACCTTGAAACCTTTGCCAAAACGGGAGAGGTTGCTGATAGGCTCGAAGTGTTAACTGACCGCCTAGACGATGAGCAAGAAAATAGCCTGCGGTTATTTTTAAATGCTCAGTACAGTATCGACGAGGTTTCTATCTCACAGTTCGCCTATTCTCCCCTGGGTGAGAGCCTACTACAATCACTGGGAGAAATCGTCCAAACAGACAACTTTCTAAATGGCGGAAAAGCTATTCGCGCAGCGCTTATATTTGCTGCCGCAGAGAGCATAGAAGGAATGACCGTCATGACCGTTCTGCAACAATATCCTCTAGAGACAATCCAGATAGATATTTCACGCTTGCAAAGCCTACTGACGGAAAGCGAACAGGTATTCCGCCATAGAGAATCTGTTATCTCTGAGATAGAGCAGCTATCTGATAGCCAGGCTGTTGGAGGTTTTGCGCCCACTATAGGTGCTGACCCGCAGCTGCAAGGAGTATACAGCTGGGAGGTTCAAACTATCCAATTTCAAAACCCAGAAAGAGCCGTTAGCTCATTAGCAGATATTTACTATCCACTAACATCGGGTGAAGAACTACAGAACATTCCTGTTATTGCTATTTCTCACGGTGTAGCCTCAAATAGAGAAACGCTTGCTTACCTGGCAGAACATTTTGCATCGCATGGCTATGGTGTAGTTGTTCCGGAACACGTGGGGACCAATACTGAAAAATTTAGACGGTTTCTAAACGGGGTCGAAGGCTCTCCAAATCCAGAAGAGTTTATCCTTAGACCACAAGACATTACAGCCGTTTTAGATACACTAGAGATAAAACAGCTCACCGACCGTCGTTTAGAGCAATGGGATTTAGCCTCTGTTGGTATATTAGGCCACTCTCTAGGCGGCTATACCGCGCTGAGCGTTGGCGGTGCATCTCTTAATCAAACGCCGCTCTCTGAGCCTTGTACAGCATTGTCCAACTGGGTACCCATCAATCCTTCAATGCTGATTCAATGCGAAATATCAGCGCTATCAAGCGAAGGCCCTACTGTTTTAGCAGACTCGCGTATTCAAGCTATTGTCGCGCTCAATCCACTCACTAGCCATGTCTTTGGCCGATCTGGTCTTGAGCATATACAAGTGCCTGTCATGATGGTCGCTGGAGAAAACGACACCTTTACCCCTGCCGTCCCAGAGCAAATTGAACCCTTCAGCTGGCTAACGACAGAGGAAAAGACGCTGGTTTTTATTGAGCAGGGCACTCACTTTTCTCTATTGAGTGGTTCTAGCTCCAGTGTTTTACCCGTTCCACAAGGGACCGTCGGTCCCGATCCACACCAGGCTCAGCCTCAGATAAGAGCGCTGAGTCTGTCCTTTTTCGACCAGCACCTAAGAGACCAGCTGGAAGCAAAGGCGTTCTTAAATCAAGCCTATTTGAACGAATTTCCAGCGGAGCCCTTTAAGTTCAATATTGTTACTGCTTTCTAAATCACTAGTTTGTTGTTTCATCGGGAAGACAGTTACAAAGCCTTTTTCAAATGGTTGGCCAAGCGGCGAATGAAAATGAACTGCGATCGCAAGTCACACCCCAAATTAGTCAATACTTCACCACAACCCGGTCAGGAATGTTCTTCTTTGATAGTCTTCTCAGCGAATATCGAATTACCCTCTGCTCTCAGAAAAGCCGCAGAAACCGCACTTTCCGCCGAGCGCAATCCAATTGCTCGCTACATAGCTGAGCGGCATGCCCCAGCTCATGAAAGCCTGGCACTAGGAAAAAAGAACGCAGAAGTGGGTGCTGAACTTTGGATTACCGAAAACTCTGTCAAACAGGCGCTCAAGAAGATATTTCGCAAGCTTGAGGCTTCTTCCTGTACAGAAATAGCTGTGCAGCTCTCAGCAGAAAAACAGCCACAGTAGGATGCAACGCTGTTCTTTTGCGATATATTTCTGACTTCCTATCGACTGAGCAATCCAGTTGCCGACTCCTTAACCAGGCTCTAATCGCACTAGCCGACCGTTAGACTCATCCGTCAAAACGTAAATAAATCCGTCTGGGCCCTGAGCCACATCTCGCACCCGCTGCCCAATATCGATAGGCGTTTGGCTAACCACAGTGCCTGAGTCATCTAGCTTAATCTGCTGAATAGATTGCGAGACCAACCCGCCCGCAAACAAATCGCCCTGCCACTGAGGCACCTGTTCACCCCGATACACCGCCAGCCCAGAAGGGGCAATCGACGGCGTCCAAACAACGAGAGGATCTACCATACCAGGGCGCGATCGCTCAGATGAAATCTCTCCACCAGAATACTCACGACTATGAGTCACCAGCGGCCAGCCGTAGTTCTCCCCAGCAACTATCCGGTTCAGCTCATCACCGCCGCGAGACCCATGTTCTGTCGCCCACACCTGCCCTGTTGCAGAATCAATCGCCACCCCTTGGATATTGCGATGCCCATAGCTCCAAATCGCCGGGTCAGCGTCAGCTACATTCGTAAAAGGGTTGTCGACAGGGGTTGAACCATCGTCATTAAGCCGCACTAGTGAACCGAGATGACTGCTCAGATTTTGAGCCTGATTGCGGATCAAATCATTCTCCAGTTCTACCGGCGGGTTGCCCCCATCGCCAATCGAAACCAGCAGCGTGCCATCGGGCAGCCAAACCAGACGAGAGCCAAAGTGCTGAGTCCCTGATTTTGTGCGGTTTACCTCAAAAATAACCTGCCAGTCAGAAAGGGTACTGCCATCAAACCGCGCGCGTGCCACCTGCGTACGATTCGCCGACCCAGTACCATCAGCATAGGTAAAATACACCCATTGATTTTCGGCAAACTGGGGATGAACAGAGACATCCATTAGGCCCCCTTGCCCCCGAGCGAACACCTCAGGTAAGCCACTCACAGCAGTCGGATCGAGCGCACCGTCTTTAATGATGCGCAATCGTCCGGGTCGCTCTGTCACTAGCACTGTGCCATCGGGTAGCCAGGTAAGACCCCACGGATGCTCTAGTGATTCTACAAGCGTAGCTGGCCGTGGCGTAGGAGACTGGGCAAGGACAGCTGATTCACTGGGGGCGGATGAGGAAGCTGGATCTGGTGGTGGTGTCTCTGAAGGTACTGAGTCTGAAGGTATTGCCTCTGAAGGTGCTGTAGCAGACGAAGTACAGCCGACCAGCGCTAAACTGACAATTAAGGTGCTCAGTATGTGCAGAGAACAGTTTTTAACACTTGCCATAACTCGATCTAGGTCCAATTGAGCTTCTCTTACAACAGTAAAACATAAAGAACAAAACTCAACTTCTTACTCGGCTAACGACGGTTGCCATCAAAATACAAATGGCTCCAATCGCACCGTTAAAACTTAAACCGTCTCCTAACAATAGAACAGAAAAGATGGTGGCAAAGACAGGTTCTAATGTGTACAGCAGGGCTGCCTCGCGGGCAGGAACCCACTTTTGCCCCATCGCTTGTCCCCACAGTGGGCCGATGGTAACAACCAGCCCTAAATACAACAGTGAAGGCATTTGCTCGCCAATATTGATGCCCTGATGCATCACTTCTGGCAATGCCCAAATTGCACCTAGCAAAGCCACAAACCAAACTTGTACAGCGGCTAGCGATAGCGGTTTGTGGCGAGGTGCGATCGCCTCCAAAAATAGAATATATATCGCAATGCCAAGCGCTGAAGCCAGCGTCAGCACATCGCTAAAGCTAAGGCCACCCCCGTCCCAAGACATCACACTCATACCTGTTGCCGCTAAGCCCGCAGCGACCAGAATTTGTCTGGGTAACGGCTTACCCAAAAGCGCACCTATAAGCGGTACTGCAACAACGTTTAGGCCAACAATAAATGCTGAGCGACTAGCAGAGATCATTTCTAAGCCAGTCAATGCGCATGTCGTTTCGAGAAATAAGACCGTCCCCAGTATCATTCCATCTCGCAAAAGCTGACGACTGATCTGCCGTAGCCAAGGCAAGAGCGCAACTGCCGCAATGCTATATCGAACGACAATCAGCACAGAAGGATGAATACTGCTAAGGGTGTCTTTTAGTACGGGAAAAGAAGTTCCCCAGATGAGGGTCACAAGCAAAAGCAAAAGTGTCCCTTTTTGATGGGTCGTTACAGGAGTAGCCGTCATTGCATTGCAGTGTTACGTCGTGATGACTCACTGTAAGCGACAAGCGCTAGGCAAACTAAACAATGAGCCAGCCGTTTACATCAGTCAATTCGATGGAAAGACCGACCCCTTTCCTGTAAGGTTTACGACAACTTAGACATGCTGAAAACGTAAGCTTGCCCGCGTTGCTAAAGAATAATTGAGGACTGACAAAATGGGCCTGAGCTTCCCAAACCATCCCAAACTGGCATATTTACACACGCTCACTGTGGTCGCGGATGCAGGTAGTTTTAGTGAAGCCGCCCTGCGGCTCCAGGTTTCTCAATCTTCTGTCAGCTATGCGATCGCAGCTCTAGAAGACGAGTTAGGTGTAATACTGCTCTCGCGAGGCCGGCAGGGTGCCTACCTCACCCCAGTAGGAGAGCAGATTGTCAGCCGCGCTCGGCAGATTACTCGTCTGCTAGACGATGTTGTAAACCAGGCGAATCTAGCGAAGGGACTAGACGGTGGCCATGTTCGCATTTCTGCCTTTCGTAGCGCAGCGTCTCACTTACTACCAGAGGTCATCGCCGAATTTTGCCGTCGCTATCCGGCTATTGCTGTCCGCATTGCTGAGCACGACGATTGTCCTGAAGCTGAAGAAGACTTACGCCGGGGCCGAGTTGACTTAGCAATCACCTATCTACCGCCTAGCAGCGACCTTGAAACCTGGGAACTGGTACAGGACGACTTTGTAGTGCTTTTTCCACCTGGCTTTCAGCCAAAAGGCAATACCATTCGTTGGACCGATTTGACGGCCTATCCCCTAGTGATGGCGCCTGAAGGCGACTGGTGCGACGCGCTAGTGTATGAGCACTGCGCCCAGTATGGCATCATGCTATATCCAAAGTATCACGTACGCTCAGATGCCACCATTGTTAGTATGGTAGAGAAGGGCCTAGGTGCAACCATTAGTCCTCGATTGGCCACAACACCTACACCGGACGGTGTTAGCGTTTATGGCTTACCCATGCCCTTGATTCGCAACATTCGCGTAGCCATTTTGAAAGAGTCACTGCTGACGCCTGCAGGATTTGCACTACTGGATTTACTCAAAGAGATGTGTTCTCTCAGTAAACCAAACCAAGGGGATGCTGAGACTACCCCTATGCAGTAGATAACCGATATTCGAAGTCAGCCCAGCAAAGAGATTAAACCCTGGCTAAGCGAGCAGCTGGTATGGGGTAGCGAATTGCTAGCGATTGCGTCTCAATGTCGTTCTCATTCACGAACGCAACAACTTCTGGCACAATCTCTGGTTGTGTGACAGCTGTGAATCGTAGTCAAGGTTAGTAGGATTAGCCGCACTCGCTCCGTGCCGACCAGCCTCAATGCCAATCTCTTTTCCCTTCTGATTAGGTCACCTTCAACCTCAACGCCTGTAAGATCGTTGAAGACATGACATTAAGAAAGCCTAACGATGCCGCCATCAGACGCTGGCTAGAACATACTCACGCAACAGAATATCTTCAGCACCAAGGGCGAGGTCGGTATCAGAGATTTTATCGAGTTGTAGCTCGCTACTCGCTGCCGCTCGCACTAGCTCTTTCAGACGCCCTGCCTACTGAAGCGCTTCAAGATCTTCAGCTCCATTAATGTGATAGCTGCCGAAAAAGATTTGCGGGGCACTCGCTACGCCCGAAGCATAGATACTGCTATCAGCATCGCGCTGGCTGCCTATTACATTGTGGAAATATCACCTCGTCACCATAGAAGAGGTCGGTGAACTGTTCGACTGGCTCACAAATGCGTGGGAATCGGCTCGCCATGAGTCTCTTCACAACAGGTGCTAACGCCTTCACGCTGTACTCAAAGGTCTCAGCATTGCGAGAAACCGCATCATAAGGCGCAGATAATTAGGACGACTTAGAGCAGCTTCCCACTGAAATACAAACTTAATAACACTCAAAGGGCACATCAATGGTGGCATGTGGGCTGTAGATTTTAGTCTCGATGGCGTGGCTCTTTTGTAGGAAGACCACAAAAGACATTGAGGCAGAAGAACGAAACATACAGGTCGAGGCTACCTATTGAAACGAGCCTAATCTTTCATAAAGGAAATCCATAGAGGAAATCTATCAACTCATCACGTTTCTTTTTAGATGTAAGGCTCTCAGGGAGGGCATTTGTACGCTTGAGTACAAAAAGAATTTGCCAATTCATCAGAATGCTTGCATACGAACAGGAATTTAGGGTGCTTATTTCGGCGGCTGTAGTTCTCAAGCGGGATCGCTCTGTTGCTGAATAGTGGACGGTACGACAAAGCTCTATTTAATGAAGTGTCTAGGAGTTGAATATGCGACAGGTTAAGCGTTTTTTGGGTCGGCGTAAGTTTTTTGTAGTGACAGGGCTGGCAAGCTGCTCAATGGCGTTAGCAGTTGGCTGCTCACAAAGCGTAGAGGCACCAGTTGAAGCTGAAGCGCCAGCAGCAACGGATAGTGAAGTCGCCGCAGCGCCTGCTGCCGATATGCCCAAAGTTAAAGTGGGTTTTCAAACAGGGGACATCAACAACATTACGATGGTGGCTGCTGAAGAAGGCTATTTTGAGCAGGTAGGATTGGACGTGGAGATGAGTCCTTATTCTTCTGGCGGTGCTATGGTGCCAGCGCTTGCGGCGGGAGAAGTCGACATTACCTGGTTTTTCCCCTTTCCTTCGCTGACGGCGTTTGCCACAGGGGTTGATCTTGAAGTGGTCTTGCTCGACCACGCGCCTTTGACGGCAGAGCGTTTGATTGCCAGTGAGTCAGTGCCTGATATGGCAGCACTTCAGGGAAAAACGCTGGGTGTCACCATCGGGACCTCGGGTCACCATTCTCTCTTAGCCGCTTTGGATCAAGCAGGTCTTTCTCAAGATGATGTCACGCTCGTAAATCTGAAGCCTTCAGAAATGGCAGCGGCCTTCTCCGCTGGGCAAATTGATGCTGCCTGGACCTGGGAACCCGCAGCAGGCAAGCTCAACGAGCTAGGTGGAACAGATATTGCAACGGCTAAGTCAGTAGGTGCCTATGCCGTAGCGCTGTGGGGCGTGCGCAAGGAATTCGCCGAAGAGAATCCTGAGGTGATGATGAAGTTTATGGAAGCCTGGGATATGGCTCAAAAAGACTACCTCGCCGATACTAAGTCTGGACAAAAGTGGGAAGCTGAAAGACTCAATCTTTCTCCAGAAGACTTTGGTGCAATGGTCGATCGCCAGGGCTCAACGGTGATTCCGATAGAAGATCAGCTGTCGGATGAATGGCTAGGCGAACCGGGTGCTCCCGAATCAACGAACCTGTACAAAGCCTATGAGCAATATGCGACTTTCCTGGTTGATCAAGGGCGATTGGATGGTGTGCCAGAAGATCTTGCACCATTGATCAACTCCAGCTACATTGCTGATTATCTTGAGACCAAGTAGATATGTCTCAATCAATTCATATACCTTCCCCGGTAACCCATCAGCCGGGTAGCCATCAAACTAAGCCACATAGTTCAACAGTGGCTCAAGAAGAGATTATCGGTCTAGACCGTGTGACGTTTGGATATAGTCGCAAGCATCTAGTACTGCAAGATCTTACCCTCAGCATTCAGCGGGGAGAATTTTTGACTTTGCTAGGGCCTTCGGGCTGCGGCAAGTCAACGATTATGAACCTGATTGCGGGCTTTTATAAGCCGCTAGCAGGACTAGTCACCCACGGTGGCGAGCCGGTTAAGGGCCCTTCAGAAAGGAGGGGAGTGGTGTTTCAGGGCAATGCGCTGTTTGACTGGATGACAGTAGAACAGAATGTTGCATTTGGGTTCCGGTTTCAGCCGTTGCCCAAGATTGAGAAGCAGCAAAAGGTGAAATCTATCATTGAGCTGGTAGGCTTGCGGGGCAGTGAACGTAAATATCCCTATCAACTGTCGGGAGGGATGCGACAGCGGGTGGCAGTTGCTCGCTCAATGGTAGTGCAGCCGGAAATTTTGCTGATGGATGAGCCGTTTGCAGCGGTAGATGTGCAGACTCGTGAGGGCCTACAAGAGGAGCTGTTGAAGCTGCATGAGCAGGTCTCGGGGGCTATTTTGTTTGTCACGCATAGTATTGAAGAGGCGGTGTTTTTGAGCGATCGCATTATCATCCTCGATCGCAATCTAGGGGGCATTTACGATGAAACGATCGTACAGCTGCCTGCGCCTCGCTATACCGCAATGAATCGAGTCTCTGATGCCTTTAATCAGTACCGAACCGACCTGTATTTGAAGATGAAAGCCATCGGTTGATCAGCCCAGTGAAGGACTAGTGAAGGAAATTTCTCAATGCAGCTAAAAGCATCAAAACAAATCTCTGCCGATATCTCTGAATTTAAAGGGCGAGATCTAAGAACTCAGGAGCTAAGAGAAAGAGGACTGTTGTTTTGCGTGGGCATTGCGATGCCAGTGCTGATTCTCATCCTTTGGGAAGTCACCACGCGCCAAGGGTGGATTGATGAGCTGTTTTTACCGAGTATTTCGGGCATTGTGTCTCAGTTCTTTGCGATCGCAAAAAAAGGATACGCTGGTACCCCCCTGATAGCTCACGTACTTGCCAGCTTGCGCCGCGTATTCACAGCTTTTGGCATCGGCACCGTTGTCGGCCTCCTGCTGGGTCTGCTCATGGGCTACTACAAATATATCCGCGCTGCCTTTTACGTCGCAACAGAGATATTGCGCCCTATTCCACCACTCGCCTTCATCACTCTGTTCATCCTGTGGTTTGGCATTGGTGAAGTTTCAAAAGTGTTGATTATCCTCTACGCTGGCGCACTGATTGTCATGCTCAACACTATGGAGGGCGTACGAGCATGCCCCAAGGAGAAGATATTGGCCGCCCGCACCCTCGGCGCGAACGATCTGTCTATTTTTGCATTTGTCATTTTCCCCGCTGCCTTGCCAAACATTTTTACCGGGATGCGAGTTGCACTGTCGGTCGATTTTGGCATTTTGGTCGCTTCTGAGCTGCTAGCAGGCGACCTAGGCATAGGCTATATCATTCAAGACGCCAGCACTTTCTTTAATGTAGAAGCGCTGTTTGTTGGCATTTTGATGATTGCCTTTTTTGGTGTGGTGTCTGACTTTTTGCTCAGGCTGATTTCTGCTCGCGTTGTTCACTGGCAGGGATGATGGGATTCGTACAACCCCTACGATCTCTGCGCAAAATCTAGATATTTTATTGGAATTGAATTCATGGTACAGACTCTCTCTAGCCCGTCCAAAACCGCTACTCTAGAAGAACAAATTCTCTCTGAAATTACAGCTGAAAAATGCATTCAGCTGATTAAGGATTTGGTGCCGACGGGGCAACCTGGCTGTGGGAATTCTATCGATCCAGAATTTCGGATGCCGCATGAAGAAGACATTTCTAAGCAGGTAGGAGAACTGTTGAAGTCTTATGGCTTGGATGTGGAGTGGGTGGCGGCCATTGAAGGACGCCCGAATGTTGTGGGTCGTTGGAACGATGGACTGCCGGGTCCCTCACTTATTTTTAACGATCATTTAGACACCTACCCTTCTTGCGATCCGCAAGAGTGGCATATGTCTGGGCACAACCCTTACAACGCTACGCTGCACGGCAACCATCTTTACGGTCGCGGTACCTCAGATACCCGAGGCAATATGACCTGCCAGCTGATTGCCGTAGAACTGTTGCGGAAGGCTGGAGTGAAGATTAACGGTGAGCTAATCTGCGCGTACACCGTGGATGAGGAGCGCCACGGCAAGGCTGGCTCAATGCATTTGTTGAACGAGTATGGCCTAACAGCTGACTATGAGGTGACCGCTGAGCCCACGTCTTGGACGAATGAGGACGAATGGGGAATTGGGATTGCGCTGGCTCATTCAGGGCTGTGCGTGGTGGATATTGAGATGAGTGGCGTGCGATCGCACATTTGGCGGCCCGACGAAGGCGTCAACCCCATCCTCCACATGGCCCAACTGATTGAAACGCTCAAGAACACGCCTTTTACCCACGAACCGCCCGAAATTTACGGACCCACTCAGCCAAGCATTTGCCCCGTTAAAATCGAGGCCGGCAAAATTGGTGAAGGTCAGTTTACGCCGCCCTCCTGCAAAGCCAGAGTATGGGTGATTGGCCTAGTGCCAGGCATGACCTACGACTCCATTGTGGCAGATATGCAAAAGGTGATTGATGAGATGACCTCAGCAGACCCTACGGTGGAGGCCACTATCACTCAGGTAGAAGGAGAGACTTTTGTTCCTGCCTACATGGAAGTCTCGAAAGATGCAGCTCACGTACAGGCACTCTCTAAAGCCTATAAGCAAATTCTAGGAAAAGACCCTGTGCTGTATCGCAAAAACGCCTACTGCGACACATTGCGATTCGCTCACAGCGGCATTCCTTCTATCACCTTTGGACCTGGTGAAGATGGCTGGGCTCCAGTAAACGAATACATAGATATAGAGAAAGTGGTTGCCGCCACCAAAATATATGCGCTGTTTTTGCTAGATTTTTTCAAAGTAGAAAAAAGCTAATACACCAAGGATTACCCTAAGTTTTTGCTTTCACGCACCACAGATACCCTGGCTTTGCTGGGGTATTTTCTTTGAAATGGAGATCCCCGCTTTGAAAATCACAGTTCCGGCTAGGCCCTACCCTACTTCGTTCGATTTCGAGCATACAGCGCTACTGGTCATCGATATGCAAAACGACTTTTGTACCGCTGGCGGCTGGGCAGACCGCAAGGGGTTTGACGTCAGTAGAACACAAAAACCGATTCAGCCGTTGAAGGCTCTATTACTCGCCCTACGGCAAACGCCGATCACGATCATCCACACGCGAGAAGGACACCGCGTAGACTTAAGCGATTGCCCACCCCACAAGCTCGCTCGCTCAAAACGACAGAATGCTGAGATTGGTAGTGAAGGTGTTATGGGACGATTGCTAACGCGCGGCTCCAAGAGTCACGATTTTGTCGATGACTTGCAGCCCTTTCCCAATGAGATTGTATTGGATAAGCCTGGAAAAGGCGCTTTTGTTGCAACAGATTTAGACCTAATTCTGCGACAGAGAGGGATTAAACAACTGCTGCTAACTGGAGTAACAACAGAATGCTGTGTACACACAACTCTCCGCACAGCGAACGATTTGGGCTATGAGTGCTTGCTACTGGAAGACTGCTGCGCGTCCTTAAATCCAGAGTTTCACAGGATATCAGTAGAAATGACAGAGACAACTTTCGGCTGGGTAACAGACTCTAGGGAACTTCTTAAATCAATCGATTCATAGAATCAAGAATTGAACCTTTGTAGCAATCAATAGCTTTTCACAGGCAGACACCCAGCGCTCATAATCTGATCTACTATCTGTTGAATCTAGCTCAGCAGCTGAGATTTCTTCAGCCAGCTGCGCCGTCCACTCTGACCAACTATAATTGATGCGTAGAAGCTAATAGATTAACAATGGCAAAGGCTTTAGCCTCCCAAGGAGCCTGAAAAACAGGCTCAGAGCTGTCGTCAGAGAAAGGCAATGAAGTTGGCGAGTTTGAAGAGGAAGGGTGCATAGCTTTCAGCAGCATTTAATTGTCTATTCCAGGAGATTGTTCTAGGTGGTCATCAAACAAATCGAGATACAGCGAATCATTGGTTGAAGCCTCCATGCCCTATAGCTCCTGAGCAGAGAAACAAACGCTATACACATGCTGTGGCTTAGTTGAGAGCCGTTGCCCGACTGTGTCTGGAAATACGTTAGTGTCTTTAGTTTTTCGCCATATTCGACCGCTGGTGTTTAGCGTGTTCACGCTGAACGACGAGGAAAAAGACGGTCAGAGGCTTTGCGCTTCTATCGTTATCCGATTGATGGCACTCACGGACAGAACACTGCCCAGCAAATGATACAGCGCTTCTTGTAAGTCCCTCAATGAAAAGGCGGCGAAAACTTACAGACACTAACCAATTTAACTAGCTAACTACGTAACTACTCAGGCGGTCAAAATAAACTGTTGAAGCCTGTCCTGATAGCGTTTCAGCGAATACGACAAAGAAATAAATTCCCAATAATTCAAAATAATTGGGCTTTATTGAGAATTCAATAAGTTCTAGTCGTTCTAATAAAACGTCTGAACGCTACTGGTAGCGTTTTCAGAATTGTTGGAAGCTGCATATGGGTCCTGAGTAGTTACCTAACTACTTAATAGAGCTACTCTTGCAGTCTATCCACCCAAATTTGGCTGAATATATTGCAAGCTTGCAGTCTATCCACCCAAATCAGCTGGATAGACTGCAAATTATCCATATAGTACGTTCATATTAGGTGGATATATTGAAAGTTTCAGTATATCTTCCGTGTCTGGGCAGCCAAATTTTGATGAACTGTATCAAAAAGTACATGCGTTCTATTTCTACATATGGACTCAAAGCCAAGAAAGCTACTCTACTGGACCAAGTTCGCGATTCGCTAAGAGCGAGGCTTCGCCAACGCATTCGGTTGAAGCACTATTCTTATCCTGGCTGTCTCCTGCTTGAGTGATAGATGCTTTGTCGTTACAGGTTTCTAGTTTTACTACGCCATCACTATGATTTCTCTGGATATAGCCCTAAAACACCTGCTTCAGAGGCATCACAAATCCCCCGCTCGGTAATCAATCCAGTTACCAACCGGGCAGGCGTGACATCAAAGCCATAGTTTACAGCAGGACTCTTTTCAGGGGTAAGCAACACTTTTTTGAGGTCACCTTCGTGCAAGCCTTGAATGTATCGCACCTCACCGCCATCGCGTTGTTCTATCGGGATCTCCTTAAGCCCATCCCGCATCGTCCAGTCAAAGGTCGATGACGGCAGCGCCACATAAAAAGGAACACCATTATCATGGGCCGCCAGGGCTTTGAGATAGGTACCAACTTTGTTTGCAACATCTCCGGTATATGTGGTGCGATCGCTACCCACAATCACCAAATCCACCAAACCATGCTGCATCAAATGCCCCCCAATATTATCCGCAATCACAGTATGCGGCACCCCATGTTGACCCAGCTCCCAAGCAGTCAAGCGAGCCCCCTGATTGCGCGGACGAGTTTCATCCACCCACACATGTACCTTCACCCCACGATCATGAGCCGCATAGATAGGAGCCGTCGCCGACCCATAGTCAACAAAAGCCAACCAGCCAGCATTGCAGTGAGTCAATATATTGACCGTGTCGCGTGCAGCCCCTTGACCAGTATCTTGACTAATGTCTTTGCTAATCTTTTCGATTAGGCCCACGCCATGCTCCCCAATCCGCTGACAAAAATCCGCATCTTCATTAGCGATCGCCTCAGCCGTCTCTCTAGCCACCTTTATTTTTGCTGGAATATTTCCCTCAGCCACTGCGATCGCCTGTAATTGCCGTTCCACAGCCCAGGCCAAATTCACTGCCGTTGGCCGGGTTGCCTTCAGCTTTTTCCCCGCTGCGCGCAGACTCTCTATAAACTGACCAGAGTCCGCGTGCAAAGCTGCCAAATACATTCCATATCCAGCCGTAGCCCCAATCAACCCAGCCCCACGAATGTGCATATCGCGAATAGCCACCGCCACCTCATCTACCGTTGTCAGCGCTTCAATGACAAACTCATGGGGTAAATGCCGTTGATCAATAACGTTAATAACTTGGGGTGTGGCTGCATCCACCCATATCGTCCGATAGTGCCGATCGTTAACCCTCATTCAAGTGCCCTCACCCATAAGTTCCTGCTAAGCCCCCGCTATGTTACCTGCATATGGCCTAGTGAAGCATTAGCCGCATTATCACGATTGTAAGTTTCAGCCAATAGCCCACTACTCTTATCGGGGACAAAACAGAAGCTGTTGTTTCAAGGAAAAACACGTGTGTTCAGTAGAAGCACGTGTCAAACTTGGTGTGTAAATCCACCTAAAAAAATCACAATAATTCACTATCCAAGCACAACATGTAAAAGCTTACAGCAAGCGGGAAAGCTAAGCTCAATGCATGGATTTTTCTGCCGTTTTATCTTTGTTCTAAAAATTGTTCTGACAATAAATTGTTCACAACTTCGGGCCACGGAGCGATCTGAATAAGCAACGTAGATTCTCTGCTTCTCCTAAGCAATGTAGAAAAAACAACACCTTGCTCTATATACCCCTTAAATACTAATGCTCAATCGTCGTGCCTTTGTAGGCTATAGCCTACTGTTTTTGGGTGGATGCACTGCCGCCCAGACAACTTCACCAATCTCTATTTCTCAAACGAATCGTCCCAGCCGCCTACGATTTGCCGTCACCGACATCAGTGGCGCCGATGACCTAGACAAGGAGTTTGGCCCCTTTCGGCAAGCATTAGAAACGGTGTTGGCACTTCCAGTCGAGTTTTTCCCTGTGGAAAGCTTCCTAGATGCAGCCCCTGCCCTACTCGCCAATGAGCTTGAGTTTGCCATGGCCGGGCCATCTGAATACCTCTTGCTCAAGGCCAGAGCAAATGCAGTTCCCATTGCAGGGGTGACTCGCTCAGACTATTACACGGTTTTTGTGACGCTTGCCGATAGTGATATTGCCGCATTGGCAGACTTAAAAGACAAAAAAATTGCGATGTGGGCTGAGGGAGCCACAGCAGGTCATATCGTACCTACAATGATGTTGCTCGATGCCGGGCTACCATCAGATGCCTATGAGACCCTAATGATACGAGAAGAAGGGCTCAATGCCCTGCTAAACGGGCAGGCAGATGTCTGGGTAACTTCCCACACGCGATACAACAAAATGCTGACGGCATTAGGGCGCAAAGATGACGTTAAAATCGTGGCTGAAAGTGAACAGTTGCCACCAGATATCTTTGTTGCCAACCCTAACTTGGGAGCGGGCTTTTTAGAAGAACTGAGCGCTAAACTGATTGACAATAAAGATATTCTAATCCCGGCTTTGTACGAATCTGGAGCCAACCAAAAATTCAAAGAATCGGACATGGTTTTGGTTGACGATTCTAATTATCAGGCGTTGCGCGATAGCTATTATGCCATCGGCCAGGGCTCCACTATCGAATAGTACGCCGATGCAAAAGGTCATTTTCTCATCCATGTTCAACTCTCTTTCTCACTGTACTCACTGGCTGAGTACCCGATTGAATGTGCATCGGAGTATCGCGAAGAAAATTAGCATGGGCTACACCCTGGCATTGGGAACTGCCGTTATCGGAACAGCCAGTGGCCTCATTGGTGGTCACTATTATGCGCAACCCGCCCACAGGCAAGCCCAGCACATGTTAAAAAAAAGGCAGCTGCTCAATGATTTCGAAAATCAGCTTTTGAGCCTTGAAAAGCATCCACTCAGAATGTTTGCGATCGCAGGAGAGAACAGCATTTGGGTTCAATACGAAATCAGCCAATACAACTCGGACCTAAGACAGCTTGAGCAGCGGCGCATCGAGATAGAACAATTAGCCACATCAAATAAGCTAGCCGCTGCCGGGATCGCTACGCTATTAAATGACTCACACATTACGATTGAATCCTATCAGCGCTTCACACAAGGGCTTTGGGCACAATTAGAAAACGTCAGTGACAAACAAGTCGCGCGCGAACTCACCTCAGAAGCGCTAGCCAGTAATCATGCCAATCAACTATCTACTCAGTTTGAAAACCTGTTTGAAGACTTAACACGGTTGCAGCAAATAACAGACCAACGTTATGAGCAGGCCACTACCCAGCTAAAGCAGGCAGAACAGCTTAGGCTCATCATCATTGTGACGAGTATGGCACTGTCAGTAGGGCTAGCCATCATCCTTGCTGTGCTCACCAGCCGTACCATTGCCAGGCCCATTGAACAACTCACCACCGTTGCTCGACGTGTCACCCAAAACAACAACTTTCAGCTTCAAGCCGATATAAAAACGCAGGATGAAGTGGCGCTCCTAGCCAAGGCCCTAAATCAGCTAGTGAGTTGGACCGGTCAATATACCCATGAGTTAAATGACGCCCGACAAAACCTAGAACAGCGGGGTGAAGAACGCACCATAGCCCTGCAACAGTCTGAAGCCTCTCTACGTCAAAAGGCAGATGATTTGCAGCAGGCAATGGTTGAGTTGCAACAGACTCAACTTCAGCTAGTGCAAAGTGAAAAGATGTCCAGCTTAGGGCAAATGGTGGCAGGCATTGCCCATGAAATCAATAACCCTGTCAGCTTTATTCACGGCAACCTAAAACATTCGCTGCGCTATACAGAAGATGTTATTCAACTGCTCAATCTCTATCAAAGCAGCTATCCAACGCCAACGGTAGAGATTCAAGAAATGATCGAGGATATTGATCTTCCCTTTTTGCAAGATGATTTCCCAAACATGATGCAATCCATGAAGGACGGCACAACGCGGATTCGTGATATCGTCCAATCGCTGCGAACCTTCTCACGACTAGATGAATCAGCCGTGAAACAAGTTGATCTCCATGAGGGGATTGACAGCACGCTGGTTATTTTGAACAACCGGCTCAAGCAACAACCTAATTCACCCAAAATCCAGGTCACTCGTCACTATGGAAAACTCTCACTGGTTGAGTGTTACGCCGGCCAGCTCAATCAGGTATTTATGAATATTTTGAGCTACGCCATTGATGCCCTAGAGAGCAAAACTAAAGAGAGTGGGGCTGCGCTATCTGACCCGACTATTACCATTACCACCCAACTGCTCGATGCAGACGGGGTCGCTATTCATATTGCAGATAATGGCCCCGGCATTTCCGCAGAGATTTGCAATCGCCTCTTTGATCCGTTCTTTACAACAAAGGCCGTTGGCAAAGGCACCGGCATGGGCCTTTCCATCAGTTACAAAATCGTGACTGAAAAGCATAAGGGGTACCTAGGTTGCCAGTCGCCTCCTGGGCAGGGCGCTGAGTTTATTATTAAGCTACCCGTCTGTCTATCTACATAGTCCTGCAGGGGTGATTTCTCGCATTGGTTACTTTTTGAAAAACAGCCCGTCTCGTTATCTCCTCCACTTCAAATCAGCACTCGAACGAAGATTATTAAGCTTGACGCAACTTATCCATATCCGATTGAAATCTAGACAGTTTTTTCTTCCACGGATGTAAATCACAAAACATTACTGTTGATTTAGAAATATTTCCAAATATCTCGAATGAGTATATATGCTCAATAAAATGTAAGTGCATGTAATGAAAATGCACATTACAAGTCATCTCTTGTCTACGAATTAAGGAGCGCTAATGCAGACTTTAGCAACCCGTAGCAGCATCATTAGGCCGACCCTAGAGGCCCATGATGAGCTTTTGAAGACATCGACTCCCCAAGAGCGCTTGCAAGCTGTTTATCGTCAGCTTTTCAAAGAAAATCGAGACCTGGATTTTTTCCATACCGATAATATTGATTCGGCCTATCTCAATGGGGAATTAACAACCCGCGAGTTGGTGTGTGCATTACTCCAATCAGAAATGTATCGGGATTATATCCTGATGGTTAATAGCAATTATCGCTTTGTGGCACTTACGTTTGAGCGGGTGCTCGGTCGCGAGGCCTCCGGAGACGAGCAGCGTGTTTGGGCTTCTTTGTTAGCAACAGAAGGGCTTGCGGGCTTTGCAAAGGCACTCACCAGCTGTGATGAGTATATTGCCGCCTACGGTGATGACGAAGTACCCACACGCCGTTCGGCAAATTTGTTCTCTAGTCGACAGTGTCTGCCAGCACTACCGAAGGAAGCCAGCGCTAAGCGGTATAAAGGCAATGGTAGTGTCAGTACCATTGGACTTGGCCCTGATATCTCTACCTGGCGGTGGGAAGGCTCTAAGCCTCCTAAGCAACTGCGTAAAGCAGGTGCGGTACTCACGGTTGCCGGAGTAATTGAAGTGACCAGAGTTGTCCTCACGTTGGTTGCTTCTGCCTTGGGGCTAGGCATGTAACACCTAGTTTGTTCTGCGGCCCATTTTTAAGGACTGTTCATAGATGAACAGTTCATCGTTTAACTTTTTACACCATAAACAAGGATATTAATGACCATGATGCCTATCGCTTTATTAGCCACAGCCGCTGTTCCCAGAACAGTTGAATGGGGCCCTCAAGTCGCTATTGTGATGATTTTGTGCAACATTGCTGCGATCGCCTTCGGTAAAGCCACCATGAGAAGCCAAACCGTGGGCCCGGCTTTGCCTTCACCTCAGTTCTTTGGTGGTATGGGTTTGCCTGCTGTGCTTGCGACTACTAGCCTTGGCCACATTATTGGCATTGGCGCTATTTTGGGTCTTGCTAGCATGGGCATCCTTTAAGCTCAGCTGCCCGAGTATCATTAAAAACATCAGAGCAAGCACGATACGCTAGGGTGGGCCAAAGATAGTCTTGCATAGGCAACCTGTACTGTAGCAACCCATTCAACCATTCACGCTGTTGAATGGGTTGCCGCGAAAGGAACAGTTAGCGGCCCATCCTACGCTGACATCCACAGGGGCAATTGCCATCAATCGTTCACTGATATACTCATCGAGAATTTACCTCTCCACTCTTCATGGCTGACGCTCTCTCTGATAGAAGCAAGTACAGTGCCCTATCGCCTACAGCCTATGCCGATGGGTTGCCGCGATCACAATTCATGCACTCAGCCATCCGCGAGCTATGGCCCCAAATTCCTCGGATTGCTGGCCCTGCCTACACCGTGCGCTGCACCCCTGGCGACAACCTCATGCTGCACGCAGCTATTTACCGCGCCAAGCCTGGTGACGTCATCGTTGTTGAAGCCGGTAACAGCGACTATGCCATGAGCGGCGGAAACGTATGTGCGATCGCTCAAAAAAGAGGCATCACCGCCTTCATCATTGACGGCGCAATCCGCGACATCGCCGAAGTCCGCGAAGCCCGCTTCCCCGTCTTCGCCAAAGGCGTCATCCCCAAACCCGGCGTCAAAGAAACCCTGGGAGAGCTGGGCATCCCCATCACCTGCGGCGGCGTCAAAGTCTTCCCAGCTGACATGATCATCGCCGACGAAGAAGGCATCGCTGTTGTCCCTCATCAACAGCTAGAAACCGTTTGGCAAATCGCTAAAGATAGAACAGACAAGGATGCCGCTCAGTCTCTCGAAGACTGGGCCAAAGCTCACCAGGCAAAAATCGAGAGAATCCTATCCGAAAAAGGGTTCAAAGAGACAACAGACTAATGCTCTATCCTCTGTGATCTTGCGTACAAATAATGTACTGAAGAATCAGACCATATCGCGAATCTCGTAGGGGCTATCACCTGTGGTGAGGCAAAGGCCAAAGCACCGCTATGCCCAATGCAGAAGACAACAACCAACCATCAATCCGTCAATTGTTCTATCAATTATCTGCACGTTCCCTCTTTTCTTTCCTTCCCTTCACACATCTGCCTCCCAGCACCGCAATTCCAAACAGCCCCAGCACCGATGAGGGCTCTGGTATATCCTGTGACTCATGAGCACGAATCTACGCAGCAGCCTCAAAGCCAGCCAGCTGCAAGGTCGAATTCGCCAGTGGCTGAGTATCCCAGCATTCTCAGAACAAACAGTACGAAAAGACATAGGTACTAAACTCCATCTCAAACGAGGGCTTATCAGCAACACATCACAGAACTTCAAAGCCCCATCGATAGCCGTAGCTTTTACGGCCAACTGCATCCAGTAAAAGACGCAGTCCGTCCCAATTAGTTTCAAAAAACCATAATTAATATATGCTTCACAAATACATCACTCGCCGGTGTTCTTTTTAGCGGACATGCCGGGATAGTGACACCCTAGGCAGCACCCAAATAAGTGATGTGCATCACACAAAGCATCAACTTAGTAAGGTGTAACTCACGCTTACTTTCTACGCACAAATCCAGCGCCCAGCACAGAAATTCCAAATAGCGCCAGTACAGAGGAAGGTTCAGGAATATCTTGCGCCGCTAGAGCCGAGTCACGCAAAGAAGCATCAAACGGCGCTAGGGAGAGCGCCCCAGCAGAGACTGGCTCCAACCCTTCTTTTTCCAATCCAGCTGTCTCAAATCCAGTGGTCTCAAATCCAGCGACCTCAAACTCAGCAGTCTTAAACTCAGCTAAGTCAGCACCTTCGGCTATAGACCCGTCAGCAGTTAAGTACGCCATGTTCGAGTAGTAAGTTACTGGCGAGACGCCATCACCATTCACACCCACACCATCAGCCTCCTGAAACCAAAACCACCATCGCCGATTTCCAAAGCCAATCGGGTTAGCCGGAC
This sequence comes from Phormidesmis sp., assembly GCA_050042985.1. GTDB lineage: Bacteria > Cyanobacteriota > Cyanobacteriia > Phormidesmidales > Phormidesmidaceae > Phormidesmis. The sequence continues at coordinate 66,192 of JBHJIY010000002.1, read as the reverse complement.
CGCTCGTATCCAGCAAATCTTTCACCAGCTGACTAGGCCGGTCTGCAAACGGTGCGATCGCCGCTGCCAGCTTTCGCTCCAGTACCTCTCTTTCTTCCCAAGGCGCATCTTTCACAATATTAGAAAGACGATTTATCTCCATCACACTCGCCGATTCCATCTTGGCCGAGAGCGCCTTATCAGATAGCAGCAGCCACTGTCGCACGGTCTGATCAATCGAATAGATCCAGTTGGCACTATCACGAATCACATTTTTACGGTCAGCAGAAGCCTGCGAAATCCGTCGATAAAAGCTGTCAATTTCCCTATAGCGATAGTCCGCATAGTAGTTACCGCCTTCGTCTATGAGCTTTCGTGTCAGCTCGTCGAATTCATCTTGCAGCAGCAGCTGAAATTCCAAATCGGTGTCGACCAAAGCATCGTTGAGCGCCGCTTTTAGCTCAGGAATGCGATCGCCCCAGTCAGCCGCCGTCGAGGCGATCGCAATCTCCCGCTCACTCGATAGCCACTGCTTATATCCTTGCAAGTCAATCCCAATCACCTTCGCTCTCTTCTGCGAGCTATCCTCCAAATCCCAGCCAATAGCGTCAAGTAACGTCAGGTCCAGGCTAGAAATTTGACTAGACTGCCCCCTACGCAAAGACGGATCCATCACACCCAGCGAATAATAGGTGTCTTTCCAATGGCTGCCTTGATAGCCATCACCACCTGCAGCCGTACTCCCCGTCGAAAAATAAGCCGCCCGGCCATATTGATCCTTGACCGCGCTACGGCCTCCATCCAAAGAGAAATACTTCTCTCCGCCCAGCGTCAAATCCACCAGCCCGAGACTAGCGCTCTCCTCGGAATACCGATAAAAGTCCATCGGCGTCAAATAAGAAAAAGGCGTATTGTCAACAGCCTCAGCCTGATTGGACGTAGAGAGAAAATCCAACGCATCAACACTGCTGACAACGCCTAGCGCATGACCAATCTCATGCTGCAATACCGACGACAAATCATAGCTATCACCCTCTACCCCATCCTGGCGATCCGTATCCCAGTTCACACTGCTGTTAAGCCGGATCACCGCATCCAAACCACGCTTTTTGGGCCGCTCAATGCCCAACGCCTTTGCCTGCGCTCTAGTCAGAGAAACCTTTTTGTTATTGTTGCTCCCATTGTTGTCGTAGCTATGAGACGAAAATCTATTTCTGTTGCCGTTTGAATAGCCACCGTAGCGGTCATCTCTGTCACGACCATACCTATAGTAATCGCCCTGGTAAGACCGCTGATAATAGTGGTCATCGTCATCATCATCATCGTCGTCGTCGTCATCGCGACCACTCGAAAAATAAGAGTAATCGCTCGTATTGCCTGCAACAAATTCACGATCAGTTATAAATCCAAATTCTGTTGAATTTAGAGTCACTTGGCTAGCGCTACGCTGTCCTCGCTGAAAAGAATGCAAACGGGCCTGGTCACTGTAGGAGAATTGCAGACTGTTGATACCCGCATAGTCATTGCTAGAAACAGCATCTTTAAAGAGGGCATTCACATACCGGTTGTAGCTAACGCTTACCCTGCCAGGCTGAGCGCCTCCTAAAATATCGCCACCAATCGCAGATAAATCCTCATACTCCAGCCTCAGCTCTACAACCGTGTCATCCTTCAACACAGAAGACCATGCGTTGCCAGCCTCTACAGCTGCTGAGCGAAATTCACTAGAAACATTACGTCCAAAATCAAACCGAAAGCTAACAGCCTTCGCCGAAGACTGCAATCCACTAGCCACAGGCAAAGCGATCGCAATAGCAGTTCTTCTCCAAAAATGCTTCCGAGCCGCTCTCAAAGAACAAATTGTCAGTGGATGCATAGATTCAAAATAACGACGTGACTGACCAACAGGAATATGAAAAATATGAACCATTCGAGCGTAAAAAAGTACTTTGTAAGCAACATAGCCATCAGTGCAAAACTATCAGCACGAAGCCATAAGCATGAAGATGTCAGCACCAAAGCAACGCAAAGGCACTGTTAAAACAACACACAAAAAGCAACACACACAAAACGTGGCCAATAGAAAGCCATAAAAGCAGCTATGAAATAGAAACAACACCCGTAGACTAGATAATAAATCCCAGGCACACACTAATATCAAAGTTCAGTATTGTATGGTTCACACACAGAGAGAAAAATCAAATTCTCGCAGAGTTCTCTCCTACAGCCAAAGTCTCCTAAAGTCTCGAAAATTCATCATTTCCAGCTTAAGCCCAAGCGTATGTGTGAATATATAAAGAGAAATTAAAATAATTAGTTAACGTCCTTATTGATGTACTTAAAATAACAGTTAATCTACCGATTTTCACGTAGGTTATCTCGTTTTTCGCGTAGAATATAACAAAGTAACGCTAAGAGTAGGCGTATATCTACTGAGTGCACGTCTACTAATTTAGAATCCTGTCAGGAAAAACATTGAACACAGCAGATAGCAAAAAGGTCTGCATAAATATGCACTCAGTAAAACTACTCGCATACTCATCCATCCGGATACAGAGGCAGCCGCATTTGCCAGGCAAGTACCTAACTCAAACTATCTGCGGCGTGAGCGTATTGCTCGGTATCAATCTGGCAACAGAAACCAGCCCGGTTAGCGCGCAAATTACCAGCGACACTAGTTTCAGCACCCTGGTCAATCAGTCTGCAATTGATAGCTGTATCGCCGCCATCTGCGAAATTACAGGGGGGCAGCTCAACGACAGCGGGAGCCTCTTATTGCACAGCTTCGAGCAGTTTTCACTCCCGGCAACGCAAGGCCCCCAGTCCGCTCTTTTCATCGACCCAGGCGTAGCAGATATTGTCGTTCGAGTTCCCGGCAACAGCGAATCTTAGATCAACGGCACCCTAGCCGCCAGCACAGGATCTACCGCCAATCTGTTTTTAATCAACAACCAGGGCATTAGCTTTGGCCCCGAGGCCAATCTAGAACTCGGCGGCAGCTTTACCTCCAGCACCGCTAACGAAATTCTGTTCGATGATGGCGTTAGCCTCGCCTCCAATACCCCCACGCCAGCGACAGCCTCCCTGCTAAAGGTAAGTCAACCCATCGGGCTTGGTTTTCTAGCCAATAACAGCGGCAGCTCAATGAGCGCACCTATTACCGTCAGCGCTACCGGCAACCTGTTGGTCTTTGGTTCGTCAGCTCAACCCAATGCTCAGTTTGTCAATCGCCAGTTCAGACAGGCCCCAGGCTCTCTCCCGCCTGGCTTTCCCACCTTTTCAGCGCTTTCTGTTCAGCCGAGCGAATCTGTTCGACTCATCGGCAACGGCGTCACCCTCACGGGAGGAAACCTCATCGCCGAAAGCGGCACCATCGAAATTGGCAGCGTTGCCGTTGGTGAAGTCCATATCAGCCCTTCTACGCTCAGCGCCAGCCAAACCCCCGGCAGCACACCCAACACCACATCAACAGGCACCCTCAGCTACGACAAGGTCAGCGCATTTAGCGACATCACCTTATCCAACAGCGCTTCACTAGACGTCAGCGCACCGAATCCAGGGCAAATCTTCCTAGCTAGCCGTAATCTATCGGTAGGAGAACGTTCGGCCGTACTCGCAGAAACCCTAGCAGGCGGCAGCCCCACTACTGACCCATTCACGGGCGGTGGCCTCATCGATATTCAGTCCACTGGTCTAATGCAGGTGAGTGACGTTCCCCCTGGCACCCCCGGATTTCCCTTTTTCAGCTACTTGTCTGTAGATACCGCACCAAATACCAGTAACCCTGGCGGCCTCATTAATCTACAGGCCCAAAACCTAACCATCACAGATGGCGCTCAAATTGGGGCCAATACCTTTGGCGCAGGCCAAGCGGGCACGCTACGGCTCACAGTTGACGACCAGCTCTCCCTCATCGGATTAGGAGAGTTTGGCCTTAGCGCTATCTTTTCCGCAGCCGCCTCGCCCGGCACTGGCGATGCCGGGCGTATCTTTATCAACACCACAGAGCTGTTGCTACAGGACGGCGGGCGCATTTCAACTACATCAGAAACAACAGGTGCCACAGGCAGCATAAAAATCGACGCTAAACACATTCAAGTAGAGGGCACAACGCCTGTGCTCGAAGACCGCCTCCCCGATGGTTCTATAGAATTTTTTCTAGAGGGTTCGGCGATCGAATCAGACAACCGAGGCAGTGCGCTAGAAGCCGGTCTAGGCATTGAAATCGTGGCAAGCCAGGTGCTAGTCACCGAAGGCGGACAAATTACAGCGGCAACAGCAGGCCCTGGCAATGCCGGAAATGTCACCGTTACTGCCGATGAAATTACCGTCTCTGGGCGCGCGGCACTCGCAGCCCCCGATAACAACGGTGGCCCCAGCAGCATCTCCACCGTCGTAGCCCCCACAGCAGAGGGCAACGGCAGCACGGTGACGCTCAATAGCCGTCAGATCTCAGTACTAGCAGGCGGACAAATCTCTACCGGCACAGTAGGCCTAGGCAACGCAGGAAACTTGATTGTCAATAGCGATGCTGTGCTGATATCTGGCAGCACAGCCGCAGGCAAAAGTGGGCTATTCGCCAGCGCTATCTTCGGCCCTGGCAACGGCGGAAACCTAACCGTAAACGCAGACCAGCTTCAGGTTTTAGACGGCGGCACCATCAGCGTTAGTAACTTTCCCAGTTCGCCGACTTCCCCCATACCACCGGGCCAGGGAGCCGCTGGCAACCTCACTATCGAGGCCAGGCAAATTGTTTTACAAGGCGAGGCCCTTTTGAACGCGGACACCGCCATCGGCGATCGCGGCAACATCAACATCACCACCGAGGCCCTGGCACTTCGCACGGGTAGCCGCATCACCACCAACGCCACCGCCCAAGCAACAGGCGGCAATATCAACATCAACGCCACCGATGGCTTTATCCTTGCACTGCCCAACGAAAACAGTGACATCACCGCCAACGCTGAGTTTGGCAGGGGTGGACGGGTAAATATCGTTGCCCAAGACGTCTTAGGCATAGAAGCCAGACCCGCCCTCACCGAACAAAGCGACATCACAACCAGTTCAGAGTTTGGCGCAGCTGGCGAGACGCGCCTAGAAACCCTAGAAACCGAAATTCGAGAAGACGCCCCTGCGCTCCCCGAATCCACCGACATCCCGGCGGTTGCCCAAGGCTGCAATACTGGCGGTGCCGGACGATTCGTCCAAACCGGGCGCGGCGGCACCGGCACAACGCCCTACGGTATTCTCAACAGCCGCAACAGCTTGCCAGATGTCTCCTTGCCCAGCGCCCTAGCAACAGATTCGCCATCTTCAGAAGTGGCTATCCCCTTAAGCACCACAAACCCTGGACTCACCGAGGCGCAAAACTGGACCACCAATACAAAAGGTGAAGTCGTTCTACTAGCAGTTGATATCAGCGAGCAAGAAAGCGCAAGATGCTTGAACTGGCGATCATGAAAGAACTCACACGTCGGCAACAGATTAACAAAATCAGCTTCAATAGAAGAGAAATGTTCAATATTCTGCAAGCAGTGAGATCCACCTGTAAAAAACCCTCAAAGAAAAAGGGCCTCCAAAAATGGATCGCTATCTTTCTCAGTAGCTGGCTAGTCGCGCTCACACTCGGCAGTCCATCAACAGCTGTTCTCATCGCGGCTAATGCCTCTGCACACTTTCAAAATTCAACAGCCGCTTCAGCGACCTCACTCCCTACCCTCGCCCGGCTCGCAGCTTCACCAGCAGATAGCGTGGCGGCCAACAGATCGGGCAACATAGCGGCAAGCGAACCGGCCAATTCAGCGCCAGCCAATATTACAACAGACGACATCTCAGCAGGCATCTTAGCGTTTGAGCAGGGGCAAATCAGGAATGCGATCGCCCAATGGCAATCCGCCCTTAGCCAACTTCCCAGCACCGCGCCCAACCATCACCTCACCCGCGCCTACCTTCTAAGCAACTTAGCCACCGCCTATCAACAGCTTGGTCAAATAGAACAGTCACAGCAGGCTCTAGGCACCAGCCTCAACATCATCAATCGCTGGCCAGACAACGAACGCACCCCCACCTACTGGGAAATCTCTGCCCGCGTCCTCAATACCCAAGGCCAAAGCCAATGGCAACAGGGCCTCACCCAGGAAGCCCTCACCACCTGGCAACAGACAGAACAACACTACCGTCAGGCCACGCAGCGCGAGGAAAGCTCTCCTATCAGCATCCAAGTCGGCCTCATACTCAGCCAAATCAACCAGGCTCTTGCCCTCCAGGAACTTGGCTTCAACGCTCAGGCCGTCCAACAGCTCAATGCCCTCATAGAACAGATTCCCGCTCTCAGTCTCAGCGTTCAGCTCAGCGCCACCAAAGAACTCGGCAAAGCCCTCCGCCGCATCGGCGAACTCTCCTCGGCTCAATCGCTCCTCTCCGCAGCCCTCGCCGTCAAAAATAGCCGCACCGCAGCCGCCAGCGACAGCACTCTAGCCGAACAGCGTCAAGCTCTCCAGCTAGAGCTTGGCCACACCGCCCGTGCGCTCAGCCACAGAGCCATTGCCATCGGTCAGATTCGCCCCGCCCAAGACTACACTGATCAAGCCTTGAGCTATTACACAACAGCGGGCCAACGCGCACCGTCAAACAACCCACTTCTCCAGGTCCAGGCCCAGCTCAACCAGCTTAGCTACCTCATCGAAACCGGCCAACTAGCAGCAGCTACAGCTTTCTGGCCTAGCATTCAGCTCACCGCATTGCCGCTCAGCAGAGCCAGCACAGAAGCCCACATCAGCTACGCCCATAGTCTCAACTGCCTGCGTGCACCTGCCACCACCGCCTGTACCAAAACAGAATGGCAAGAAGCCCAACAAGAAATATCCAGCAGCGCTCCCACCGCCTCAGCCCTACCGTTCACCCCCCAGCAACAAGAGAAAATGCTCGGCGCACTCACCACCGCGATCGCGCAGGCAAAAGCGCTAAACGATTCATTGCTAGAAATATACGCCATCGGCGAGCTAGGCCATACCTATGAACTCACAAACCAAAGCAACGAAGCTATTCGCCTTACTCGCCAGGCACTCGCCCTGCTAGAAGGCAAACAGATGCCCGAAATTGCGTACCGTTGGCAGTGGCAGCTCGCTCGCTTATACAGAGACTCAACAGACACTACCAACCAAGCCCGCATTGCCTACGAGCAGGCACTTAGCTCACTTGCAGCCGTCCGCCAAAATCTGTTGCTTGTCGACCCACAAGTACAGTTTTCATTTAGAGATAATGTCGAACCCGTTTATAGAGAGTTTGTTGAGCTATTGGTCGGCAATACGATCAGTAGCGACACAACAATTAACGCACAATCAGTCAAACTTAAAACAGTCAACCTAAAAACAGACACATCCACAACAGAACCCAGTCAGCAGGATCTAGAACTCGCCGTACAAACTCTCGATGCCCTTCAGCTTACCGAGCTGGAGAACTTCCTTGGCTGTAATCTCTCACAGCTCGTAACCTTGAGCGCACCCCAAAGCGATCCTAAAGCCATCAAGCTGTACCCCATTATTCTCTCCAATCAGCTCACCACGATTGTTGATGTACCTGGTCAGCCACTCACCCTACGCACTGTCGCTATAGACAAAGCCACAGTCGAAAGCACACTCAAATCGCTTAGAGACAATCTCGTGCTACCGGGCAAAACGCCCAATGTCTTGAACGCCGCGCAACAGCTCTACAGCTGGCTCATCGAACCGGTTACGCCCATCTTGGCGGCAAACCCACAGATAGAAACCCTTGTATTTGTTCCCGATGGTCCCCTGCGTAACATTCCCATGGGCGTACTGTACGACGGTGAGCAGTACCTGATTGAAAAAGACTATGCGATCGCCATCGCTCCCCAGCTAGATCTCTTCGCTCCCCGCAGCGCCCCCCAACAGCTTAAGGTACTGCGCGGCGGTATCGGTCTGCCCCAAACCGTACGCGGCCAAAGCTTCCCCCCCATCGAACTCATCCAAGCCGAACTCAACCAAATCCCGGACGAACTCACCGTCGCCCAGCCCCTGATCAACGAAAACTACACCCAGTCCAATATCGAAGCCCAGCTCGCCAAAGAAACCTACTCCGCCATTCACTGGAAAACCCACGGCGTCTTTAGCTCCAGCCCCGGCGAAACCTTCCTTGTCGCCTACCAAGACGGTATTACCGCCAACGAACTCAGCACCCTAGTTCGCTCCGCCAGTCAGCAGCAAGCCGAACCGCTAGAGCTACTGGTACTCAGCGCCTGCGCTACTGCTCAAGGCGATCGCAGAGCCGTCCTCGGCCTCGCGGGCATTGCCGTCCGCGCGGGTACCCGCAGCACCCTATCCACCCTGTGGCGCGCCGACGACGGTGCCAACACCGAACTCATGGCCAGCTTCTACGAAGGGCTGGGCAACGGTCTCACCAAAGCGCAATCCTTACAAAAAGCTCAAAAAATGCTCCTCAGCGAAGTCGGCTATCCTGCGCCTTACTACTGGGCCTCCTATGTTCTAGTGGGAAATTGGCTATAGCCACTACAAAGCAGTAATTTCGTCAATCGTCAGCCCCGTCGTCTGGCTAATGGTCTCGACGGGTAGTTTGCCTAGCAGCGATCGCGCAATTTCTACCTTCTCCACCTTACGCCCTTGCTCAATACCCTGCTCAATACCCTGCTCAATACCCCGCTCAATGCCTTCTCTTATCCCATCTTGCCGAGAAGTATCGATAACGTTATTCATGTCGCGATAGTACTTCAAACTGTTCTGATAATTGTCCTGCTCAGCAGGCGTAAAATTAGCAATTTCCGCTACCTCGAAGAGCTGTAGAAAAACGGCATCTTGAAAAGGCGGCGGCTGATTGTCTAAATCTGGTAAATACCTGAGTAAGTACAGCCACTTGTCTTGATGCGAATCCAGCTGGTCAAGTGCCTTTGTAAACTTAGGCAGCTCCACATAGATGAACTTCAGCTTGTCGTAAAAAACGTTGCAACGCTGATCCTTTAGCTCAACCGTATGAATAAGCGCATCTTCATGCTGATGGTCATCGAAAATAAAATCGAGAATACCAATAGAGTAAACCGGCGCTAGCTGAAAATTCCAGTCGCCTTTCATTGCCTGGTCTTGAATCGGAAAGCTGGCGTAGAAAACGCTTCTATCCTTGAAAAAGTTCTGCTTAGCCTTCTGAATTTCGACAATAAACCGCTCACCATTCTCACCCTGACAGTAGATATCGAAAATGGCCTTACGGTCGATGGGGGTGTTACCCAAATGCTCGCTACTTTTGTACGAAAGAGATTTAATTCTGTGGTGTGCCGGTAGCAACGTGTTGAGGAAGTCAATCAGCAGCTGCTTATTTGGCTCCGAGCCAAAAACGCGCTTGAAGCCAAAATCAGTTAGCAGATTAACGTATCGCTCTTGTAAAGGAAAAACCATCGGCTGAATAATCGGGAGCAGAAAACCACAAAATGATTGATTAACTATCTCAATTGTAATCGGTTAAAAGAAAGGTCAGAAAGACTTCACTATCCTAATAAGCGGCTACTCTCCCTCTTGGACAACAGCCACCTCGCTTCGAGAAATAGAACCAAGCACGGAAATGTCAATCAGCTCATCTAGCTCGGCGGCCATGAGTAGACTACTCCACTGTGCCAAAACACTATCACCAGCAGACGGCAACTGTCTCAGCGATGCCGCCGTCTGGGCCACTTCGTCGTACCAAACGCTAGGTAATTCAGACCCTACCGACAGCTCAGCAACGTCTTCCGAAGCCACTCGCTGTACCCAACCATTCACAGAAGGAATCCCTACCGCCGTTTGGCAGTGCAAATTCAAATACCAGTGATAAGCCTCCCCCGGCTCCAGTACCTTCTCAGACTCAGCAGGCAGCGAAATACTCACAATTCCTGACGCCGTCGGCGAAAACTGAACGCTGTGAATCTCTTCTTTTTCGTCGGCGCTGAGCAAAATAAACTCTGCATGGTCCACTGCTTCCGGCGCATCTGGCAAATGAAACAGAAACGTCGGGCGATCGCGCGCTGTAAAAACAGGATTCTCAACCGGCACCAGCGCCGTTAGCGGTGCACCGCCTGGGGTACAGGAATAGGCCGCAATGTCGAGTCCACCACCTGGCTGTACCCGGTTCGGCGGTAGCTGCCTGCGCGGTGGGGCAGGCCGAGCAATACGCCGCCGAGTTGTTTGCTTCTCAGCCGTCTCATCAGTCGCTGCCTGTTCAGCAACCACCGATAAATCAGAGGCGACAACCGGCAGGGTTACCAAAGCAGGCAACACCACAGCTAGCGTCATACCTCGCAGCAGCAGCGACTTTGTCGAACCCTTCTAAATCTGCTCATGCATCTGCTGCCTATCCCGCCGAACGTTAGGTTTATCAATCAAATCAAATATACTTCTAAAAAATGAGACGGAGGTCACCGATTCTAAGCCTACAGAACGTCAGACGATTGAACCGAAGATAACTGAACCGAAAACGGCTCAGCTAAAGACGATCGAGCTTTACCGCTAAACCTTACCCAGCTGACAGACACTACCATCGCCAAAGCCGTCGGTATCAGCGGTAGCCAAAACCCAAAAATCAAACCCACCCAGCACGAGCCGTATAGCAATACCCCAGCCATCAACAAACTCAATAGCCAGAAAGACCGACGATGCAGCCACCAGCTTGCGTAGGCCCCTGATGCACTCCAGCACACCACCCACAAAAAATCACCCCATTGCCAAATGCCCAGCTGCGGCAGGGCCCGAATCAATGGCCGACCCTCTAGCACCGAACTCATGAGCTGACTCACCATATGGGCATGTACCCACAATCCCGCCATAGGTCCATAGGGCGTTTCAAAATAATCTTTTGACACCGGGGCCGTATAGCCAATCATGACAACGCGATCGCGCAAAAGCGCCGGTTCAAAATTATCTGCTAGCACTTGATCCAGCGTGATTCTTCTAGCTGGCTGGTTCGCCCGGTAGTTCAGCATCAGTTGACTGCTCGGCCCCTCTAACTTCTGGTAGCCACCAAACCGATGGGCCAAAGAGGGAAAAACAACCGAGCCAAACTGCCAATGCTGGTCTTCAGTCACCTCTATCGGCGATACCCCGCGCTCGGCCAAATACTGAAATGCCAGCTGAAAGCTAAAGCTATAGGGCGTAATACAAGTAGACGGCACAGGAGACAAATCAGGGTCATAAGAAAGCAAATGTCGCCGCACCTTATTCCCCATCACCGCCGACTCTCCTTGAATCGACAAATCACTGCGCACCAGGTCTATTCCCAGCGCAAATCGGTCGGTCGGCAAGTCGCTAAACCCAACTTGGTTTATCCGCATCTCATCCGACAGCTGTAGCGGCGCGCGATAGTTCTCATCCGTACTACTGTAGGCACACACCAAAAACAAGTGAGGGTTTTCGTCTACCTGCTGCAAAAAGCGACCATAGCTCGTCGTCACCTCACGACTGGCAACACCCTCAAAACCGCCGTTCGCAATGGTTTGTCCTTCACCTAGCATCGCTTTTGGCCGATGCAAATCCAGTCCAATTGCCATCGGTTCCGCATCGCTAATCTGCTGAATAAGCTGGGTAAGCACCTCATCTGGCAGGGGGTAGCCGTAGTCGCTAGTCGCCTCCTGCGAAATCTCGACCACTACAATCCTAGAATCCACTGCTTCTGCCGGACGCTGACGCATCAGCTGATCGTAAGCCGATAGCTCAAACAGTTCCAACAGCCCAAACAGCCGCAGTCCAAACACCGCGCCTGCGGCCATGGCGCTCCTCACAGCGGGTGCTAGCCAGGAACGCATAGATCCAGGTACCGCCTGTGAAGGCAAAAAATCTTGCCAATAAATAGCGGGCGCAGTCGGATTCTGCCAAATTACCGGCAGCCAGCTAGCACAGGGAATCTGCACATCGAGTCCGGCTAGCCGCTGACGCGCTTCACGCACCGCTAGGTGAAAAGGTGCACCCTCCGCAAACGCCGTCAGCAAATAGTGTAAAAACTGCTGAGCGATATGATCGGGCACCGGCTCACGCATCACCACCACATACGGGATTTGCAGCTCCGAAAGCTGCTGCGCCAACCCTAGCCCATCGCAAGAATTAAAAATAGCGATCTTCAGCCCGTTCGAAATCGCCTTGCCCAAAGCATGCTTGATCTGATCAATCGTCAGCCGATCTTCAACATTGAGATCAATGATGCCTTTGTCATTTTGCGTTTGGCTATGGCCCGCAAAGAAAAAAATATCCCACCCTTCAGGCTGCCAGAGCGAATCATGCAGCTGATTGAAGCTAGGAGACTCCAAAACCGTAAGCTGCGTCTCTGGCAAGTTGCTCAAAGTCGCCAAATCAGAGGCTAAGTCTAGCCCTTCGCCATTGCCAAAGGTTGCCAGCACATTAACTTTTTTACGTCTTCGCGGCGGGTCAGTGGGCAAGTTCGGCAGCGGGCGCCAGTCGCTAGAACTAAAAGTCAGCGACACTCGCGGATAGTCTCCACACAGCTGCCACAAATGCCAGGGCAAACGGCGCAACCGCGAATCTTGCATTTCCAAAATCAGCTGCACATCTTCTGTGCGCTCTAGCTCCGTACGCAAAACCTGATCGACAGAGCGAAACGCCGGTGAATTCAGCCAGTCGTTAAACCGCTCAACCAGCGCTTCGCACACCTGGCCAAAGTTGGATTCTGAATAGCGAAACCCTTCTACATCGAGCAGATGAATCCTCAGCGCCTGATCTTGATTGCGCAGGGCGTAGAGCTGCTGCCACTGCTGCTGCAAGGTGGCTAATTCAACCGCAGGTGGCAGCTGCCCGGTAAAGCGCACAGGATACTGGCCACGACCTTCCAAAATCTCTCCGATAATAAGCTCACACCCCTTTGTCAGGGTGCCAGAACCTAAATTAAGGATGACTTTTTTCATGGGCTTAGATGCGGTATGACCACCATTCGAGCGTCGTTAGATCACGAATGTTTCCGTGTGGGTATTGTCTGCCAAGGCCAGCTCAATCTCGAACGTTTCTGTAACTTCTCCACGGAAATAAGGCAGCTGAATAAACGTATCGCTTTCTTCAGCACTGACGGTTGCCAAAACACTGCGCTGGGCATCTAGCAAACGCAAATCTAGCTGCCTGGGTAAGCTGCTTTCACCTTTGGCAGGCTGGGCTTGTACGCATACCTTGAAAGCACTGTCGGCATCTTGATGAACGGCCACCAAAAGAATAGCGCTAGAAGCATCTGCTGACGAAGACTCAAAAACAATCGCCTTGCAGCGTTTCAAGAAAGTTTCGTCCCGCAGGTGATAGGCACTGCGCAAACGCATCGCCGGTCGACTGGCCGACTCAAATAGCCAATCGAGAGAGCGCCAGTCTTCTTCAAACTGGCCTCGAAACCACTGGCTGAGCTGCACAGGCTTCAACCGTACTGGGCTGAGGTTAATCACCTGAGACGTTGGCACGTAGGCGGACATCGGCCTGGCCTGCGACGCAATCCGGCTCGCGCTGCTAAATTGCCCCATAAACTGATGAACGGCGTAGGCCTTGACCAGTGAAGGCAAATAAAAGGTAGGCGGGTCACTCTGCAATCTCACTAGCAGCAGCGATCGCTGCTTCAAAGAATCCAGAGCAGAAATCAGCTCAGCAGGCCGCAAGGAGAGCGGCAATGTTTCCTGCAACTCCGCCAGTGATAACGGCGACTCACAGCTCGCTAACCAATAGAGAATATTAATCTCACTAACGCACAGTCGATCAAACGAAGGCGACAGCAAGCGAAAAATCCCATTGAACAGCACAGAAGACTGCATAAGGAACGTATCTACTCGGCCATTAAAAATTTCACGAATCACTCTAGCCGCAGACTTTAGCGCCAGCGGATGCCCCTGATAGCGTTCAATCAGCTCGTCCCATTTTTCCGGAACAGACAGCTGCTCGGCAGTGAGCAAATCACTGGCTGCCGCAGGAGCAAGGCCAGAAAGCGTGAGCGATCGCACACTCCTATCACCGTCGTAGCCACCCTGGCGCACCCAGTCACTCGGCCCTTCTATACCCGTGAGCAAAACGCAGCTGCAAGACGTCGTCGCCGACTGAAAAAATTCGGCGTAGCTTTGATAGCCCCTGGCATAGTCCCCCGCCAAATCACCAGTTTTCAAAAGTGCTTCAGCCCCTTCTAGCACCAGTAGCAAAGAGCGGCTTGCCAGTACTGACAGCAGCTGAGCAATGGCTTGGCCAGTTGGTACGCTCATGCCAAGACTAGTCAAAATGCTCACACTCAAATCGTTGAGCGTAGGTCGATCTTGCAGCGATCGCCAAACAATACCCTCAAAGCGATCGCCCACCTGAGAGACCGCCGTTTCTACCAGCAGCGTCTTCCCAATCCCACGCAAACCCCAAACGCCAATCAGGCGACTGTGTCCCTCCACACCAGCAGATTCGTTCAACCAATCCTTTAGCTGAGACAGCTCAGGCTCGTAGCCATACATCACCCCTGGCACAATTGCCGACGCCGACAACAGAGTAGCCCTAGCAGCACTCCACAGCCCCTCGCCCTCCAGCAGCCAACCATGGTCAGACTCCTGCCGCGCCGCTGCCGCCTGCATGTCCAAGGGCAATCCGGTTAAAGATTGACCCAGAGATTGCCCTAAAGACTGGCCACCGCCTGATCGCTCTACGCGGCTGTCATCTGCCATCACCGCAGAAAGCAGCTCAGACTCCATGGAGGCATTGGCGACCGCGTAGGCTTCTAGCGCCACCCGAAAATTCGTTTTACCCACAGAACGGTTAAACACATTCGAGAGTTGCTTCCACAGCTTAGGCGCGACGTCTCGCATCAAATAGTTTGTACTGTATTCTGAATCATTGGCCATTTGCTCGTAGGTCAACCCACGCCAAGTACCCTTCAAAATAACAATCTCAGGCTCTCGCAACGAATGACCCGCATGGGTAGCCGTAGCAGCGTTCACCCACCGTAACGCAGCATCTAAATCCACCTTTTCACCTCATCTGCTATTGAAGCAGCACCCTATCTATCACTGATTTTGTCCATCACTGTAGGCAACAAATTATCAGCGGCTACGCCAACCCAAAACCTATCACTACAAAGTGACCACCGTAACCCTATTACCGTGATTTTACTTACATCCCAAGCAAACAGAAGCAAAAGGCTAAACCCTTTAATTCTCAAGCATTAGAACATCTTACACATAAAACCAGCATAAGCATACTTAGAACCATAACAAATAATGGATCTTAAATAAACATTTTATTTTTCCAATACAAATTCGTACTCATCCCTGCATAAAGCCCTACTTTCGAGTTTCAGAGGTTTTCAACACGCAGACAAGAGAGCGAGTATCAATAATTACCATCGCCACAGGCAGATACCCAATTAATACTTTATTATGTATAAAAATACATAATAAAGTTATGTGGCAACTTTCAGTCAGATGTAGCAAGGATTTCCCTAAAGCAGTTCACCAGCGATACACGTTTTATTACCCACTTCTGTCATACTTTCTCACCTATATCTGTTCACTCTTACACCCTCACTCTCAAACAATCCAACCCATTCTGCACGCCGCACAAATCTGACATGCACAAATCTGACATTAAGAGCCCACACACCCCAGAGCCCACGTAGCCTAAAGCCCATACAGCCCAGAACCCATAAGGAGCCTACAAGGAAAGATATGAAACAACCCTTCCTCCCTCCAGTTCAAGGAAAGCAAAATATTCCTGTTGGACTAACGTTTGTAGAGCTGTTGAACTGTAGAGCTGTTGAACTATAGAGCGCAGCATCAGCCTCACCAGATTGTTTACCAATATCTACATCGCGGCGAACGGGTAGCAACCACACTCACCAACCGTCAGGTTCAAACAAGGGCCAGAGAGATCGCACGTCACCTTCACCATTACAACATTGTTGGCGGACGAGCCTTATTGCTACTAACGCCAGGTCTAGAATTTGTCACCGCGTTTCTAGGCTGCCTGTACGCAGACGTCACCGCCGTTCCCGCCTACCCACCGCGCAAGAGCAATAAAATGGAACGGCTCCAGGCCATTGTGACAGACGCTGAAGCCACCGCTGTACTCACAACAGCCGCTCTCTCTCATAAAGTCAGCCAGTGGTTCACCCCAGAGTCACCCCTGGGAAACATCCCGTGGATATCCGTAACCGAAACGAGAAAATGGTCTGTAGGCTACAGCATAGCCACCAACGTATCAGCCAAGCGATCACTCTCTATCGGCATCACGCTCTTACCAGGCATAATCTCTTGTGACAGCATAAAAAAGACCACAGTCCCCAGCAACACATGTGCTGTTGCTTCAGGATCTTTAATTTCCAGCTCATCCGAGCCGGCCAAATACTCCTTTAGCTTCATCATGCTCGGCCTAGTCACATTACGCATAAAAGTCTCCGCCAGCTCTGGAAACCGCTTCGACTCCCCAATCATCAACCGCACAAAATCGTGATATTCTTCATCCGCCGAAAGCTGCTTTAGCGTGTACCGAACCAAGTCACGCAGCACAGCTTTTGGGTTACCTTCAACAGACCCAGATGTCGAGACAAAGCCAAAAGCATCCTCTAATCTACGCCTACTCATTCGCTCTACTAGGGCCGTAAACAAATCTTCCTTGTCTGCAAAATGACTATACAGCGTCTGCTTAGACACTCCAGAGGCCTTAGCCACTCTGTCCATACTGGCACCCCCATACCCACGCTCCAAAAAAACACGCGTAGCCCCCTCTAAAATCTGTTCTGCCTTTTGGGCAAAGCGCCTTTGCGCTGCAGAATCGTTTGGCAATGGCATCAATGTTCTCCTCTATTACTCTCTAAAACTATATATTTTTAATATTACTAGCAAACCGTACAGTCTAGTCGTTTACAGATTAAGAACGACCGCAGTTGACGCCGATTTCCTATTGAGTTATGTTGATAGCCAACTTGTGAATTAGTTTGCGATCGCAGCCAACCAATCATGACCATGCAGCCCACGCTTCAACACATCCTCAGCGTTAGCCGCCTTGGCAAACTGCTGCTGCGCGGGCGCGCATAAACAACACCTCCACACCCGAAATAAAAGTCTGGAACCGAGCAGACCACCTCACCTCGGCAACAGTTTAGAAATTCATAAATTGGCAACACACCGACGGCATATCGACGTAGGTGCACAGCAATGTTGTGCCCAGCACAATAACTAGTGTCATAATCTGCCTCTCCACACATTCTGCATACCGCGTGAAAAATCTCTCCTGCCTCTACCTCACCCTACGACTGCCTCGGGGCTATCAGGTTCAAACCTGGCACCCTGACAGCCCTGAACCGTACGCCATGCCAAACAACAAAATGAAAAACCAAAAATCTCTTCAATTCCATGTTGACCAACCCTTCCACAAAATACGCAGCCTTCACACCTATTGACTTACCCAATCGCACCTGGCCCAGTCGTACCATCACCACTGCCCCTACTTGGCTCAGCACCGACCTACGCGACGGTAATCAAGCTCTCATCGAGCCTATGGACATCGCCCGCAAGCTGCGTCTGTTTCGAACCCTCATAGATATCGGCTTCAAAGAAATCGAAATTGGCTTCCCCTCAGCATCCCAAACAGAATTCGACTTCGCCCGTCACCTCATAAAACAAGATCTCATTCCTAAAGACGTCACCATTCAAGTCCTCACCCCAGCGCGCGAATCTCTCATTCGCCGAACTTTTGAGGCACTCAGTGGCGTCAAGCAAGCCATTGTTCATGTTTACAATGCCACCGCCCCAACTTTTCGTCAGGTAGTTTTTGGCCTCGAGAAACCTGGCACCATCCGTCTCGCAACAGAAGCCGCTACCCTAATCAAAAAACTAGCCGCACAGCAACCTACCACCCACTGGCGCTTCCAATACTCCCCCGAGGTATTCACCTCCACAGAACTCCCCTTCGCCAAAGAAATCTGCAACGCTGTTCTAAACGTTTGGCAGCCTACCCCGGCAGCAAAAGCCATCATCAATCTCCCCGCCAGCGTAGAAGTCTCTACGCCCAACATCTTCGCCGACCAAGTCGAATGGATGCACCACAACCTCATCTACCGCGAAGCTGTTGTTCTATGTGTTCATCCTCACAACGATCGCGGTTGTAGTGTTGCAGCAGCGGAACTAGGTCAAATGGCCGGTGCGCAGCGAGTAGAAGGCTGTCTCTTTGGCAACGGAGAGCGTACAGGGAACGTCGATTTAGTCACCCTAGCGATGAATTTATACACACAGGGCATCTCTCCCATGCTCGATTTCTCACAGATAGACAACATCGTAAAAGTTGCCGAAGACTGCACGCAGATCCCTGTTCATCCTCGCCATCCCTACGCCGGAGAGCTGGTATTCACGGCCTTCTCAGGTTCTCATCAAGACGCAATTAAAAAAGGGTTCGCCGCACAAAATTCAGCCATAACAGAGCCTTGGGCTATCCCTTATCTACCCATGGATCCTAACGATGTCGGACGTTCATACGAATCTGTCGTCCGAGTCAACAGTCAATCAGGAAAAGGCGGAATTACCTTTCTGCTAGAGCGTGACTACGGCATTTCCCTACCCAGAAAGCTACAAATAGAATTCAGCCGAGCCGTTCAGCAAGCTGTTGAGAACACAGGCAAAGAGATCACGGCTCAAGCACTCTGGGAAGTATTCCGCCAAGAATACGAACAAACAGATCATCCTCTTGCCTACATATCACACCAATCTTCCCAGCTCGAAGTCAAAGAAACTACCCTTACGGCTGAGTTAAGCTATGGCACTATTCATTTTGAAATAGCAGCTGTTGGCAATGGTCCTATCAATGCCTTCGTCAACGCACTCAATAAAACGCCAAAAAAGAATGATATTAGGAATAATGCTAGCTATTACCCTAGAAACATTCAAATTCGCCATTACGAAGAGCGCGCTCTTAGCAGCGGCAGCGAGGGAGAGGCCATCACACTTATCGAAATCACTACTCAGCAAGGCAGCAGCTTCGGTATTGGCATCCACCAAAACATTGTCACAGCCTCCTTCAAAGCGGTTGTCAGTGCTCTCAATCGCTTATCTCAACAAACAGCAACAGCAAACAAGTACCACACCGTCTCATCAAACTAATTTTGTGAATATCAGGAATTCCGCCACGCTTAGCTGAATTTATTCCAGACGGTTAGTTTCGCGGTATGGCCGATTTCTCTCAGCTATACCGCATTTTTTACTTTATTCAGCTAGCACATCAATATACTGCTCCAAGAAATCTCGCATCTTCTTCAGCTGAAACCCTTTCGCAAACTTAATCAGCGGCTGCACAAAACCTTCGCACTCTGGCCGCTCAGCTTGAATCGCCTCTGCCTCTTTTATCAGCATTGGCACCAGTCCGCGACGGCTCAAATCATAGAGCTTCTTCAGTGATTCCTCAGAAGGCAGCACAATCTCCATAGGTTCACCATCATCGGGAGCCTCAGCTGGAGGTGCCCCAACTGCATCATACTGCCATGTCAAGCTCAGCTGCTTTTTCAGCGCACCCAGCAGTACTTCCGCCTGCACTGGCTTAGGCACAAACTCATTGGCTCCTGCCTCAAAACTCTTGTAGCGATCTACTTCAAATACACTTGCAGAAGACACAACGATAGGCACATTTTTCAACTGCTCATCATCAGAAGCTCGCAGCTGAGTCATCAGCTCATAGCCATCTAGCAATGCCATCGAAATATCTGTAATAATCAAATCTGGCTTATGTTCAAGCGCTTTATCTACACCTTCCTGCCCATTCGTCGCCATAATCATCTCAAAGCCAATCGGCTCCAACAGATTTGTCAGCACAGAACGATTTTCCCAGCGGTCATCAGCCACCAAGATAATTCGCCTATCACCTTCATAGCCCAAAATCTTCCCATTTTGAGACGTCATGGAAGAGGCAACCCAGTCATGCGCCTCTGGTACATCAATATCAAACCAAAACATGCTGCCCTTGTTCAGCTCGCTTTGTAGCTCCAACTTCGTACCCATCATCTTCACAATCCGCTGAGTAATCGCAAGCCCTAGCCCAGTACCTTCAGCCTTCTTGCTAATACTGCCAACTTGCTCAAAAGGTAAGAACACCTTTTCTAGCTGATCTTCAGACATACCAACGCCAGTGTCTTCTATCTGAAAACGCAAACAATACTGTGCCTGTTCAGAGGAAGCTTCCGTCTCTAAGGGACGTGCTTTCACAACAAATTTCACATGGCCTTCGTCGGTAAACTTGATGGCGTTCCCCAACAGGTTGATCAAAACCTGACGCAGCCGTTTTTCATCAGCATCAATCCCAATGGGCAAATCCGCTTCTGCTTCGTAGATAAAATCAATCTGCTTCTGCTCAGCCTTAATTCGACAAATCTCAGCAACACCTTGCAAAAACGAAGGTAGATGGAACTCGGCAGGATGCAGCTCCATCTTCTGAGCCTCTATTTTAGAAAGATCCAAAATATCATTGATCAACGTCAGTAGATGAGAGCCACACTGATTGATAATACCTGCACCCTTTTGATCTTTTTCAGAAAGTCCCTTCGAACGCAGTAAAATCTGTGCATATCCCAAAATTCCGTTTAGCGGGGTACGTAGCTCATGGCTCATATTCGCCAAAAATTCACTCTTTGCACTATTCGCAACTTCCGCAGACTCTTTAGCAGCTTTCAATTCAGTTGTACGCTGCTCTACCCTTTTCTCTAATTCTTCATTACTGCTAGCAAGCGCAGTAAATGACTCACGTAGCTGCTGAGCCATCAGATTAAACGATTGAGAAAGCGTGTTGAGTTCGTTAACTCGTGAAGTCTCCACTACTTCTTGGTCAAGGTTGCCAGCCGCAATCGATTTAGACGCATTGCTCAGCTGCAAAATCGGTTGAGTAATCCAACGAGACGTGTAGAGACCAAGCGCGATCGCAACCAGCAGCGCCAGCATACACAACGCTATAGTCGTCCTCGTATTAGCAGCAATTCGCCCCATAAAGTCAGCTTCAGGCACCACCACCACCATCAGCCAATCTAGCCCAGCATCATCATGCCAAGGCGTCACCTGCACAAACTGATGCTGACCATCTGCCCAAAAGTCAAGCTGTTTTGATTCTGTCAGTGTACTCAAATCACCGACTTCTTCTATGATATGAGATGCTGTAAGGCTAATTGCCTGATCGGGGCTATCGGTAGCCTTCAACCTTTGAGGTTTCTCATCCTCTAGCGTGTAGGCTGGGTACTCACTCGAACTAGCTACCAGCAAACCGTCCTGCTCCATGATGAAAGTCTTTCCAGACGGACTCACCTCAAGCGCACTCAAAAACTCGTCAATTTTTGACAGTGGTTGCTCAGTAGCAACACTCCCAATCATCTCTCCTGACTCATCATATACAGGTCGTGCGACGGCAACAGACAACGTATAAGGGGGCGTCTCCCACTGATAAATCGGCGTCCACACCAGCTCTCCAGTTTTCACGGCTTCCGCAAACCAGCCCTCATCTTTAAAGGAGAGATTTTCTTCTAGCGTCTCAGCTAGCGTTGTTCGTTCTCCTAGCTCGTTAGCATGATAGGTATATAAATGAGCGTCTCCATTCGAATCAGGAGACACCTCATGAATAGAAACACTGCCATCTTCAAAGTAGTACCCCGCCGACGCCATGTCACCACCGGTAGATCCATACAGCAAATAACCAATCGGAAACCACTGCATCTGATTCCAAAAATACTGACCTATTTGCTCAATCTCCTGTGGGTCAAGCAAACCTAAGTCAAAAGCAACACCGTTAGTCTTGGTAACTTGCCTGGCAGTAACTAAGTAATTGTCCAAATGTTGGTCAATACGGTTACTCGCCTCAGATCTCAGCTGTCCCGCCAAGTCATTAACGGCTCTTTCACCATTACGCAACGACAGATAGCCGGTCAATCCTACCGCAGCACAAACCTGCATCACAAAAGGAAGAACAACCATCAGCCGTAATGGAACTCGGCGGATGCTCCGCTTTTTAGAGGGCTCTTGATTATCCAATAGCAGTGTCATAAATCAACTATCACTTTCTTTTAAGATTTATTGAAGCAATAAAACAAGTCCTATTCTCAATAAAACTACTGACATTAAGACAGAGAAAATAGAGAAGAGAATATATCTTGATACAAAGAGCTTGTAGCGAAAACAAACGCAATCCTCTACAGCCACGCCTACCGTCTGCGAACAACTAGCCAGCACAAGGTTACAGCAGCAAAAGAAGACAATCTTCACAGAGCAATAACAGCAGCACAGACCTGCATCGCATTACTCTCGCATCAAGAATACCCACAGCAACATATCGAAACCACAAAAAACTCTCCGAAAGATCACAGACAAATCATACAAACCTTTAATTTCCGCATTATCGCGGACTACAACTGAAACAAATATCACTATAGGTAAAGGCTTGCCCAGACGAAGTCACCGAAGAACAGGCAGAGCTGTAGTCGCAACCACCTAAAACAAGTCAAAAAAATCATGCATTTCCAGTTTTTTCTCTGAAGCGAATTAACTAAAACATAAGGCATGCAAAATAGCATACAACATACAACAATTCAAAAACAATCAAACTCAACGGGGAAAACCCTATGCCAATCAAAATTCCTAGAGATTACGCAAGGCATTACAGGTTCTTTTTACCTAAAGTAAGGAGCCGACTACTGAGAGCAGTCTCACTATGTCAACTCTCCTAAAGTTGCTGCATGATAACTCTCCGTTCGTTTACCCTCCTCTAATCTCTTAGCTTTAGTTGCTGCGTCATATGGATTTCCAGAAAAGTCATCACCCTCAGTGCGTTCATAGCTGGTTCGAAAACCAAGCCGACAAAGTACCTGATACAATTGCCGTTGTCTCTGGTGCCGAACACCTCAGCTATCGCGACCTCAACAACCAAGCCAACCAACTTGCGTGGCGACTTCAAAAATTAGGTGTTCAGGTAGAAACCCTTGTTGGCATTTGTGTAGAGAGATCGCCTCAAACAATCATCGCTATGCTCGCGGTACTCAAAGCTGGAGGGGCCTACGTTCCACTCGATCCTAGCTACCCAAGAGAGCGTATCGAGCTGATGGTAGAAGACTCGGAAATCTCTATTCTCATCACAGAAGACAAGCTCTCTAAGAACTTTGCGCCTGACTCTGTTCAAATGGTCTGTGTAGATACAGACAAGCTATCAATATCAGAAGAAAGTACAGATAACCTCTATACTCCAACTACAGCGGACAACCTAGCCTATGTCATCTACACATCCGGCTCCACAGGCAGGCCAAAGGGCGTACTCATTGAACACTGCGCCTTGACAAACTTTGTTGAATCTATGAGCAACAAGTATGAAATCAAGCCTAAAGACAGAGTACTACAATTTGCCTCTATCAGCTTCGATGTTGCCGTAGAAGAAATTTTTGTCACCCTCGTGAAAGGAGCAACACTCGTTTTACGATCACAAGAAATGCTGCGCTCCATTCCAGCTTTTCTACAAACATGTCAGTCATGGGAACTCAACGTTCTCAACTTGCCCACAGCATTCTGGCACAAGCTATGCGCCGAGCTACCTCAAGCACAAATTCCTGACTGCGTACGACTGGTTGTTATCGGCAGCGAACGAGCTATTCCCCACTGGCTAACCGCATGGAAAAAACACACATCTAATCGCATTCGCCTAGTCAACGCATACGGGCCAACAGAAGCAACCGTTGGCTCCACCATGTGTGATCTCGCGGGTCCCTTAGCAATAGAGACAAACAACAGTCGCGTACTGCCTATCGGCAAACCTATAGACAATGTTCAAACCTATGTTCTCGACGAAGAACTCCGCCCCGTTGACTTTGGCGTACCGGGTGAGCTATATATTGGCGGTGCAGGGTTAGCCAGAGCCTACCTCCACCGCCCCGAACTCACATCCGAAAAATTCATTGTTGTAGAACATCCCAAAGCCGGTCGAATTCGTCTGTATAAAACTGGCGACTGGGTCCGCTATCGAGAGGACAGAAATCTTGAATTCTTGGACCGAATCGACCGCCAAGAGAAAATTCGAGGGTTTCGGATAGAGCTTAGCGAAATTGAAACAGTCCTCGAAACGCACCCTTCTGTGCAACAGGCCATTGTTCTCGCGTGGGAAGACAGCCCAGGCAACAAGCGCCTGGTTGCATATATAGTTCCTCACGCTGACGACAAAACCGGCTCTAGGCTGCAAGAGCACAGCTACAAGCTCATGCCTAGGCTGCGCTCATATTTACAGGGAAAGCTGCCAAGCTACATGGTTCCAGCAGCATTCATGCTCATACAAACGCTGCCTCTGACCCCAAATGGCAAAGTCGATCGCCGAGCGCTACCGGCCCCCAGCATCGAACGTCCAGCCCTCAATGAGACATTCATCCCACCGCTTACGTCTATCGAGAAAAAGCTGGCAAAAATGTGGTCAGCAGTACTCAGCATTGCTGAAATCGGTGTCAATGACAACTTCTTCGAGCTAGGAGGCGACTCACTCCAAACCACTCAGCTCATCTCCCAAATTGAGAAAGATTATAAAGTCGTTGTGCAGCTTTTGGACTTTTTCAGTATTCCAACGATTGCCGGACTCGCAGGCGCGATTCAGCGCATACATACAGATAGAGAAACACCAACCGAACATATGAGTATATCTCAGCTACACGCTGAAGTGCTCATAGATGAATCCATCCAACCTAAATCTGCCTATGTCCCATCGAGCAAGCTCCCAAGGAGAATCTTTTTGACAGGGGCTACCGGATTTTTAGGCTCATTCTTACTCTGTGAGCTACTCCAGCAAACACAGGCAGATATCTATTGTTTAGTACGGGCCAAAGACCTTAGTCAAGCGAATGGAAAGCTGCGCAAGGTTCTTGCGGCATCACGCCCTGATATGCAAGTAGCTTCCGAACGAGTTATTCCAGTTATCGGCGATTTGGCTCAGCCCCAGCTAGGTTTATCTTCACAGCAGCTCGCTCATCTTGCAAACAGCTGCGACATGATTTACCACGGCGGGGCCAATGTCAATTTGCTGTATCCATATACAGCACTGTACGCAACCAACGTTCAGGGCACCCACGAAATCTTGAAGCTGGCCACCATGGGTCGGCCCAAACCCGTACACTATCTTTCTACACTTGATGTCTTCGAATCGCTAGCAGGCACCGGAGTTTGTGAGTTCTTTGAAGAATCCAATATCGCCGAAGGAAGCGGTATTTCAGGAGGCTATGCCCAGAGCAAATGGGTTGCAGAACAGATGATGAGGCGGGCCGCCAAAAGAGGAGTACCCGTGTGTATTTTTAGGCCTGGAATGGTCACCGGGCATAGCCAAAGTGGCTATTCCAATACCAGCGATATTCTCTGCCGACTCGTCAAAAGCCTGAGCGAACTACAGCAGGCACCCAACCTCAGCCTAATGATTGACATGACCCCAGTCGACTATGTAAGCAAGGCGATCGCAAGCATCTCACTCAAACCTCAATCTCTCGGTAAAACGTTCCACGTCGTCAACCCACAGCCAATCCCATTCGAAGATATCGTACGCACAATCAATAGCTGTGGTTGCAGAGTACAACAAGTCCCCTATCCTCAATGGCAAGAACAACTCAAGGCTCAGCCCAACGCTCTCAGCCCTCTTGCAGCGATGATTAAGGAAGATTCTGAAGGCGAAAAAACTTGTTTGGAACTTTGGCTAGGTGGGAATGATCGGTTTGATTGCAGTAATGCCCATTCAGTCCTAAAAGCAGGGTTGAAAGACGTCGCTATCACTTGCCCTCCGGCTGATGAGAAGCTACTAAAAACATACCTTACTTACTTTTTCGAATGCGGCTTTATGGAAGCATTAGCACCCGTTTCAACTTAAGTATAAATCTGTGCATCATACCTAACACAGCTCAACTCGGCAGCTCCATCTACTACATGCAAAGGAATAGGAATCAGTGACAGATTTGTTGACCGATCTCGGCAAAATAGCGGGCGTACTAGCTTTTCTAGGCTATATCCCTTACCTCCTGTCGATTGTAAAGCGCAAAACGCTTCCCAATCCAGCCACCTGGTGGATCTGGACAATCATGGGTGGCATTTTGTTTGCCAGCTATTACCTCGAAGGTAACCGAGAAGCCATTTGGGTACCACTGAGTTACTTCATTGGTCCTACGGTCACGGCTATTCTTTCTCTTAAGTACGGACGCAACGAGTTCGGCAATTTCGAGAAGTACTGCTTAGGCGGTGCGGCAATGAGCCTTGTGCTTTGGCAAATATCAGGTCCTGTGGTGGCACTCACCATGCTGATCATGATCGACCTAATTGCGATCGCACCCACCCTTCGAAAAACCTACTTCAAGCCCGACAGCGAAGATCCTCTTGCCTGGAGTATTTTCTGGCTAGCAAACACACTTAACCTATCTGTTGTAGTCGCCTCCGAGTCACCCACATATGCCGCAATTGCCTATCCATTAGAGCTATTTTTCATACCTACCTCTATTATGATCTTGGTTATCAGAGGCAAAATAGTCGGCCTTCCCGGAGCAAAAGAGCAAAGGTTACAAAAAGCATACGCCGCCACCACTCCTACTCCTCAGTACGCATCACCGCCAGTTCCACCAGCGTCAGCACCGGCGTCGGCACCAGCCACCGCTTTCAAATCACCAGACATTAGTGAACCCTTCGATGCGTCCCTAAATCAGCTAATCCGCCAAGGCGCACGCCAGATTATTAGCCAAGCAGTCACCGCAGAGCTCAACGAATTATTGACTCAAAAGGGAATACCCCACAACAACGAATACAGAACAAACAGCGCTAAAAGCGATAAGCCTAGAAATACCCCATCTCACGCAGAAGAATATCATCCAACGGAGAACGTATCACTAAACAGTGAGAAAGATACTTCTACAATAGTTTCACATAGCTCAACAACAACCCAGCCCAACACCAAAATTGCATCGCAGTTGCCACCCTACTTAGAGAACAGCAATAGCCCGAAAGCAATTTTGCCCTGGCTCTGTCTCAAAGGCATCTCTCAAGAAGACTTGAACGACCAACTCTCTAAACTCCTTAGCGCTGAGGTAGAGCCTCTATCAGCTGCCGCTGTTGTCCAAATGCAAACAGCATGGAATGAAGAATATCAAGCCTGGCAACAGCGCCCCCTAGCCAACCAACGATACGTATACATCTGGGCCGATGGCATCAGCCTTGAGCGCTCAAATGAAACCTATCCCCACCTGCTGGTCATTGCAGGCGTAAGAGCTGATGGGTACATAGAGTTGCTGGGCCTAGAAGTTGGCGATTCGAGCTCTGAGGCAACCTGGAAATCGCTTCTCCTTCAGCTCAAATCTCAGGGACTAAACTATAGTCCACGGTTAGCTGTCGGTAGCAGCAATCTCGGACTATGGAAAGCCCTCACTGAAGTCTTTCCAGCTACCCAGCAGCAAGAGTGCTGGAATAGAAAAACCCTTAGCATCCTTGAACAGCTACCAACCAAACTACGCTCAAAAGTCAGCAAAGCACTGTGGGAAATTTACCGCGCAGAAACTCAGGCAGATGCAAAAGAAGCACTTGAACAATTCGTTGAAACTTACCAGACTAAGTATCCAGAAGCTACCGAATGTTTAACTAAGCATGAAGAAGTATTACTAACGTTTTATAGCTTCCCAGCAGAACACTGGCAGTCCTTACGCAATAACAGCTTGATTGATTTAGTTTTTGCAACCCTCCGAATGGACACTGTTGACCCACTAGGGGAACCCTTAAATCAAGCGGCAGGTCAAGCGACGATTCAGGCACTGCTACCTGCCGCTTTCAAACTCACTCAAAACGCCGCAAAACAATGGCAGCGAATTCGAGGCGTCAAATACCTAGGAGATGTCATCGAAGGCATTCCGTTTGCAGACGGCATCCGAACAGAAAAAGCGATAGAAAGCCCTATGGACGAGCCAGCAGCAGCCTAAATATTTTCAGTTCAATTCTGACGAATTCCCCAACCTAGTCCCGCAACCTAGTTCTCTGACCTGACCACCCTTACCACATCTTAAACAAGGTGAAAACATGCTCCCTGATAAAGAGCCCCAAGGAATCTTAATCGTTGATGATAATCCAACCAACTTAGAAGTTCTCTCTGAATCCCTGATTCAGGAAGGGTTTCAGGTAGCTGTTGCCATTGATGGAGAAAGTGCCCTAGAGCAAATCAATTACCATCCCCCCGAGCTAATCTTGCTAGACGTCATGATGCCGGGAATTGATGGATTTGAAACATGCCAACGGCTCAAAGAAAACCCCGACACTTACAATATTCCGATCATTTTTATGACGGCACTGTCGGATGCTCAAAACAAAGTAAAAGGACTCTCACTGGGTGCTATTGACTATGTCACCAAGCCCTTTCAGCACGAGGAAGTTTTAGCTAGGGTCAGGGTTCATCTTCAAGTTCAGAATCTGACAAGAACCCTCCAGAAGCAAAATCATCTGCTAAAAGACGAAGTAGAACAACGTCAAACTGCCGAGGAAAAACTACTAGCAGCCAACCAAGCCCTAGAAGACATGAACCATCAGCTAGAAGCGCGCGTAGACGAGAGAACGCGTGACCTTTCTGATACCTTGCAGACCTTACAACAAACTCAAGTACAGCTGATTCAGCAGGAAAAGCTCTCAGCATTGGGTCAGCTAGTTGCAGGCATTGCACACGAAATCAACAATCCGGTCAATTTCATCCACGGTAATATCGACCACGCTAGTAGCTACGCAAACGATTTACTGTGCCTTTTTAATCTCTACGAGCAACACTACCCCGACCCTGTCGACGATATTAAAGAGAAAAGGGAGGAAATCGACGTTGGCTTTTTGACTGAAGACCTGCCCAAACTCCTCACCTCAATGCAAGTCGGCACCGATCGCATCCGTGATATCGTCTTAAGTCTACGTATTTTCTCTCGACTAGATGAGGCCGAAGTTAAAGATGTCAATGTTCATGAAGGCATCGACAGCACCCTTTTAATTCTCAACAGCCGAATTAAAAGTCAAACAATGGCTCTTCCAATAGATATTGTTAGAGAATACAGCGATTTACCCAAGGTAAAATGCTATCCAGGACAGCTCAATCAGGTGTTTATGAACATATTGAGTAACGCTATCGATGCCCTAGAAGAAGAGTACGAAAGTCTAGATAGTAAAGATTGGCAGCCTGAGATTCGAATCGTTACCGAACCAGCTGAAGGCGACAAAATCAGCATTCACATCTGTGATAATGGTCCAGGCGTGCCAGCAGATCTATTAGAGAAAATCTTTGATCCGTTCTTCACCACAAAAGCAGTGGGTAAAGGCACAGGGCTAGGGATGTCTATCAGCCATGAGATTATTTCTGAGAAGCATCACGGTTCTATATGCTGTCAACGAATAGAGCCACAAGGCACAAAATTTACTATCACGATTCCTACCTTTCAAAACATTGCAGACTAGTTAAGCGTTTCCTCTAGCTGTACCTTTTTTGTATAGAAAGCTGTCAGCATAGAGGACTGTCCTAATCAGGGAACTAGTCTAATCAAAGAACTGCTCTGAATTGTTTTAATCAAGGGACTGCTTCAATCAGGAGACTGCTCTAGGTAGACCGAAAAAGCACCTCCCAAGGAAATGAGTAGCATCCCTAACAAAGCAATTCCGTTAGGAACTTCCTCAAAAAATAGCCAACCGATAACCGCCGCAAAAATAACGCTGGTGTATTGAAAAACACCTATCTGATGAGGTTCAGCAAAGCTATAAGCCTTGACTAGCAGTAGTTGAAAGGTTAAGAAAGAGCCTGCTGCTGCTGCAATTATCTTAATTACACTGGTCATTAGCGGGTGCCATTGCCACAGCGCAACAGGTGCCATCAAAACAAATCCAATGAATAGGTAATAGAGCGTTTGAGTAAGCGGTGACTGGGATCTACTAAGCCACCGTACGGTTAAGAACTCTACCGCTGCGGCAAACCCCGCACCTAGTCCCAACAGATTAGCGGGATTATGCAATAGCGCAGTATTCGGTTGCACAACAAGCAGTAGGCCAGCAAATCCTATGGCGATCGCACCCCACAGCTTCAGCGAAATCTGCTGACCTAACGCCACCATTCCTATCAAAGGGATGAACACAGGCGTCGTATTCAGCAGTACTGTCGCATCGACTAAGCTACCCAGTCCTGCAGCCCAAACAAACAAATAAAATCCGCATAGGCCAAAAACAGCCCGTAACAGATAAAAGGGCAACAGCTGGATCTCCCAACCCTCTTGCAAGGCATTAGTCTTACGCCAAAGAGATATCGGCAATAATACAAGCAAAGCCATCACGATAAGTAACCATAAAAACTGACCGGGAGATACGGTCTCTTGGGCAACTTTACCCAGTGCGCCCTGTACAGTATTCGCCAGAAAACCACCCGTGAGCAAAGTCGCTCCAAGGAATAAAGACTGGCTAGCAGCAGAATCTGCTGGCGTTGCGGAGTTTACTTCTGAGTAATTTGAGGTCATAAAGTAGGAATTAACGAGCGTGTAGCTATTTTACTGCGTTCCCTAGAACCACTGTGTAAAAAAGCTTTCAAGGCAATATTTTCCATAGCTAGCAACGAGGTTAAACATTGACAGTTCAGCTATCGAATCATGTAAACCGTACAATCTTACCCATCATTTCGCTGATAAGTATCGTTCTCATGAGTACGCCCGATTGGAGTAGTACGCCCGCTTAGAGTAATGACAGCCTACGGCGCGGATTTCCAGGCAGGCGGTTCACAAGCGGCGCAAGATGTCCGCACAAATGCACCATAGCCGAGCAAATGAATCAAGTGCTTCTTATTCCTAGAAATAACCTTCTACTCACCGAACAGGCGTTACCTACGTTTCTTTTTTACTTACCTGAACCTGTTGACGAGCCTACAGTTACATTTGTACTTATGAATGAAGATCGAGAGACTATCTACAAAGCTGCGCTTCTAAGAAATACCACAGTGGGAATTGCTCACCTTGACCTTTCTGCGCTGGATAACGTTCCACATATCGAAGGAAATCAGACCCATGAGTGGTTCCTTAGTATTGTCTGCGATGAAGAAAATCAATCGATGGATTTGACAGTCAATGGCGGTCTCGTACGAATAAACATAGCAAACAGCGCAGAAACCATCACAGAGTCGGAAAGCAATATGATGCAGTGGATGCAAAACTTAGTAACACCAGATGTAGCCCGTCGCCGTGACCCCGTCAACCAAGCTGCCGAGCTAGAATGGCAAGCTTTATTAGCAGAGAAAAACCTAGCATCAGTGAGTCGCGCCTTACCAATAGATGTGGTCTTTAGTGACGTCTACTAGCATCAATAAATATCAATGACCTAAGTCAGATGAATGTAAAACCGCTCGTCCGAAGGCTTACACTTGAGAGAGAACGGCTATAAAGAAAGGCTATGAAGATCATAAGGTTTATATGTCTGGCAATGCTACTAATGCTCACCAGCTGTAGCCTACTCACCAAAACACCACCAGATCGAGCCATTGAACTAGCTATTACACAACAGCTAATGCATACTCAAAAAGTCTTCGCACAAGACTTAGGTATGCTAGATCGACAGATTTCAACAAGTGCGATAGAACCTAACTTCAAAATCGACAGCATCACAGTTCAAAGCCGAGACAAAATCACTAACCTAAGTCAGTTTGATCAACCTAGCCTTAGTCAAGCGGTCGATGAAGTGTACAGGGTAAGTGGCAAATTCGACACCACGCTCACAAGCAACAATATTCAGAAGCGACAAAAAAGTAATCCTTTTGAAGTACTTTTAGGCAGAAAAATCACAAAAGGCAGCCAAGTAAAAAATTCAATTGAGACTTGGTATTTTGTCCAGTAAGAGCGTCAATCAACCGATGCTGCCTCAATAAAGATTCGTTTGACTTCAGTATGAGCTGTTCTAATATTCTTTTCAATTCGTCGAACGGCCGCTTCGATTTCGTCTGCTGATAGCTCATCGCGAAACTCGATATTAAGAGCGAGCATGACATCTTGTGGGCCTAAGTGTAGCGTGATAGGTGGCTCTGAATCAGACACAGCTTCGTCAGAGCGAACAATATCTTTGATGCTGGTACGTGTCTCTACAGAAGCACTTTGCCCCACTAGCAGGCCTTTGGTTTTTGCAACTAGTGCAGTTGCTACTACAGTGAGCAATATGCCGATAGAGATAGAGGCGATCGCATCGTAAAGCGGATTGCCCGTCGTTTCACTCAGCCACACCCCAGCAAAGGCAATCGCCAATCCCATCAGCGCCGCTGTATCTTCAACAATTACGATAAAGGAACTCGGATCCTTGCTCTTTCCAATTGCTTTCCACAGTCCCATATTCAGATCAAACTGATTCTTTTTGAATTCTCGAATCGAGACCGTTAAAGCGGCACCTTCAAACACAGCTGCCGCGATCAATACGCCATAGCTCACTAGCGGATCGCTCGCACTCTCAGGAGCCTGCAAACTTCGCACACCTTGAAAAATAGAGATTCCACCACCTAGAGAAAAGATCAGTACAGCAACCATCAAAGACCAAAAGTACAGCTCCTGAGAGCGCCCAAGCGGATACTCCTCGCTGGGGTCAGCCTCACTCTGCTTTAGCCCGTAGAGTAACAACACCTCATTCACCGAATCGACTACAGAGTGAATGCCTTCAGAGAGCATCGCCGAGCTACCGCTGAAATAAGCGCCCACAAACTTAGCAATACCGATGGCCACATTGGCCGCCATCGCTGCATAAATAGATACTTTCGAAGAGCCAGTAGACATATTTTTTAGGGAAACACTTTCTATACTCTGGCACCATATCGTGTAGCCACTCCTCCTGCAAAAGACACAAAAAGTCCGCATACAGAAGTCTCCATACACGGACTCATTTCGTTGTCTCGATTTTGCTATCCCAGTGCTAGCATTCCTTCAAAGAGCGCTCACAGAGATAGAGCACACAGTTACGACCAAAGCTGACTCACCACTTCCACAATTGCAGGTAAAGACTCTACCTTGTCGGCATCTGTGCGCAGAAAACCCAGGTCAGGCTGAGGTGCATTTCTATTGCCCAAAATCAACAGCGCCAAGTTAGCAATATCGACCAGCCGATCGTTGTCTTCGCCTAGCAATCCACGTAAATCAGGGATGGCAGGTGAGGCTTGGCGGCCCAGATAGGTAAGCCCTAACGCGGCTAGTTCGCGGGTTTCTACGCTACCATCCGACAGAGAGGACACTAGCGTCGGCAGAATCAGACTGCTGTCTTGAGTGAGTGTCCATAGCGCATCGGCAGAATACAAGCGGGTTAGCGCATCGTCACTATTAAGACCTTCTGTCAGGCCAGGGACCGACTGCTGACCAATCTTGCCAAGACTACTCGCAACCGTTTGATTCACGCCAGAGTCTTCACCTAGTAGCGCCTTCGACAGTGCAGGAATAGCCACGTCTGCTAGCGGGCCAAAGTCTCCTAGCGCTGAAGCTGCGGCCTTGCGAAGTTCACTATCGCCATCGCCTAGCGTCTCTGCCAAAATAGGAATCGCCGACTCCAATGCCATATCATCCAGCTGATCTATTTTGCTGATATCGCCAATCAAGGTAGCCGCCGTTGTCTTGGCTAGCGTATTAGCTGCTTCGTTTTCTAACAAATTGCCTAAAGCAGGTACCGCGTCAGAACCAATACCGACTAGTGCATCGGCAGCAATATCTTTTACCAAGCCAGACTCATTCTGCACAGCAGCGGTAAGCAAGTTGATCAACGCGCTCTGATCCAAGCCGACTTTCGTCAGCGCGCTAGTTGCGAGTGCTCGAACCAGCTCATCGTCGTCTTTAATCACTTCCAGCAGCGTCGGTGTGGCCGCATCTGCTTCTGCACCAATTTCGTTGAGTGCGTAGGCGGCGGCGGCTCTGACAGGCGCGCTATCAGACTCCAGTGCTTGCACCAGTTCAGGGACCGCATCAGCACCATTGCTGGCCAAAGTATCCGCTGCGGCTTTGCGAGTATTGTCGTTTGGGCTCGATAGAGAAGCAACAAGTTCAGAAAAATCGTCGGTTGGCGGCTGGGCAGTTGGAGTTTCAGGAGAAGTACCTGGCTGAGCGACAGCTGTAGGCACATACTCAGAGGCGATCGCACTGGCTCTGCCACTGCTTGCTAGCGCCTGATATGCGATCGCAGCAATTTCACCCCGAGTAGCATTACGGTTAGGGTTTAGCTGTTGCACATTGGGATAGTTCACCACTAGCTGGCTTTCTGTCGCGGCGGCGATCGCGCCTACTGCCCAGTCAGGAATCTCACCGCGATCTACAAATGCAGCCAGCACGTCACTAGTTGCAACCGAGGTATCCATCCCTAGGCCGCTGGTCAAAGACAACAACACTTCTAAACGAGTAATCGGTTGGTCAAGACCAAACGTACCGTCGGGGTAGCCACTCAAAAAGCCTTTTGTGTAAGCTGAAGCGATCGCATCTGCCGCCCAGTGATCTGTGGGCACATCGCTAAAAGTAATCGGGTCGCGTACCGCTGCCGCAGGAAATCCACCGCTCAGGATCGAAGCAAATTCTGCTCGCGTCATCTGCCTGTCTGGACGAAAAGTACTGTCTTCGTAACCACTAATAATGCTCGCTTCTGTCAGAGCCTGTACGTAGTCGCTAGCCCAGTAACTACTATTGACATCCATAAAGCGAGACTGCGCAGTCGCTGGAAGCGTAACGGACAGCGTAACGGCCAACGTACTAGAGAGGGCGATGGCTTTGTTGAAACAATTGTTTTGACCAAACATGACGAAAACCTGATGTGTGAGGGGATTCACTAATGTGCTAGCAGAATATCCTATCCCCATCGTCAATTGCTAGAATCAGGGGTCGGTTAACCAGTTGGCTTAGCAAAATTCGTTCAAGCCACCATAAAACAACAAATCTTACACAAAGAACACTATCCGGCTGACATAATCGGCACACAGTAGAACGGCTGCCACAATATCTTGCAGCAGCCGTTTTATGCTCAGCGATTCAGTTGGCTAGTCAATTAGTCAGTTACTCTGCAGCGTTATCTTTTAAGTCCTGTATGCTCAGATATTTAAGCGCCGCTACATGCGTCGATTTCAACACAACGGGAGGAGCTACACCATCGTCCAAAGCTTCCTTCCAGCGAGCTGCACACAAGCACCACTTATCTCCAGGCTTCAAGCCCGGAAAATTGGCTTCGGGCCGAGGCGTGCTCAGGTCATTGCCCTGCGCCTTTGTATAGCTTAGGAATTTTTCTGTCATCTCTGCGCAAACAACATGCACACCCGCATCTTCTGGGCCTGTTTGGCAATTACCATCTCTGTAAAAACCCGTCATGGGGTCAGTGCAGCAAGGCTTGAGCAATGACCCTAAAACATTGTCTCTAACTGGCATAGTGTTGAATATTGTTTAAATGACTACTGTTCCAAAATAGCAGTTGCCCGCAGGCTCTACTACGAACTTGATATTACAAATTCGACTTGGCCTCTCTTACAGCCGCCGCATACTGAGCAGGCACCAGCACTAAAAACAGCAGCCACCATCCCGCCATCACCAACGCCACAGGTAGCGTAATCAGTAGCCGATGTAATAGCAGCCACGAACAGAGCGGAACAGTAACACCTGTTAATACAATCGACCAGGGCTGGCACCACCACGGCTTCATTTGCCACATAGAATCTGGCATATCGCTCAACGTGTCTACCTCAAATGCGGCATTCTCAAATGGTGAGCCCTTAGTTTTTGCTGACATTACTTAACTTCCCCAAAAATCTCAACTGGTTCAATATCATCAGCTAGCTCGAACCCAAAGATTTGAGCATAGAACGAAAGTTCTGCGTCTAGCGATCGCTTAATATTTTCCGCCTTCCGAAAGCCGTGCTGCTCCCCTTCAAACAACAAGTAAGACACCGGAATACCCTTAGCTTTCAGCGCATCTACCATCACCTCAGCCTGGTTCGGTGGCACGATTTTATCCTCCGAGCCCTGTAAAAAGATGATTGGACAAGAAAGCCGATCGACCGCATTAATTGGAGAGCGTTCCTCGTACACAGCCTTTTTCTCCGGATACGGCCCAACTAGGCTATCCAAATACCTCGACTCAAACTTATGCGTTTCTGCCGCTAGACTCGTCATATCGCTCACCCCGTAATAGCTAGCACCCGCCTTAAATACATCGCGAAAAGTCAGCGCTGCTAGCGTCGTATATCCACCCGCACTCCCCCCATCGATTGCCAACCGATCCTTATCCGCCTTCCCCTGCTCAACTAAATACAGCGCGCCATTCGTCGCATCGTCCACATCAACAATGCCCCACTGCTTTTGCAGTCGATTGCGATAGGCGCGGCCATATCCCGTGCTACCACCGTAATTCACATCTAGTACCGCAAAGCCACGACTCGTCCAATACTGAATCGATGGACTCAGCGCACTAGAAGCCGATGCAGTAGGGCCTCCATGGGTTTTGACTAACAGCGGTGGCCGTTCTGTCACCTGCACTTCATAGTCCTTATTCTTTGGTCGGTAGTAAATACCGTAGGCATTAAAGCCACCTGTCGTCGGGAATGAAATGACCTCTGGCTCAGAAATATAGCCAGGGTCAATCGTCATCGTGCTTGATGACCTGAGCGTCGTCGTTTGCAATGTCGAGAGGTTGAGCCGTACTACGGCACTTGGCGCAGTCGTACTCGCTGCCAAAAATGTCGCAAATCCTTTGCCTATTTGCAAACTACCAATGCCACAGTAGGGTATCGAAATTTCATCCATGGCACGTGCCATGGTATCGAGCCGAGCCAAGCGCGTTTTGCCCTCATATATATAGGTACACAAAATAGTGGTGTTATCTTCAAAACCGTAGCTGCTTTGACCAAAGCTCCACTGCGGTCCAGCGAACTCTGCCTCCATTGGAAACAAAGGCTCTCCGCGCTCCCCTTCCCATCGATACAGGTTCCACCACCCGGTAGCATCACTGATGAAATGCAGCGTTCCACTAGGAGACCAGCGGGGTTGACACACAGACTCTTTCACATTACCCACCAGTCGCCGAGGCCGACTCAAGCTGCCATCTTCTATAACTTTTGCCAGCCATAGCTCCGTTCCATCCCATGGCATCTGTGGATGATTCCAGGTAATCCAAGCAAGCTCCGTTCCATCTGGGCTTAACCTAGGAGACGAATAGAAGTCATTACCGCTGACCAATATTTTTGGCATACCACCAGTCAAAGGAATAGTTGCGATCGCATTAATCGCTTCCCCCGTCTGACGATGGTCTTCCATCACACAAATCAGCCGCTGACGCTGCGCATCCATCACCACATCGGCATATCTCAAACCAGCAGTAGGTGTTACCTCTGGCGTCAAAGCCTCCGGCGCTTCACCGGCTCGCTGAACATACAGACGCTGATTGGCAAAATCAGAAAAATAAACCGTTCCCTGATGTACTAAGTACGCACCGCCGCCATACTCATGAACCCGAGTACGCACATTAAAAGGTGCGGGCGTTAAATCAGTCACGCTGCCCAACTCATCTTCTGGCCCATAGCGAACTATCAGCTGCCGCCCACCCTCTGTAGGACGTAGCTCACTCCAATAGACATCTG
This sequence comes from Phormidesmis sp., assembly GCA_050042985.1. Taxonomy (GTDB): domain Bacteria; phylum Cyanobacteriota; class Cyanobacteriia; order Phormidesmidales; family Phormidesmidaceae; genus Phormidesmis. The sequence goes on along the minus strand of JBHJIY010000002.1, from coordinate 28,645 downwards.
GACCATCTAGCCTCACAGCGCCCAGACGAATCGAGCTAGAGACAATAGAATCTGATGTAATAGGAGAGCGCCAAGAGCCGTAAGGAGTTGCTTTTACCATAGTAAGAAAATGAAAAATGGGGTGCGAAGAAGCGGATTCGCAAGTCACCCCATAGCTTAAACCAATTAGCCGAACCAATTAGCAAAATTGATGCATACTGTCCACTATTGGTCTACAGCTTATCGGTGTCGCGCTAGGCTATATCCTGCATCAGGCTTATCCAAAGCGCGGTTAATCGAACGCTATAGATACTGGTGCTTTGCATCTTCCAGCTTATTACCCTCTAGCGACTTGTATCTGAACGAAGGACTCCACTAGCCATGGTTGAAAGAAAAAACGTATCCACTCCCGCCAGCAATCACCAGCCGAACAATCGACTTGGGACAGCTCTCCTCCTCAGCGGTGCGCTAGTCGCTAGTTTTGCAGCAGTCACAGCACCTAGCTTCGCACAAACAAGCGACCCACTGCCCGACGTAGAATCTACAACCGAAAGCTCTCAAGTTCCGACAGAAGCTCGCTTTGAATGCCAAATTTCTAATGGCGAATACACCGTCATGTATCTGCCCGAGAACCAACCAGAGAGCGCCTACGTTTGGGCGACTCCCGGAGAAATGGGCGGTGGCTGGACAGCCGAAAAACGCTGCTTTACCATCAGCGAGCGGCTAGAGTCCTATCGCCCTGAAGGCTTAGCTGAACTGCAAGTCGGCATGGAAAATGGCTACGACACCGTCTGCGCCACCACTGAGCAATTTCCAAGCCTCTGTAAAATCGTCTTTACCGTCCCCCCCGGTCAAAATCCTGTCATTACACGTGACCTCGTCTTTGAGAACCTAGCCCTAGCGGATGGTGGCACAGAGACCACCGTCGTCACCACCTTTACTGGCAGCAACAACAGTGGGCTCTTAGGAGAAATTGGCAACGTCATCAACGGCTTTCCAATGCCTGGTAACTCCACCGCGTCTTCATCTGACAGTGGTATCAACCTCAAGCCCTTTCTATCGCCTGCCGATGGTGGCACAGGCACGGCCCTAAACAACGCAGCCCCTACTGGCCGTCCATTAAATCCCGATAACTTTCGGTAGCCAAACGCTCGTTTAGAACCACCCAATTGTTGAATTGCATTCTTGGACTCATCGGAGTATAAACAAAAGCCCCTCTCCAATTTTTTCTTGGAAAGGGGCTTTTGAGATAGGAATCACTTACAAGAACACTCGCTTGTAGTGAGCATTCTTGTAAATCTATACAGTGGCTGTATCACGATTGCGCTTAAGGCGCTTACCAGCTAAGCCCAACATCAACAGACCCAACATTGCAGACGGTTCAGGAATCTCTTGGGGACCATCATCTTCAATGGTAGACCACTCCAAGCCAGAGATAGCACCACTACCAGGATAGCTAAAGCGAACGCTAGTCAGATGAGTTTCATCAACATCAAACCGGAACATCGAGTTGTTACCCAGCTTAGTACCAACCTGTGTCATTGTCACACCACCGAGTGCTACAGAGGTGCCTTGCGCGGAAGTATTCCAATCGTCATCACCATAGCCGTTAGTATTGCGATGCAGTTCCATCAGCGCATCGACATCAACACGAAAGAGACTACCGTCGGCTTTCTGCCCCTCAACCATAATGCCACCGCCATTATCGTCGATATCTAGCATCGAAAAGCTGTTGAATGCCATGGCCTCAGCAAAATCGAAGTCGACGTATCCACCTTCTCCTTCGTCGTCAGCGGTGTATGCGCCGGTATTGTTGAAAATATTCTTGTTACGCCAGTTCTGTTCCTGAATGATCAATACGTTGCCTTGATCAGCCGTACCCCAATTACTACCGGTGCGAAGGTCATCATCCCTATCATCTTGGTGACGAAGATTGGTCGTTTGGCCACGAGAAGTATTGTAAGCAGTATCGTACGTGTTGAACAACGCGTCACCAATACCGTCGCGCTTATTGTCGCCACTAATGTTTGTCAGTCCCCAAGACGCCCACTGGTCAGTCTGGAGTGTGCCATTGGCATTGTATAAAACACTGCCGCCATCGGCCCCTGTGTCGAAATCGAGGGTGTAAGTAGCCGCGCTAGCTGTGGGTGCAGTTGCACCGATTGCTGCGATCGCAAAACCTGCGGTTAGCGCCAACCACTTGTTGTTGTTTGTAGAGATGTAAGTAGTCATAAGATTTCCGAATCAGAGAGTTTAGACGTGATATTTGCTACACACAGTAAAACTACTATCCACCCAATTCGCATAGATATAGTCACTTATACTGACCAAAAGTAAACAATTAAGAGAGTTTTTTGAAGACAAGCACAACTAGAAACTGACAAATCAGAAAATACAACAGTTCACCTTGAATCTCTCAGGGTATTCATCCATGATTCAGGCCTCTCAAGAAGGGAATATCTCAACTATTCAGTAAGAATACTAGGAGCTCCTTCGGGAGCCCTGTTGAATACACGGAGGCTAGTGGCTATACCCAGGCGTGAAACACTTATAAATCGAGTATTTACACGGAGAACAGAAAGGAGTAATCGCCATGCGGCAATGATTTGTTTCAGATTGTCTTCAGAATTTTCACTCATAAAGCACTGGTGACAATAAGATGTGAGGAAATAAATGGTTTTTCAGAAATGCTATTTCTTCTCAGTATCTTTAACAGAATCTCCGAGGAATCATGGAGGGTAATACTTGTAACTCCGGAATATTCTGAACAAGTGAATCCACTGCACGGAGTTATTATAGATACACCATGAAACCTAATTTCCTTTCTCTTGTTTTGACTGGTACTGGCTTGGCAGCAACGACACTTTTTGCTGTCGCTAAGCCTGCTAATGCTTTTGTTATTAGCAATACATCTGGCAACTGGGACAACGTCACACTTACAGATGGCTATGTAATCGGGTCCGACGGTTATGCTGCTGCTGACTGGAACGCAGTGGAGTTTTTGGACGTAGGGGATGAAAGCCAAGTACGCTGGGGTGATGCCTCGCACGGAGAAGAAGTGACTACCAAGTGGAAGTTTGATTCGTACAGCTACAACTATGATTGGGGTACATACACAAACGCTTATGGTGAAGAAGTGGAAGGTTGGTACAACTACTACACAGAGGTTGTTTCTACATATGAAAACAAAAGCGGCTTGGGATTTGAAGGGGTTGACGGCCTCAATATAGCAGTAGGCGACACTTTTAACGTAGGGTCACTCACACACTTTAACCAGGCGATTGAGGGTAACCTGAACGTCGCAAAAAGTGCAGAGTTCAGCCTGGATCTTGATTTTGGTGACTATGGTATAGGTAAGCAAACATTCGACTTTACCTTCTCTGTTGATGAGACTGTAAACAATACCTATGGGTGCGCCTACCAGACAGACTATGGCAAAGGCTGCTCCGACCAAATTACTTGGGACTGGGCGATTGATGAGAGCAGCTCGTTTATGCACGAAGGCCAAGAGTACACCTTAGAACTTGTAGGATTCGCTGAGCAAGTAGCCGCTCAGAGCAATATTGTGAATGAGTTTATCTCTCAAGAAGGCGGAGACAACTCTGCCGGTTTGTTTGCTCGCCTAGTAGCCATCAATGGCGCTGAAGAAATTCCTGAACCGGCATCTCTGCTTGGACTTCTCGGATTAGGGCTTTTTGTCGCCCACTCACGCAAGAAGCGTGTCAGTCAGCTAATAGCTGCGTAACGCGCCAGTGAGGCAAGCACAAGTATGACCAGCAGTGTGCAGCAGAACTGGACATTGCTGGCGCAATTAGTCAAAGGCATTAGTTTCAGGTTCAACGTATCTATCAATTTCCCTGAGGGATAGAGGAGCAATCTTCTATCCTTTTTTCTGGTCTTTTTGAGAAGTGATAAAATTCGAGACTAGATAGATAACTGCCTGCTCACTATGGACACCCCCAAGCTAATTGCTCAAGACCTGTCGGTAAAAATAGCGCAGGTAGAAGCCGCTTTGATTTTATTTTCTGAGGGGGCGACGGTACCGTTTATTGCACGGTATCGCAAAGAACGTACGGGCGAATTGAACGAAATCCAGCTTCGGCAGATAGCCGAGAAATATGAGTACTTAACGGATCTAGCTACGCGCAAGAAAACTATCTTAGAAGCGATTGAAAAGCAAGAAGCCCTAACACCTGAGCTCAAGGAACAAATTGACCAGTGCCAGAGTAAAACGCAGTTAGAAGATCTGTACCTACCCTACAAACCCAAACGGCGCACCCGTGCCACCATCGCCCGAGAAAAAGGGCTAGACCCCCTAGCCAACGAAATTGACAAACTCAATGCCCAGCGAACAGCAACAAGTAACCTGGAGGAAATTGCCCGTTCTTATCTGAGCGAGCAGGTTACAACGTCTGCCGAAGCACTACAAGGCGCGGCAGATATACTAGCCGAGAAAATGGCAGAGCAGGCGTTGCTTAGGGCATATGTACGTAGATTTTTTCTCAACAAGGGCATATTTTCTTCAAAAATAAAGTCTGGTTACCCTGAGGGAACGACGAAATATGAAATGTACCGTAACTATCAAAACAAAGTCAGCAAAATAGCCCCTCATAACCTGCTTGCGCTTTTGCGCGGCGACAAAGAAGGCATTCTCAAGCTATCGCTGAGCTTTGATAGTGCAGAAGTCTTAGACTACTTAATTGACAGTCAGCTTAAAACCTCAACCCCATCCATAAGACAGTTCTATGCAGCCTGGATTGAAGATGGATTTAACCGGCTCATGAAGACATCTTTGACCAACGAAGTCATTGCTGAAAAGAAAACTTGGGCGGACGAGGCATCAATTCAAACCTTTGCAGAGAATTTGCGTAACTTACTGCTGGCTGCGCCTGCGGGCATGAAACCAACCCTTGGGATTGACCCTGGATTTCGCACGGGCTGCAAAGTGGCAGCCATTAGTGAGACAGGACAATTTTTGGAATACAAGGCGATTTATCCGCACTCTGGTCAGGGACGTCGGCTAGATGCGGTAAAAGTGCTCAATGGCATGATCAGCCGTCACAACATTGAACTAATTGCCATTGGGAATGGGACTGCCAGCCGAGAGACAGATGATTTTGTGGGGGAAGTCATGGCAACCATAGAAAATTCTCCTATCAAGGCGATCGTCAACGAATCGGGAGCGTCTATATATTCAGCAAGCGATGTTGCTATTGAAGAATTCCCTGATTTAGACATTACTGTTCGCGGGGCCATTAGTATTGCCCGTCGACTGCAAGACCCTCTGGCAGAACTCGTCAAGCTCGATCCGAAATCTATTGGAGTGGGCCAGTATCAGCATGATGTTGATCAAAAGCGCTTGAAGCAAAAGCTTGATGACACCGTTGAAAGTTGCGTAAACTATGTCGGAGTAGATTTAAACACAGCCTCTAGAGAACTATTGCAATACGTTTCAGGGGTGAGTAAAACCGTTGCAAACAATATTGTCAGCTTTCGCAACGAGACAGGCCGCTTCGCCGAACGTAAAGCACTGTTAAAAGTAGGCAAGCTGGGCCCCAAAGCTTATGAGCAAGCCGCAGGTTTTTTGCGCATTCGGAATGGAAACAACCCTTTGGATAACACTGCTGTCCATCCGGAAAGCTATGGGATTGTCAAGGAAATGGCCAAAGAGGTAAAAGTGCCGCTGACAGAAATAGCCCAGGCGAGCAACCAGCTAAGACAGATTGACCTGAAGGGATATATCACTGAAAATGTGGGAGAACCTACACTTCAGGATATTTTAAGTGAACTAGAAAAGCCAGGTCGAGATCCCAGAGAAAAGTTTACTTACGCACTATTTGCAGCAGGTGTTCACGAGATTAAAGACTTGAACGCAGGCATGGTTTTGGAAGGTGTCGTTACAAACGTAGCTAACTTTGGTGCTTTTATCGATATTGGAGTACATCAAGATGGACTCGTACACGTTTCACAAATGGCAGATCGATTTGTGAAAGATCCGAAGGAAATTGTACAAGTAGGTCAGGTAGTAAAGGTTAGGGTCGTGGAAGTTCAAGAAAAACTAAAACGCATCGGCTTGAGTATGCGCCTGACAGATGACCCTGGCAAGAATACTCTAAGAGACCCTAAGGTTCAGCTACCCAACAGAGAAGACAGTAGAGATAACCGTAAAGATAAGCACCACAGCATCGGCAAACCAGTGCGAAAAAAGAAGCCAAACCCAACAGGGACTAGGCCTAAGAAACAGTCAGAGGATTCCGACAGAATAGTCACCAGTAGAGAAGAGCTGAAAAACCGTTTTAATCAGCGCAGACCGTAAGCGGAAGAAGCATAAGTAGCGGACCGTGAGCAGCTAGTGTGACACTCAAAGCTATCAAGAACAAGCTATAGAATAGTATGCATACGCTTAATTGGCACTGTATCTATGCAAATAGCCGTAGTAGACAGCTAGTAGGGAGCAATCAAGTAGGGAGCAAGTATCTTCTAATTACTAGGAGCACAATTCTGATAAAACAATAAGAATCCGCTGAGAACGTACGGATATAGTCTCTTCTTGCAGTATCAAATGTTTTTCATGAATTTTCCACACAAAATCCACTTATTTACGGCTATGTTCTATCTTATTCAGGAAAAAGTGCTGAGAAAGTTTATGTTACTTGCAAAAACACGCTATGTGACTTTTCTCATAGGAAAAAAGTCATGTAAGAAAAGTTGCATGTTCTCAACGACTGCTCTGATTCTAGCGGCTTAGGGGAGGACACTAACGCCAGGGAAAAAGGCTACAAGTCAACAGATACAAAGGAAATAGCACAGCTAGAAGGTATTGTATTTCTACTTTTCTATATCTATATGTAGATAGCATCCATAGACAGATGGAATATGACTCAAGCGAAGCAGCCCTGTAGATGGAATTGTTATTTCTTGAAAGTGTTGTTGATAATAAGCTGTTAAGCTAATATTATTGTCTAAGAAAAGACCCCGAATAACTCACTTATGACTCAAACTGTATTACCTCAACTGAAAGAAATTGCATCTGACTTGGTAGCCCAAGAAGAATCGCTAGTTGCACAACTGGAAGAAGTGCGTGAGAAATTGAACGGTGTTCGTGCTGTATTGCCACTCTTTGGCGAAGATGCCGGAGAAGAATCCACGACTGCAAGCAAACCTGCTACTAAAACAAAAGCCGCTGCAAAGGCAAGCTCAACTGCTGCGACTAAAACAGCTACTAAGACAAAAGCCGCTGCGGCCAAGGCTCCAGCAGAAGAAAAAAAGACCAAAAAAACGAGAGGTGCTAAGAAAAAGGACGGCAGAACAGCTAGCTGGCAGAAATACACCAGACCTGGCGTGAAAGAGAAGACTGTGCCCGAAGCGGTGAGACTAGTACTAGAAACGCAGCCTGATAAGTCGTTTAAAATTGCAGAGGTAATGGATTCTCTCTTTAAAGATGGAATGCCGAAGCAGCAGTACTTGAAGGCACGTAATCGCATTTCTAACATTCTGTCTGGCGGTGTCCGCGATGGAGAATGGTACAAAGGAGAGCGCGGTACCTATGGCCTGACTCAAAAGAGCTAAATAGAAAATCATAAGGCCGTGGCTGTTGAGACATAGCTATCGAAACATAGCTATCGAAACATAGCTGGCAAAACACAGCTACACAGCAGAAAAGCGACGCTGGTTATGCACACGTATAACCGGCGTCGCTTTTTGATGGTGCGGTCTTGTAAAGTGCATGGGCGATAGGCAACTTTCTCTATACAGGCTTTCTTCTATACAGTAGGCTGAGCGATGTCTGAACTCAGCTTATCTTCTTCGACCTTAACTAACGGGGAATGTGTTTTGGTCAAGCGGTAGAGTAGGAAAGTGAGTAAAACCGCCATATATCCAACAAGGGCACTCCACAGTAAGTATTCGCTCCGCTGAGCAGCTGCCACCAGCATGAGGGGAGCGAATCCAACAATAAAGCCGAGCAAAGCTCCATTACGTAGGGTTTTTCCATCTTTGATGCCGGTGAAATAGCTTTCTAGCATGAATGCGGCGGCGGTGAGGCTGAGAAGCGGAACCAGCCAAGGTGTGTAGCACTGCATAGCCTGGGAGACTTCTGCATGGTTGGTGAGAAGCTGGAATACGAAGTTGGGAAAGAAGACGGTACTCAGAGCAAAGGTGAGTGCGATCGCAACCCCTGAAACAACCGCAACACGAAGCACCGGTAAAACTTTCTCGGGCTCTTCCTTTCCCTTAAAGTTACCGATGAGTGTTTGTGAGGTCATACCCACGCCTTGCACTGTGAACTGACTCAGCATAGCAATTTGCAACAGCAAGCCATTTTTGGCTAAAGCTTCTGTACCAAAAGAGGCACTGAGGTTAGTAAAGATAGAATAGGCCGAAATTAACGCTACAAATCGCACCAGAATATTGCTCTTAAGTGCAATAGAAGACGTCAAAGCTGCGCGGTCCATTACCTGTGCCCAGACCTTTCCAAGAACTTTCCACTGAATAGTCACAGCTACCACGCTCAATCCCACGAACAAAGCTAGATACTGGCTCAGCGCAGTGGCTAATCCTGCACCTGAACTCTCCCATCCCCACTGCAAAATCATTAAGTAATCAAACAATACATTTGTACCGTTGGCCACTATTGACATTAATAGCACCACGCCATTCATTTCGCGGCCTAAGAACCAGCCGATCAGCACAAAGTTGAGTAGGACGGCTGGTGCACCCCAAATGCGAGCATTGAAATAGTCTAGTCCTGAACTTTCGATCTCTGAGGTACCTGAGAGAATAGTGAATCCTAGCTTGTGAATGGGGTATTGAAACAGCAATATTACGACCGCTATAACCAGTGCAATCAGGCTACAGCGCAGCAGCGTTACCAGTACGGCTTCCTCGTCATTTGCGCCCACCGCATTTGCAGTAAGTGTATTGGTGCTGTTGCGCAAGAATTTTAAGATGCGGTAGATGTAGTCGAATAAGATGCCGCCTAAGATGACGCCTGCCAGAAAATTGATATCTTCCAAATGACCGAGAAAAGCGGCATCGAAGAGTCCAGCAAGTGGCACCATCATATTGGAGAAAACAGCAACTGAAGCGAGCCGGTAAAACCGAGGTAAGAAGCTACGATATTGGGCTGGAACAATAGAAGCCATTACAGATACAGACGATAAAATCAAGAGAGCATTTTATTGTAGGCCAGTAACATTAAATGTAACTCCTCAGGCTTAATACATCATGAAAGAAATCGTGAAAGAGACCAACCTAGAATCAGGGCTATTTCATTCTAAAATTTGAGAAAATCAAGCCCCTGCCCAGCTTTGCGTTGAGCTTGTGCCATATTGTCAAAGCCATGGTCACGGTACAAGGCGACGACCCGCACCTCGGCGCTGGTCAGGTAATGCTCGAAACGCTTCTACGATTGCTAACGTGCTCACAACTGGAAAGACCTCAATCAGCAACGCTCATTAGTGTTCTCTAAATTGTCTAGAATGAAATAGCCCTGGGGCAGTGCCTGTGGCGGTGATGGGTCAACTGCATAAAATTGGCCAGTGGGCTAACCTCCAAACAATTGTGATGGTTAAGCGGGTGCAACGACTGTGGAACAAAACGACGAGAGACCAAACCACGCTCACAAAAAGATACAGGAAACGCATGCCGATGGCCAAACGACTTAGCCGGAGGCCAAAGGAAAATATTTAAACGTTCGCACGGATTCGTTTAGAGCCTTCGTAAATAGCAAAACCAAGTGCGATCGCCCAGCCCAAAGCGAGTCCATGTAAAAATCCAACAATCCCGCTCACCAGCCAAATCAGCTGCACCAGCACATAATCTAGCTTAGAGAGCTTTTTATAGGAAAAATACACCCACTCCAGCAGCGCACACAAACCTAAATACAGCAAAAGTCCACCCAAAATCGTCGTTGGGAAATAGGTCAGCACTGATGAAAACAGTAGCGGAAAAACAATAAACGTCGCCGCACCTACCAGCGTCACCAAGCGCGTACGACCGCCCATCTTGTGTGCCAGCATTGAGCGCCCTAACGAATGAAAAGAGAGAATACCACCGCCTAGGCCCATGAGCATATTCGCACTACCGGCAACCTTCAGCTCGTGATTAATGTCAATCTTGTGGGCTAGCACCACTTCCATTCCTTTCACATTCATCAGCAAGAGGACCGCTGTAATCACACTCACCGTGCCAGAGCACATCCACTGAGCGCCAATTGCCTGCCAGTTAATCTGACCCAGGTCAGACCATCGCAGCAATTGCCAAGTCGTTTGCAACGGCGGAATACCCAGCGTAAGCCCCTGCGCGTTTGCTTGGCTGAGGGAAGTTCCTGCTAGCGCCAAGCAGCCGTAGAAAAGTGCGATCGCTGCTGCAATGCTGCCAGCCATCACCAAAGAGTGGCGATACCGACGCGTAATCACCACCAAATACACCGCTAGTAGCAAGCCAGGTAGCCACTGAATAGGATTCACCGAATAGCCAAAGCTAAGAAAAGATGAAACAGTCAGCTCCTGACCACTCAGCACCTCAAACGCGCCCTTTACCAGCAGCCAACCGCTACTCGCAATAAAGCCGCCAATCACCGCCTCTGGCAGCAGCCGCACAATACTCCCTAACTTCAGCGCGCCCATTAGCCAAAGAAACGCGCCCGTCAGCATAGACGTCAGCGCAATCGTCACAATCACCGTCACCAGCAGCTCACTCGAACTTGCCGTCGTCGGCAGCTGCCGGATCACCATGCCCGTACTCCAGGCCAAAATCGCCGTCGGGATGCCCGCCAAGTCCGATACCATGCCCGGAAAAGAACTCATCAGCGCCACCATAATCCGCGTCGCGGCCGCGCTAAAGAGGATAAAACCGATGCCTGCTGAGAGATAGCCTGACAGACTGTTAGAGAAAATGAGAACGGCAAAAGAGAGGTCGAAAAGAATACCCAGCATGCCCGTTGTGACGCCAATCGTTATCACAGATAGCCAAGGCTGAACTTGGTCGGGTTGCGGCTGTTCGGCACCCAAGTTTTTGGGGATAAATCGCATAGCATGTCACCTAACGATACGTAATGGTGTCTATTCAGGTATAAAAACAGACAAAAGTCAGATCTTTCTCAGAGAATCTTTTACTCGTAGGTTGCCCATTCCGCCTCACCATAGCAGCTCATCTCATCCCTAAAAAGTATCAGTGTAGATCAACCTCATGAGTTGGCACGAAAAACTAGAGCAACCCCTAGCAGACCCTGAAACCCAGGAATGGACCTAGTCAGCGACGCTAGTCGGGACAAAAGCCTGCGCCTGAATAATATCTTCTACAGCTGAAGAGCACGAAAACTCAATGAAGTCTTTTTCCAGGCCCTCAGGGGCTTTTGCTGTCACCAAGTTCAGCGGTCTTGACAGAGGAAACACGCCCTGGCTAACTTTTCGAATAGTCGCGGCAATGCCTTCTAGCGACATCAGCTTAAGTGGCATACCATGTACAATTTTATACTCAGCTGCACCTACCGAAACGTAGCCAATAGCAGCAGGATTACCGAGCACGGTTTCTATGACTTCTTCATTGTCGCCCACTAGCTGTGTCGCTACAATTTGCTCAGGCTCAAGCTCAAAATACTTGGCAAACAGGCCCACTGTGGCATGGTTAACATTTTTACTAAGCACTTGAATAGGCGCATCATTGCCGCCTACCTGCTGCCAGTTGGTGACCTTTCCCGTAAAGATATCAATAATCTGCTGACGCTCTAGCGTGTTTACAACAGCGGACTGATTGAGCAGGATGCTAATACCGTCTTGAGCAATGGTAAATGTTGTGAGGTCTGTTTCGTCTGGGTTGAGCGATCGCGACATCATACCAATGTCATTCAACCCAGCGCGAACATCTTCAGCCCCTTTATTCGAGCCGCCTGTTTGAATATCAAAAACCACGTCAGGATGGTCTGTTTGGTAGCGCTCAGCAATTTCAGCAATCAGCGGTGCAACGGTACTAGAGCCAGTTAACACCAGCTGCTGACGCTCTGAGGGAGCGGGTGAGCAGGCTGACATCGACAGGCATACTCCTAATGTTGTTGCAAATAAAAGCGCTAACCATCGAAGCCTTTTCATAAAAGTTTTAGTCAGTTGTTATGTCTATATCCATTAAATTTATCCCCTTCTCTTGGGCAAACTAACGGTAGCTTTGTGTCTAGTCTCAACTGCCCAAATTGCGTAGACTCGGCGTGTGCAAAAAGCTGTTGAATACATCGAAAAACACACAGCTATGCGACCGGTACGTCAAACTATCTCTTCGGGTCTCACCTATCTCAACAGAGTCAGCAAACCTAGCATCACACGCAGATTAGCCTTAGGATATGTGACAACGCTCGGCCTCGCAGCCTGCGGCATTCAGCTAGGACAAGTGATTGCCAATCAGTGGGTAAAACAGCCCGCCCAAATACAGCTAAACAACGCATACGACAAAGCCGCGCAGCTAGGCGATCTGCAAAAGGCCTTTTTGGAGAGTAAGAGTGTCATTTCGGCCTATATCAGAAGGCCCGAACTGCTAAATGACTACGGCTACCACTTATTGAACAGAGCGCGCCAGCTTCAAGATCGGTTGGACGCTCTGCCTGTCTCCGATTTTAAAGCCGACTCACCTCAAATGGCATCAGCTCAAAGTATCAGCACTTCCAGATTTGAAACATTCTGGACGCCCTGTCAGGCCATTGGCGAACAGTATGAAAATGAGCTGCTTCAGCTGTTGGACTGGTTAACGGTAATTGCACCAGAAGGCGCACTCAGCCAAACCACGAGCGATCGCTATGCTCAAACGAAGCTGCTAGATTTTTTGGGCAGCCAGACAATGCTTCAGCTAGAAAGCTGTTCTTTATCATTAGAAGAACTGGTTGCAGAAACTCAAGAAGACGTCATTGCCTCTGGCCGCGCGCTTGAGCAGGCAACAGAACTACAGTCAGTCATTATTCAAGCGAGCCTGGCTGTTTCTTTAATTGCAGCGATCGCATTTGCGCTCTACAACAGCTGGGCCATCACCCGTCCGCTAAGTGCGGTAAGCCAAGTCGCCCAGCAGGTCACCAAAGAGTCGAACTTCGAGTTACAAGCACCGGTTACCACCAGCGATGAGGTTGGCACCGTGGCCGAATCGCTCAACGCGCTGATTAGTCAGGTAAAGCAGCTACTTCAAGCACAGCAGCGCAATCAGCAGCAGCTAGAACATTACAACCAAACGCTTGAGTTTACGGTACAGACCAGAACCCAAGAACTCAACGAGAAAAATGAAAACCTGCAACAGACTGTAGAGGCCTTAAACGAAGCTCAGTCTCAGCTAGTTCAGGCCGAAAAGATGTCTAGCCTGGGTCAGCTAGTGGCGGGCATCGCCCACGAAATACACAACCCCGTGAACTTCATTCACGGCAACCAAAAGCATGCAGATGCCTACGTACAAGATCTCTTAGAAGTCATCGCGCTCTTTCGCCAGCACACTCAGCCAACACCGGTTGTGGAAGAAAAACTAGAAGACGTCGATATCGAGTTTTTGACAGAGGATATGACGAAGCTGCTGAAGTCAATGCGGATGGGTACTGAGCGCATTAAGGAGATTGTGCTCTCGCTGCGTAATTTTTCCAGGCTAGATGAATCGGACGGAAAGACGGCAGATATTCATGAGGGTATTAATAGCACGCTGCTGATTTTAGCCCATCGGTTGAAAGCCAATGAGATCCACCCAAATATTGAAGTCGTGAAGCGCTATGGCGACTTGCCTTTGGTAGCGTGCTTCCCTGGGCAGCTAAATCAGGTCGTGATGAATGTACTGGCAAATGCAATTGATGCACTAGAGGAGCACGGCGTTGGGGCGGCGAATGGTGGGAGCAAGCCTACGATTACGATTACGACTGAGCAGGTAGATGAGCATCAGGTTAGGATTGCGATCGCAGACAACAGCATCGGCATGCCAGCCACTGTTCAGGCGCGCATTTTTGAACCCTTTTACACCACCAAAGACGTCGGCAAAGGCACCGGCATGGGGCTCTCCATTAGCTACAAAATTATCACCGAGCGACATGAAGGTAAGCTAACATGCCAATCTGTTGCCGATGAGGGAACGGTCTTTGCGATTGAGCTACCGATAGGTAAGCCCATAGATAAGCAATTAGCAAACACCAAACCCGTTGCGATGGCTGGGGCAGTGTAGTTTTTATACTGTGGTGATTATTCAGTTCATTTCGAGAGTCGTTCATTCCGAATAGAAAGGTCTAAAAGCTGCATAGGATGCTTTAGCATTACGGTCTGACCCCGTTTTTCTAGCGCTTGCTGAATCTGCAGTGAGCAGCCAGGATTCGCAGAAGCAATTAACGTTGCCCCTGTATTGACTAAATTAGTCGCTTTCATTTGCCCCAGCTCTTCTGCAATCTCTGGCTGTAGCATGTTGTATATGCCTGCACTACCGCAGCAAAGCGCAGCATCTATCGGCTCGCGCAGGGTTACCCCTGGAATTTGTGTAAGCAGCTGACGGGGCTGACGGCTAATTTTTTGGCCATGCAGTAAGTGACAAGCGTCCTGGTAAACGGTGACGAGTGGTTCTGTCTGTAGCGGGTGCAGTTCGGCAGTAAGGCCCACATCTGCCAAAAACTCTTGTACGTCTCTTACCTTTTCAGCAAAGTCTTTTGCCCTGTACACATAGTCAGGATCGTCGGCCAGAATATGGCCGTACTCCTTGAGGGTATGGCCACAGCCAGCAGCGTTGATAATGATGTAGTCAACATCTGTCCCTTCAAAGCTATCGATCATTTGTCGAGCGAGCGCCTGCGCCTGCGCGGTTTCTCCCTGGTGCTCTGGCAATGCTGAACAACAGCCCTGCGATCGCGGCACCACAATCTCACAGCCGTTAGCACTGAGCACGCAGGCCGTTGCTTCATTAACGCCTGAAAAAAAGACCCGCTGAACGCAGCCTAAAATCATGCCGACGCGGTAGCGCTTCTCACCCTGCGCAGGGATAAGCTCTGGCAAGTTGTTGGTAAAGCAGCTAGTGGTCACAGCAGGGAGCAAACTCTCCATAGCGGCTAAATTAGGCGAAACTCGCTTCAGCAGACCAGTAGACTGCACTAGCTTCGATATTCCTAGTTTTTGGTACAACGCCAGCGGTGTTAGCAGCAGACGAATGCGATCTGGATAGGGAAAGAGAGAAAATATTAGCTGACGAAGGACGTTTTGTGGCCAAGGACGGCGATAGTTTCGCTGGATTTGAGGGCGAACGCTGGCAATGAGTTCGTCGTACTTAACACCGGAAGGGCAGGCGGTAGTACACGCTAGGCAACCAAGGCAGCTATCGAAGTGACTAATAGAAGTGGGGGAAAGCGGTGCTTCGCCTTTGTTAATCGCGTCCATAAGGTAAATGCGACCCCGAGGGGAGTCGTTTTCTTTACCAATAACTCGGTAGCTAGGGCAGGTAGGCAGGCAAAAGCCACAGTGAACGCAAGCATCGATCAGGGATTGCTGGGGCGGCTTTGTACTGTCAAAAGTAAGGGGGGGTTCCTGAGGTGCTGGCGCAGCATTGGAGCCAAGGTCGGTATTGAGCTTTAGCGGTGTGTTGGTCGTTGACATGGGCTGGTGACTAGCAAAGGTTCCCGTTGGCTATAGCTTACCGTGCAGGCGGGGCTGATATAGGTTAAGAGATCGTCCAACTTTTTGGGCCTGACGACTTACCCGACTTTTTTGTCCGACTTTTTCAGACGAGTATCAGACGGCGATCGCATTTTTCCAAGGCAAGCTAGACATAGCCAACACGGCTACACCATTTCACGCCTACCAAGCATGAACCACTTCGCCATTTTGATCCAGCTACTGCGCGATCGCAAACAGGTTTTAGTCGATATCCAAAAACAGATTAAGCTCGACTCTAAAATTGTCTCTCTTTTGCTCTCTAGCAGCTTTTGCTTCGCCTGCTACGGTGCCATCATGGAAGCATTTCGCTCTGAGGTCAACAGCAACTTTTACAGCGGAATTATCCGCGCTCTGAGCACGATGATGGGCGCAATTATGTGAGCGATTATGGGCTCATAGTTCGCACGTTTGCGGAATGCTCTCATTTGCCGCTGTAGCTGCGTAAACAAAAGGGTCCGGAAAAGAACAACAAAACTTATTGCATCTATCAATTACACAGCCAGTCACGCAACAGATTACACAACACAATAAAAAACTGACTCGTCATGAACCAAGACACGCTGAAACCCAGAAGTAAAAAAGGTAGTCTCAACCACTTTACGGTGTTGATTCGGCTACTGCGCGATCGCAAACTCTTCCTAGACGAAGTCCGCAGCGAAACCAAACTCAACCGCAAAATCTCCTCCCTGCTGCTCGCTAGCAGCTGCTTCTTCGCCATCTATGGCGGCATCGTCGGTGCCTACGGCGGCGGCTTGCAAATTATCTCTTCAGCCATCAAGCTCCCGGCGCTTTATCTCCTCACCCTGCTGATTTGTGTGCCCACCCTCTACTTCTTCGATATCTTATTCGGCTCCAAGCTGAACTTTAAGCAGTACGTCACCATGGCACTCACCTCCGTCTCGGTGATTAGCGTCCTGCTATTCAGCTTTGCACCGGTTGTTCTGTTCTTTCTCATCTCCATTCGCGACTACAACTTCTTCCTACTGCTAAACGTATTAGTGATGAGCCTTACCGGCTGCATCGGTGTGCGGCTCTTTTACAAAGGCATGGTCGATATGGCCGGGCCAAATGGCTTTGAAACCAAGCTCCGACTCAAACTACTACAAAGCTGGGTAGTACTGTACGGTCTAGTTGGTTCGCAGCTAGGCTGGACCCTGCGCCCGTTTGTCGGTGCAGACCAGCGACTCTTTGAACTCTTTCGCCCAGAGATTGAAGGGAACTTTTACTCCCAGGTATTTCGCTCAATTCGCACGCTGATGGGATTCTGATGACGAATTTAGATAACGTAAGAATCACCGCCCGCGAGCTAGACCAGCTCACCGGCCTCGATATTGGCGATGTCACCATGGGGTGGGCTTATCGTCAAACGGCCTTTGCCCCAGCTGTGCGACTATCTTTCATCACCGAGCAGCTGCTATCGCTAGGAGTAGCCTGCATCTTTTGCTTGCCCGTAACGCTGCTGGTAGCCCGCGCAGCGAGTGACAACAGCACGCAAACGGTGTGGATTTGGATGCCATTTGGAGTGCTGTTAGCGATCGCACTCACCCTCACCTGGACCTGCTACCGCTGGCGCGAAGGCAAACGCCTCATCACGCTCAGCCACCTACTCGACGACATTGATCGCTTCAACGAAACAGTCTCTGCCGTCGAAATCCTCGAAGAGCTAGGCGCAGCCAAGAGCAGCCGACTAAACCTAGATAATAGAGAAGAGGTATTAGAAGCCCTACACCTCACTCGCGAAAGCTTAGTCTGCGGCCTCATGACCGAAAAAGTCATGCGGCGACACCAGCAATTCATCGCTCGCCGGCAGGAGATGTTCTCCAGCATTGAACGGAACCTAGCAACGCTACAGTTGCTCCAAGTGAGCGATGAAGCCGGGGAGTATAGCCGCTTACTCAATGAAGCAATTCAGATCGGGACAAGCGTACACCAGGAGCTGAGTGGAGACCTCTAACAAAGCTTTACTGCTCCTCCAAACTCCTTGGGTCCAAGGCATCACGCAGGCCGTCACCCACCAAGTTGAAGCACAAAATTGTGATCATAATCAACGCGGCAGGTGGCCACACAACCCAAGGGTTGAGCACCAGCACAGAGGCATTGGTCCCCGCTGAGAGCATATTCCCCCAGGAAGGATCGGGCTCCTGAATGCCGAGGCCGAGTAAGCTCAATACGGCTTCGGCCACGATGTAGCTCGGAATCGATAGGGTGGCCGCGATAATCACATAGGTCGCAGTTTGCGGCAAAACGTGACGGGTGATGATGTGGAGCGATCGCCCGCCCATAGATTTCGACGCCTGCACAAACGTACGCTGCTTCAGCGACAGCACCTCACCGCGAATAATGCGCGCTAGCCCAGCCCAGCCAATAAACGATGTAATAAACACAATCAAATAAAAGCGCCGAGAGCCCAGCTGAGCGGGCAGCACCGCCGTAATCGTCACCAACAGGTAAAAGAACGGAATCGTCATAATCACTTCGACGACTCTCATCAGCACAGCATCCACAATTCCGCCAAAGTAGCCAGAAATGCCGCCTACCAGCAGGCCAATAGGAAAGGAAATAATCGCACCCAAAATGCCGCTGCTAAGGCTAATCCGTCCGCCAAAAGCTAGGCGACTAAAGATATCTCTGGCCGCATTATCGGTACCAAATAGATTGAAGTAGGCAGGCGTGGTTTGCACCGCTGTGAGTTCGCCCGCGCCCTCTGCCGTCTCTGGAACCGCCACCACAATATCACTCTCAGCCGGAATAGAATCCGCACCTGCTGGAGCTTCCACATCCGCATCTAATGGCTCAGGCGTGGCTGCACCAACAGGGCCAAACAAGTGCCGGCTCAAAGGAATGCCCTTAAAGATATTGAACTCATCCACCTCCATCGCCACTGCTTCTCCCAGAGAAAACTCTGTGAGGTAAGGAACGGTCAGCTCGAACAGTCGATACTCATCGCCTTTGACGAACAGCCTGAGCGGTGCAGGCCTATCCAAATCGATTTCTGCCTGACGATTGCCGGTTTCAATATCAACAGGGCCCAGGATAGTGGGATACACATGAGGACCAATGAATTTTCCCGTTCCCTGATTGCGTAGGTAGACACGAGTAGGCGGCAGCAGAGACCCGTTAGGCTGTGAGGCAATTGGATTATAGGGCGCTACAAAGTCTGCAAAAATGACACCGACATAGAGGATAAACAGCACAGTGGCCCCAAATCGGGCTAACGGATTGTTCTTTAGCTTTTTCCACCAGGATTTGGTTTCCATGTTTGCTTAGGCTTGGCCCGCTGATACTAAGGTGTAGATTATGTGAGTGGTGTGAACTGTAGCCATACAGATATCTATACCTATACAGACACAACTTGATAAATGGTTTGGACAATAGAGTAGCAGCACTTTGTATAAATAGTGCAAAACACCTGTAGATAGCGTGTGTCTGTTTTGCAGCTGGCTAAGCAAACTCACACGAAAGTGAGAAGCTGCGTGACAATGGGAATGTTAAACTTTTGTAAATATAAAAATTCTATAAAAGTTTTATATTTAGCCCTTGCCACTCTCAGCAGCTAGCAAACACCAGCAGCAAACAAACCAGTGACCTATCAAAATATCGAAAATAGCGATGAACTCAGGCTGTCATCGAGTGAGCGTTCATCGAATATGTCTACAGATGCTACAGCCGGTGACTTTCTAGATGATAAGCAAGCCGAAAAGCCAGCGCTCGGAGGCACTCGGCAAACCTGGCTGGGCGGCTCTAGAGGCTTACTCATTGGGCTAGTGCTGGGATTGGGATTGGCCTTTATCGGCACAAAGACCGGTTCGATGCGAGGGGCTACCCCTGTTACCGAGGGTAACGCTGTAGAGGCGGTGGCTAGTGCGACTGTCACGACCGCTCGCGCTGAGGAAGCCCCCATTCGCCAAACAATTACGACCAATGGCACGGTAGAAGCCTTTGATCTGCTGTCTGTTGCGCCTCGGGCTAGCGGATTACAAATTCAATCGGTAAACGTGCGAGAAGGCGATCGCGTTTCCGCTGGCCAAGTATTAGCCGTGCTAGACGACGCCGTACTCCGCAGCCAAATCGCCCAGGCCGAGGCCCAAGCCAACGCCGCCCAAGCCCAAGTTGCGCAGGCAAGAGCCCAAGCAGCACAGGACGAAGCCTCTCTTGCTGAGGCTCAAGAGAACTTTGAACGCTACAACAGTTTGTTCGACCAGGGAGCCATCAGCGCAGAAGCGCTCACCAGTCGCCGCACAGAGGTAACCACAGAAAAGCAAACCGTAGAGGCCGCCTATGCGGGTATCGACAGCGCAGAAGCAACCGTGCGCAGCGCTCAAGCAGAAATTGCTCGGCTGAGCACGCAGCTAGACCAAACGCGGGTACTCGCACCCAGCAACGGCGTGATTGCCGAAAAAGATGCCACGGTAGGTGACACCGCTTCTACGGGTACACCGCTGTTCCAACTCATCAGCGGTGACCAGCTAGAGCTAGCGGTGAAGCTACCGCAGGCGCAGTTAGCTCAGATTAATATAGGCACGACGGTACAAATTCGCTCTAGCTCAGACGCAGATCTTCAGCTAGAGGGAACTGTGCAGTCGATTGATCCGACAGTGGATGCGCAGACGCGGCAGGCCACGGTGAAAGTAGGTCTGCCAGGCAGCGATCGCATTCGCCCCGGCATGTTCTTGCAAGCCGCCATCGTCACTGGCTCTCGTCAGGGCGTGGTCATTCCCGCAGAAGCAGCACTGCCCCAGCCTAATGGGGGCTTTGTGGTGTATGCGCTGGTTGCCCCCACAGGAGAAGCGACCAAGAGTACGGTAAAGGCGATGCCAGTAGATGTGGGCGATCGCATTCCCGCCACTGCAGACGAACCCGCCAAAATCGAAATCGTCAACGGGCTACAGGCCAACACACCCATTGTGGTAGAAGGCGCAAGCTACCTACAAAACGGCGACATCGTAGATGTTGTTGAGCCAGGAGCAGGTGCATAATCATGTTCAACATCTCCGCTTTCTCCATCAAACGCCCGGTCCCCACAATTGTTCTGTTTCTAGTACTCACCATTGCGGGCTTTGTCTCCTTTGGCCAGCTCGGCATCGACGCCAATCCCAACATTGACGTGCCTGCTGTACTCGTAGAAGTACAGCAAACAGGTGCAGGCCCCGAAGAGATGGAAACCCAAATCACCAAAAAGGTGGAAGACGCCGTTGCTGGCCTTGGCAACATCGAAGAGCTCACCTCTACAGTCGGCGACGGCAACTCTCGCACGGTCATCTCCTTTGAGCTAGGCGTCGATACCGAAGAAGTCACCAATGAAGTGCGCGACGCCATCACTCGCATTCGCCAAGACCTACCGCAAGACGCGCTAGACCCAATGGTGCGCAAGCTTGATTTCTCCGGCGGCGCAACGGTCATTTACACCGTAGCTTCTGAAGAACGCTCTGTAGAAGAACTCAGCGACCTCGTAGATCGCACCATTAGCCGCCGACTGCTGTCGGTCAAAGGCGTTTCTCAAATTACGCGTGTAGGCGGTGTCGATAGAGAAATTCGAGTCGATTTAGATCCTAACCAGCTAAACGCATTAGGCATCACAGCCTCTCAGGTCAACGACCAAATCCGCCAGTTCAATATCAACTTGCCAGGCGGGCGTAGCGATGTTTCTAGCCTGGAGCAGGGCATTCGCACGCTGGGCAGTGCTAAAACCGTAGAAAATTTGCAAAACTTTCGAGTGGTATTACCCGGCGGCAACACGGTGCCGCTCAATAGCCTGGGCACGGTAGAAGACGACTTTGCCGAGATTCGTCAGTCGGCAACGCTCAACGGTAGCTCGGTAGTGGGCTTTGAGGCCTATCGTAGCAACGGCAGCGTGGTCGTGAGCGTGGAAGAAGGGATTAAAGAGGCGATCGCAGACCTAGAAGCAACCCTCCCCGACGACATCTCCTTTCAGCTCATTTTCACCCGCGCTACCGAAATCAGAGACTCCTACCAGGCCTCTATCGACGCACTGATACTCGGATGCATCTTGGCAGTGGTCGTCGTTGGCGTATTCCTCCGCGACTGGCGCAGTACCCTCATCACCGCCACGGCCCTACCCCTCTCTATCATTCCAACGTTCCTCGTTATCAAATCTCTCGGCTACACGCTCAACAGCATGTCGCTACTGGCCCTCACCCTCGCAGTTGGCAACCTAGTAGACGACGCCATTGTAGAAATCGAGAACGCCGAGCGGCATATCCGTATGGGCAAAACGCCGATTCAGGCCTGCCTAGACTCCACGGCTGAAGTAGGCTTAGCTGTGATCACCACCACAGCCACTGTGGTCGCGGTATTTATTCCCGTAGCCTTTATGGGCGGCGTGCCTGGGCAGTTTTTCCAGCCCTTTGGTGTCACGGTCGCAGTCGCCACTATGTTTTCTACCCTAGTGGCTCGCCTGGTAACACCCATGATGGCCGCTTACCTACTTCAGCCTAAGCCACCAGAAAACAACAGTAATACCGTGCTTGCTGCCGATGGACTGCACGTGCCAAAAGCACTAGTGCCCTATCACAAGCTACTAAACGGCGCACTCTCTCATCGCCTCGTAACAATTGGCCTAGCGCTGTTGTTCTTTATCGGCAGTCTCTCCCTAGTTCCCTACATACCCACCGCACTGTTTGACTCTGGCAATACCGACTTAGCAACCATTTCTATGGAGCTACCCCCTGGCAGCACATTGGAAAAAACAGAACAGCTCACCGGCCAAGTCACTCAAACAGTCTTAGCAAATGAAGCCACCGAGAGTATCTTTATCTCTCAGTCGCCGGGTGACGCCAGTGGCTATGTTCAGCTAAAGCCTAAAAACGAGAGAGTACACCGCAGTGAGTTTGAAGAAAACATGCGCGGCGTATTCCAAACCATTCCAGGCGCGCGCATCAACTTTCAAGCCCAGGGCGCGGGTGGCGGCGGCAAAGCCTTAGAGATTGTTCTCACCGGTGAAGACCCAGACCTTTTGACCCAGGCTGCGCAAACCCTAACGCAGCAAATGCGCCAGGTCTCTGGTCTAGTAGATGTCAGCTCAACGGCTGCTTTAGTTCAGCCCGAAATTCTGATCAAACCCGATCCAGTTCGCGCTGGAGATTTGGGCGTTTCGGTGAGCAACATCGCCCGTACTGCCTCACTCGCCACCATTGGCGACGCCGAATCAAACCTGGCAGACTTTGACGCAGGCGATCGCCAAATTCCTATCCGCGTACGCCTCGACCCCAACTCCACAGACGACATCAGCACCCTAGAAAATCTCCAGGTGCCCAGCCAAAGCGGCGCACTCGTCCCCCTCGTTGCCGTCGCCGATATCGAGTTTGGCAGTGGCCCGGCGCAAATAGACCGCTTCGATCGCTCACGCCAAGTCACCGTGGGTGCAAACCTTCAGGGCATTGAGCTTGGCCCAGCCGTAGAAGCGGTGCAATCATTGCCAGCATTTACTAACTTGCCAGATGGCGTAAGAGAGCAGCCCACAGGCGATGCTGAAATCCAAAAAGAGATTTTCAGCCGATTCGGCATTGCCCTAGGCACAGCGGTTCTAATGATTTACGCCGTGCTGGTACTGCTGTACAACGACTTCCTGTATCCCTTCGCAGTCATGGTGGCCTTGCCACTATGTATTGGCGGCGCGCTCATGGGTCTATTGATTGCTCAAAAGCCTTTGGGACTGTTTGCACTCATCGGCATTGTGCTGTTGATTGGCCTAGTGACCAAAAACTCGATTCTGCTGGTGGACTACGCCCTACTAGCAATGAAGGAAGGCAAGTCACAAAGGCAGGCTGTAATAGAAGCTGGCATGACCCGACTAAGGCCAATTTTGATGACGTCTATCTCCACAATGGCGGGGATGGTGCCCATTGCGATGGAGTGGGGAGCTGGTGGAGAGACGAGGAGTCCTATGGCGCTCGCAGTCATCGGCGGTTTCTCTACAGCAACATTGCTCACGCTAGTAGTAGTGCCAGTATTCTTTACCTATATCAGCAGTGCCCGTAGCAAGACGGCGCGAGTACTGAGCCGAGCAACCGGAATCAGACAGGCAAATATAAGGAAGGGTAAGGCTTCTGCGCTCTAAGTTTGAGCACAAAATAGTTCTTCTTTAATCTAGCGATCGTCTTCGTTTCAAGCTACAGAGCTAGAAACATAGCTTACTGCGTAAAATGAGATGAACGTAATTTTTCATCGGGTAGGCTGATACTTAAAGCTCCTTCAACTTCAGAGAAACCTTTTGAGCAAACTGATTCGATAGTTCGAGTTGAACCCGTGTATTAGCATCTTCCTACTCATGGCATAATGTCTACTTTGCAAGTGGTTCTGATTGAAAGCTGTATCCACAACGTTCATCGAAGGGAAGTTGATAGTGCATGAATTTACCGGCTCTGCAAGCACTCTGGCAACTCATACAGACCAACTGGCAAATACTGAAAGGTATCGGCACGGCTGGCAGTACAGCAAGTAAATGGATTTGGAGCTATAGAACTCGACGACGGCAGCGACTTCTTGCTTCCAGTAGTGATAGTTTCCCATTTGAGGTGATAAAGCCATATAGAAATGACGTTCTGCCTAGGCTCTTTCAAGATACTCAAACTGGAAACTATGGTCACAATAACCCTTTGGCAGATTTCCGAATTCCATATCAATCGCGTTGCAGCAATTGCAATATTACAGATGAATTAGAAGATGCTCTTGAAGAAACAGGACGACTTCTACTAAAGGGAAGCGCTGGCATAGGTAAAACAAGAGAAGCTGCGGAACTTGCTAAGTTTCTCAACAATAGAGGTTGGACGATTCTCAAATATAAGGAGGGAGAATGGCTCGATATACCAGTCAGTTTTCCACATAATGTTTGCGGTCGTCAGAAGCTGTTATTCTTTATGGATAATCTTCATCGAGTGACATACAGAGGCCGTACAAGGGAGTTTTCACCAGGTGCAGAGAACCCATCGTTTCCGCTCAAAATACCCTTTCAAGATCGACTGTTGCAATTCTTGCAGTACTTTGAAGATGAGTGCGATGCAGATCAAATTCGTGTTGTCGCTATTACTCGAAACGAAACGCTCTCAGATAGCCCTGATCGTCCTAGCAGTTGGGAGAAACTAGAAATCAACAAATTTCCTCAGCTTTGGCGAAGCTTTCAGCAGTATGAGCTGCCAGAGCCAGAAGATCAAGCAATTGTGCAGCTGTTGGATAAGTTAGTTCCTCTCATAGGCATTACGAGTAAACCAGAGGACTATCGTCTAATTGCTCAGCGAAACGATAATACGTTTAACAATATTATCGATAATATTCAAAATATTTTGGGTCGTGGGAAAAGTCTTTCAGCTGATACTTTTCTCGAAACTCAAAGCAGAACTTGGCATGGGAGGTACCGCAGAATCGTTAAACAATACCCTCTTGCAAAACATATTTATGATGCCGTTGAGCTTTTGCAGGTGGCCAACATAGCACTTGAGAGTTTCGTAGTTGTGCCAACCGCATCAATGTTATCTAGCACAACTGGTGTAGCTCAATGGTGGCGACAGCAAAAAATGCGTTCCATTTTGAAAATGCTGATCCAATCAGAAAATATCTTAGAACCACGGGACGGTCAAATTGAAGCGAGAAAACGAAAAGTATCTATCGGCGATCACATACCCAAGCTTCTAGATTTAGCATTGAATTTGTCTGAGCAGTATCCAGCAAAAATGAGCAGCTCGCTGTTTAGCTTTGCCAATGCTTTAGATGATCTGGGATACAAAGACGAAGCAATTGTGGCTTATAGAAAGCTGACCTGTGACATAAAGCCAAATTTTCATGAAGCCTGGCATAATCTAGGAATTTCGCTCTTTAGTATAAAAAAAGACAAGGAAGCAATTGATAGCTATCGGAAAGCTGTTGAGCTGAAACCAGATAAATACAAAGCTTGGGATGCGATGGGGATCGCTTACGGACGGCAGCGAGAATATTCGAAAGCTGTTGCGGCATATAGTGCAGCAATTAAGATAAATCCTGATGACTGGCAAACTCTATACAATAGAGGCAATGCTTCTTACTATCTAGAGCAGTATGGCTCTGCACTTGCGGATTGGCAGAAAGCAAGCGAGTTGAATCCGGAGTTATCGCAAGCATTTTATAATCAAGCCTGCGTATATGGACGGATAGAAAATGTTCAAAAAGCACTCGAAACCCTTGAGAAGGCTATCGCAATAAATCCTAAAAGGTATAAAGAATTAGCGAAAAAAGATATAGATCAGTATTTCAGCAGCATAGAATCAGAAAGAAGGTTTCAAGACTTAGTAGCGTAAGTCCAAGAAGGTGTACATATGCAACTAACCCGAAAAGCAATTTTATTGTCTGCCGTAATTGGTGTATTGTCCGGCGCTATCAACGCAAGCTCGGCGAAAGCTCAGCGTCCAGATCAAACTTCAGCAGCTGGATTGCTTTCAAGGGAATGCACCTCAATTTACGTACAGACATTTGAGCAGGCACCGACTGTTTCCATTGGCAGAGAGATCTTTAATCCAACCTTTTATATAACCAGTCATTACAGCGGCAAGTCAGGATATTTGACTTGCAACTTAGCAAGTTCTACTCCCGGCGCAGATTATCCTAGCCACGTCAGATTGCAATTCGGTCTCTCAGATAGAGCTGATAGCGATACTAGAGCTTCTGTAACAGCGTATGTAGATGGGCAGCAGTGGGGCACTGAGATTCTATCACCCAGACAAACGTCACGAGTTTGGTTTGTTGAGGTCGACAGTGCTAGAAGTATTTCGATAGAGGTGGATTGCTTAGAAGGTTGTAACCATTACAACAGTTCTAGTGCTAGTCAGAAGGTCTACTTTGCAAGAGCCGAGCTTGAATTCAATCCAAGTACTGGCTCCTCATACAATTACCCATCAGAAACAGTACAGACTACCCCTACCAATACAGACAATACTCCAACCTCTACTCAACCAACTCAACCGACCGACAGTTCCCGTCGCGCTACGAATTCACCTCAACAACAACCAAACAACTCTGGCAGTTTAGGAGAGTCTATTCGCTCAATTGGAGATTCCATTCGAGAGATAGACAGCCTCCTTGATATCTTTCGATAGTCAACAATCTTTAAAAACAGAGCTGAATAATGACGCTGAGTCGCCGCAAGTTTACTCGCAACGTTCTATTAGGTAGTGCATCTTTTGCAACTACTTCTAATTTTTTCTTTCCAAGACCAGTAGAAGCTCATAATTTGGAGTTTAATCTGCGTCAGGCTACCTCTGGAAACATTTTTGATAATGTGTTGAGTTTCACAGATGTTCAATCAATCGGTAATACACTCCCACGAGTAGGACCAGCGATTGCATCAACAGTCGAACGCACTGAAGCTGAGTTCATTCGCCGTAACTTCACACAAGGCAAAACTCCTTTTGGACAGACGGACTTAGGATTGAATCCTGGTATTTTGTGGGGCAGACAAAAGCAAGAAATACTGGGTCCCAATGCTGGTTTTGCGACTGCTCAAACAGTCAGAGGTGAGCCGATTCGATCCGCATTTTCTGGTTCTACTACAGTCGGGCTGTATGGCGCAGTTCAAATCTTGAACGACAACAGCTTGTCTCCCAGCGATATAAGCAAAGTTATCATTCCTACGAGAGTGCAGTTCGAGGACTGGGGAACCTGGGAAGGTGATGCTGTTCCTGGCAGTGCGCCGACCCAAACCGGCGTAACGAACTATCGGACACAGCGAGGAGAAGTTACTCGGTTTTATCGGTTGGAAGAACCTGGCCCAGGCGGGTTTGGTATTATTCGGGTCGTTATTGAATCGGATCTTGGTCCCCGACGTGACATCATCATGAAAATCACTTTTACGTAATAGGTTTAATAGCGGTCGAAAGTTGATAGCTGCTCTCCCTAGAATTAATGAAGCAATAGGGACATGAAACTACCTCACGATGCGGTAATTTCAGAAGCCAAGCTGACAACGTACTCAACGGTTTAGCAGGATATAGACAATAGATCAAAATTTCTAGGGCAAGCAGGATACACTCCAGGCAAATCGAATTAGCCGTAGTTACACTTTGGATGATTGAGTACGAAACGAAGGCGACAAAGTTCATTACACTTTATCCAGACAAAGAGGCAAAAGCATGAGCTTTGAGCTATTTACACGGGTATCCCTGCGGGAAGACTTTCCACAACATCAGCTGCATCGAAATGATGTAGCAACAGTTGTAGATCACCACCCCGTTGCCGAAGGGGAAGATGGATACAGCCTGGAAGTATTTAATGCAGTGGGTGAAACAATCGCAGTTTTAGTAGTTGCTGAGTCGCAAATCGAGCCGCTGATGAGAACTACGGTTGGATAGTCAGAAATAGACGCTGCTAGGCATAGAGCGAAGCTGGGCGGTTTTGTTATTGCGATCGCACTCATAACAGCCAGCTGTCGCCCGCAGTCTCCATTCAGAGCGATGAACCAGCTATTCGCTACTTAATCGAACTCACAGATAAAAACGTGGGGCTTGGCCCGAGAGAAGCGGGCTCGCGGGGTGAGCGACGAGCCGGAAGGTGGATTAAAAGCAAGCTGGAATCACTTGGCTACGAGGTTGTTTTTCAATCTTTTGAATACGGTGACACGGTGTACGGCTCGGGGGGTCAGTCACAGAACTATATCGCTGAGAAAAAGGGAACGCAAGATAAAACCATTGTGATCGCAGCGCACTATGATTCGGCAGGGCTCGGCTCGGCAGGCACAATTGATAGTAGAAAGGCTGTTTCCAGGCCGTATTGAGCAACAGCTGAGTAGTACGGTCGCTATCGTGACTGAGTTTTTGACAGATGATGCAGAGTGAAGTGCAAAACTCTCACAAGAGTAGTCACCGTTTCACCCGTTTTTCTTACAAGTTTAATCTCTCAAAATCATCAGGAATAGAGATTATTTCACCTGTAGTGATTGACGAAAGCTGTACTTACAATACTTGTTGTTATCAAGAAAAATACTAGAGATTTTCTGTAACGATAGACCGTGGGCAGCGCTGCAAGTAAACGCATCGGCAATAAAT
>JBHJIY010000001.1:0-25542 GCA_050042985.1 Phormidesmis sp. | reverse complement strand
TGTCATTTTCGATAGCCCACTGGCAACTGCTCAGGTTTGAGTTCCAACGCAATAACCGACTGATAGATAGACTGATAAAACCAAATACGAAATTTGATGGCTTCTTGCATGAGTAAGTAAGCTGCGCCCATACAGACGAGGCTCAGCAGCGCCTGCGGCCAGGCTGGCGATGCGGTAAATATTTTGAAGCAGCAGACACCTGCCAGGCTGATTAAGCTGAAGCTAATGCCTCTGAGCATGATGTGAGTGACGTTGAACCGCTCAATTTCTTGAGCCATAGGCAAATTTTGCCGCTTGATGTAGGCAAGTAGAACGTACCAGCTCATAGCCCGTGGGTTGATCACAATGTTTGGATGATTTTTCTGGAGCGCAACAGCAGCTTCCTCGGAGAGACCAAACTTTGGTGTGTTTTTCCGAAAGAATCGATACCAGCGATTGCCTAGCGGATCGATGAGGTAGCCAAGCACGTAGGCGACAAGCCCCAGCCCAATGAGCTGAGCTGTGGTGAATGTGGTAAAAGCAGGCGACTTCATCCAAGTCTCTTGAAACCCATACATAATTGCGATTAAGAACACGCTACCGGGGACCAAGTGAGCGAAAAAATCGTAGAGGGATAAAGAGATTGCCATGGCAAGCGTTGTTTTTTAAGAAGCTAGGGGATACGGCTTTTTGTTTGGAGATGCGATCGCTACATAACTACACCACTGATGCGAAGCCATCCGTATCCAGATAGTCTCTATTATTCTCGCTGTTGCCACTTCCAGTTATCTACTTCGATAGTTTCCCATCCGTTAGAGCTGATCTGGATCTACACCTAGTTCCCTGAGCTTTTCTGCCAGTTTGAGTGCTTTCTGTTCAGCCAGTTCTACTTTCTGCTCAGCCAATGTCGCCTTCTCAAGCACTTCGCGATAGGTCGAAAATGGAGTCCCATCGGGTCGAAGTAGCTGTAGCTCATCACCAGACATATCAAAGCGAATATTCAACAGTGGGCTTACCCAATCTGAGTAAATATCTTCGATAGGCGTCAGCCCTAGCTCACCGCGAGTAAATCCGCTGAGTTCGTCTCGTTCGGTATCGTAGATGTAGTATTCTTCCACACCATGACGCTCAAAGAACAACAGCTTTGAGTCCATTTCTCTCCTAGTGTTACTGGGTGAGAGGATCTCAAAAACTACCTGCGGTGGAATGTTGTCTTCGACCCATTGTTTGTAAGGCAGGCGCTTCCCTTTTGGACGGGTGAGTGCAACCATCACGTCGGGTGCTACCGAAATATCGGAACGGCCTTCAATTGGATACCAAAAGAGATCGCCAGCGACAAAAGAATTTTCTAGCAGCCAGTCTAGATTTTGCTGAATAGTGACAATCCAGCGGTACTGCTCTGTATTACTTGCTATCGGCTGCCCGTCACTGTCAGGATAGAAAACTTCTGTCGCATTGGTTTTTGGTAGCTGAGAAACCATTGGTTGCCACTTCCATTGGGTATTTATCACCGTGTCACTACAAGTCTACTAGCTTTCTTCCGCCCAGTTTTCTAAAGCGATATCTGGAAACATGCGAAAGTCGCTGAGGTTATTTGTAACCAGTGTCAAATTCAAACTTCTGGCGTGACCAGCGATTAGCTTGTCTAATGCATCCTTCTTACGGTTTGGCGCAGCCGCTCTGACGATTGCATAGGCTCGCGCTGCTGACTGGCCAAAAGAAATAGCTGGAATGACTTGTATCAGGTCGCTTAGAGCCCGACGGTTTTGCTCACGTACTCGTTCATCGCTAGCGAGAATCCCATACTCCAGCTCTGCAAGTGTGATCGCCGAGATAACAACGTCTCCCTGACGACACTCAGCAAATCGCTTCGCAACCGAAGGCGGTTGTTTTTTCATGATGTAGATGCATATGTTCGTGTCGAGCATATATTTCAAAGCAATTCGCGCTCCTGGGTGCCTTGCTCTGGCCGCCCTTCGATCATGAAGTCGTCTGAGAAGGCGGCGAATAGATCTAGTGCATTTGTGAGGGGTGGGCCTACTGGCGTGATGGTGATGCGATCGCCCTCGCGCTCAATCTCGTACTCCACATCTAGCTGTTCAAATTGCAGCTCCTTCGGAATACGAACAGCCTGTGAGTTTCCACTTTGAAAAACACGAGTCCGCATGAATAATAACCTCATCGGAATTTGTATATACAGTATATACTGAAGTCATAATACTTAAAGATGAAAACGTCTGAAATGAAGTTGAACAGGGGTTCGGCAAGGCATACTAAACTGCTCAACTTCGGTGTTATTTTTGGATACCATTGCTATCATCACCAAAGCAATGGCTAGACTCTTTTTGCACGCTCAATGAATTCACATTCATATACTCTGTCAGCAAAGAGTACTTGGGGCGATCGTCATC
This sequence comes from Phormidesmis sp., assembly GCA_050042985.1. Lineage (GTDB taxonomy): Bacteria > Cyanobacteriota > Cyanobacteriia > Phormidesmidales > Phormidesmidaceae > Phormidesmis. Next base: position 23,152 of record JBHJIY010000001.1, on the reverse strand, counting down.
ACACGAAAACCAACTTTGCAGTCGCAGTTGCTAGCAGTACTAAAACTACGACATGTGCTACGGCAGTACTTCGCAACATCACTCCAGCAACCGCCACGACGAACTTTTTTCAAATCAGAAAATTTCCGTAATTCTCCATCAGTAGGCGCTCCGTAATATTTACCGTATTGATCTTCAAGACACCATTCCCAGACATTCCCATGCATATCATATAGTCCAAAACTGTTGGGAGGAAAACTCCCTATCTTTGTTGTTTTTTGCCGATAGATTCCATTTTGATCTCTCCCGTATGTTCCCTGATAGCTTTGCCCATCATAATTCGCCAAACCTGTCGATATTGTTGGTCCAAAGCTAAATGGTGTCTTTGTTCCTGCACGGCAAGCATACTCCCACTGTGCTTCACTAGGTAGACTGTATTCTTTCCCCGAAAGCTGTGATAGGCGCAGACAAAATTCCATAGCATCTATCCAAGATACCTGTTCTACTGGATTCTTTAAATCGCCAAATTTGGATGGTTTTCTCTGTATAAGCTGTTCTACTGGTTCGAGATTAGCTATAGTATCCCACTGCTCCTGTGTCACTGTAGCCTTCCCTATCCAAAACTCAGATATACTTACCTCTCGCTGTGGATACTCATTTATTCTAGCCCCTGATTCTCCTTCCGGCGCACCCATCAAAAACTTGCCACTGGGGATGCGTATCATATCCAGCGTAACGCTGTTCCCAAGGTCTTCTGTGAAGTACTCTGCTTCACCTGGAATCTTCTCAATAATCTTGCCCTGTTTATTTACCTTCACAGTTTCAAAGATAAACGTAGAATTTGAACTTTGGTCAGAAGTCGATAAAGCAGACTCTGATTGAATCTGCCGTACAGTTGTTGAAGGTTGTGGTTGATATTGAGAGGTGCCTTTCTCGTGCAACAGTGAGCCCCCTAAGATTTGGACTTCTGTTTTCAAGACGTCTTCATCCCGCAGATTTAGTAGTCGTTTTAGCTCCTGTAGTTCTGCAACTGCCACATTACCCAGCGGATAAGCATACGCCTTCTCCTCCATCAGTACCGCCGCATAATGCTTTACATGCTTTTCCTTTTCTTGGTAGGGCTTCAGCACCTCCGCCTGAATTGTTTTTGCATGTTCGGCAGAAATGCCGAGCTTAATTTGCCACTGAACCAAGTTAGCTTTAGATGATGGCCGTAGTCGCCCTCGACCTGCCTTCACCTTTTTCTGTACCTGCTTGCGATAGCTTTGCTCAGCATCCACCAACGCCTTCGCAATCACAATGTCATAGCCCTGCTGCCGATTAAACATCGCAGGCTCCATCGCCGGAGCCGCCGTCTTCACCTGCAGCCTCACATATTCATGCCAGTGCCGCAGCGAAATAAACCCCTGCCCTTCCGGCGCAGCTCCACCCGTCTTCAGCCCTTCCACGAGGTAGCGCGTATACACCGACAAATCTTCACCGTCTTGCTCCAACGCATAGCGAGTCGAGGTCGAAGCTGTCAGCACACAGTATCCTTTATCGCTTCTGTCCTGCGCTCCTAACTGCGCTTCCACGTCAACGCTACTATCGTCCATGCCAATAAAGCCATCGGCAAAGGCCGCTGCAAAGCAACAGTCTAAAATCACTACCTTGCGCTCTGCGTAGGCATTTTTCATAACACGCTGAACGAACTCAGCTTCAACCGCCGTGCCAGTATTGAGCGCTTTATTGTCAAATAGCTCACTCTGCGCCGTCGTTAGGTAAAAGTCACCGATCATATCTTTAATGCCGTGACCCGTGAAATATAGGAGCGCAAGGTCGTTTTTGTTTAGCTGGGCGAAAGTCGTGCTGATGCGGCTCCGCATTTCACCCACATCCGGATTGATTAGCACCTGCGCCTCATCAAATCCGCCAATCTCTGGATTTTGCAGCACCGTCTGCATTGCCGTCACTCCATTCACTGGGCATTGCAGCGACTTTAACCCTGCACCGTAGTCGCCTACCCCAATCAGCAGCGCAATTTTTCGTCCTACGTCACCCATGCGCTCAAAAAGTTCTCTACTGCTATTTCATACTGGTATTATTAACCCTTTTCAGCGCCCTTTTCAGCCCATCGCCGTAGAACTGCTCAAAAGTTCAAACTTTCTGGATGAGTTCACTCAGTGATCGCCCTACCCTTCCAGCTCCTTAGCCGCCTCAACTAGCTGATCGAGCACATTACCAACATTGTCCGGTCGCACATTCTTCGCCGTCACCTTGCGAGACTCACCTTCCTTCCCCTCTACCTCCACCGTAAACTCAATCGGCTTACCCGCCAGCTGATTTAAGGCCTCCTCACCTGCTGCCCTTAGCGCAGGCCCCGGAATCTCTGCTGTCAACACATTCCACAGCCAGTGCGCTCCCATGCCGCCCTCCGGCACATCCGGATCGGGTAATCGCTCCACCTTCTCCATTGAGCTAGATGTCCGCAGCTCCTGAAACATTCTTTGGGTAAAGGCTTCTTGATGAGCTTCAGGAACCTCACTATCTGCATCACGCCAATCGATCGTGAGCTTGATCGTATCAGTCATAAAAACACCGCTAAAAGGAAAGTATGTAAATGGAAGTTTTATACTTAAAGATGGTGTTCAACAATACGAGCGCTATCGGCATTTGTGGCGATAGCGCTCCAATGAATGTGCTGTGGACATGCTCAAATAAACTCTACCTTCCCAACCATGTCTTCAGGTTCTAGACATTCCCAGATGAGAAATAGTGAACTAACAATTTGGCCGATAGAGCGACTGTTTTGTTTGCAGTAAATAATGCCTGGATGGATGACGCCAGATCCGTGAAGCCGTCAAAAGTCATTGTCTTGTGTGAATATGACGCGGTTTCGATTTATGCAAGACGCCAGTTGCTCATCATCGGAGGCGCTTATAAGACTTTCGTCTGAGGTAGTCGTAACTTCTACGCCTCTTCGCCGTAGTCCCTCTGCGATCACGTTGCTAACATTCTCATCTAAGTGAAGCTTAATGCGTTTTAGCATTACGAGCTTTCAGCTTTTCCTGAAGAACAGAAGGTGTCCTAGACGCCATCTGACGAGCGAATTCGTCTCCCTCACGAATATGCTGACGAATTTCCTCTAAGTGATCGTAGTAGTATGCTAGAGCCGCATGAACGTCAGCTAAGCTGATGCTAGGGTAATGGTAGATAATTTCGTCTGGTGTCATGCCTTGATCTTCGTACCAGATAGCAATGTCTTGAACTTTTATCCGATGACCCGCAATACGAGGCTTGCCACCACAAGTACCTGGTGTAATTTGAATGCGTTCCGAAATGATGGCAGTCATCAAAGGACTCCTAAGTGTGAACTTACTTCCTTGAATTATAGCTAGCAGAGGTGTCAGCGTTTCTCCATACCCCGCTGATGATAGACCTGATTTTTTGTTGTGAAGACTGTAACGGTTAAGGCAACTCTGTTGCGCCCATGAGGTAGCGATCGCACTCCCGCGCAACCCCGCGCCCCTCATTAATCGCCCACACAATCAAACTCTGCCCTCTGCGACAGTCCCCAGCGGCAAACACACCCAGCTTATTCGTCGTATACTCCTCGTGCTCAGCCTTCACATTGCTGCGCGCTGTCTTCTCCAAACCTAAAGAATCCAACAAAGGAGACTCAGGACCAAGAAAGCCCATTGCCAACAGCACCTGCTGTGCAGGCATCACAATCTCTGTTCCTTCTATATGAATAGGTGTAAAGCGACCGTTCTCGTCGCGCTCCCACTTCACTTCTACCGTGTGCACAGCGGCAACATTACCATCTGCATCACCTTCAAACTTTGTTGCGGTTCTCACATAGCCACGAGGATCTTCCCCAAAGAGTGCTTTTGCCTCTTCTTGGCCGTAGTCGAGGCGATAGATTTTAGGCCATTCCGGCCAGGGATTATTCGCCGCGCGAATCTCAGGTGGTTTCGGCATAATCTCTAGCTGATTGACGCTGTTGCAGCTTTGGCGAATGGAGGTGCCTACGCAGTCTGTACCCGTGTCACCACCACCAATAATTACAACGTCTTTGCCTTCTACAGAGATATAGTTGTCTCCCTTTTTACCGTCGAGGACAGCCTGAGTATTAGCCGACAAAAACTCCATAGCGAAGTTGATACCGTTCAGCTCTCTGCCTTCAATAGGCAAATCTCTTGGACGAGTGGAACCAGTACAGAGGATGACTGAATCATAGTCATTCAACAGTTTTTCAGCAGGCAAATCTTTCCCGATTTCGGTATTGCAGGTAAAGGTAATACCTTCTGCTCTGAGGACATCCAGACGACGCTTGACAATGTCTTTTTTGTCGAGCTTCATGTTGGGGATACCGTAGGTGAGCAATCCACCGGGACGGTCGGCCCGCTCAAATACGGTGACGGTGTGTCCCGCTTTGTTTAATTGGTTGGCAGCGGCAAGCCCTGCGGGGCCAGAGCCGACAACAGCGACCTTTTTACCCGTGCGCTTTTCAGGGGGACGCGGAACAATCCAACCTTCTTCCCATCCTTTTTCGATGATGGAATATTCGATGTTCTTGATCGTTACAGGTGGATTTGTTAAACCCAATACGCAGGAGCCTTCGCAAGGTGCGGGGCATACGCGGCCCGTGAACTCAGGGAAGTTGTTGGTTTTATGCAGGCGGTCTAGCGCTTCGCGCCAGAGGCCTCGATAGATCAGGTCATTCCACTCGGGAATGAGGTTGTTGATAGGGCAGCCGCTGGCCATGCCGCTGATAAGTTCGCCCGTGTGGCAGAAGGGGGTGCCGCAGTCCATGCAGCGAGCGCCCTGGGTTTGCAGAGCTTGGTCGGGCATGGGCTGGTGGAACTCATTCCAGTTGCGAATGCGTTCTTTGGGCGCGGTTTCGGTAGGTGCCTCGCGCAGGTGTTCGATGAAGCCGGTTGGTTTTCCCATGGTGGTGTTTTGAGGAGTTAAAAGATGGTTGCCAGAGTGTTAATACTCGGTTCCCTTCATAAGGGGAACCAACGGAGGGGTCTTCGAGAATTACGTTACACACCGGAGACCCCGCCCTTGCGGTTCCCCTTATGAAGGGGAACCAGCTGTTGGTGTGTGGCAGAGAGATCGATTAGCTACCGCTGACTCTTGCGAGGTCACGCGCATTCTCTTCAAAGGCAGCAGACATGGCCTCGTCGTTACTAAGGCCAGAATCCAACGCTTTCTGATTGTGTTGCAGTACGCGCTTGTAGTCGCGAGGCATCACTCTCACGAACTTGGGTAAAGCAGCTTCCCAGTTCTCAAGGAGAGATTTTGCTTTGTCGCTACCGGTGTAATCCGCGTGACGCTGAACAATCTCTTTGAGGTCTTTACCTTCTTCAACAGTTTCAATGCGCTCTAGTCCGACCATTTCTGCATTGCATCGGCTAGCGAAGTCGCCTGCCTCGTCGAGAACATAGGCAACGCCGCCGCTCATGCCTGCGGCAAAGTTGCGACCCGTGCGGCCAAGAATAACGGCTTTGCCACCCGTCATGTATTCACAGCCATGGTCACCGATGCCCTCTACAACCGCTTCAGCGCCAGAATTGCGAACGCAGAAGCGCTCTCCGGCTTGACCGTTGATGTAGGCTTCGCCATTAGTTGCTCCATACAGAGCAACGTTACCCGCAACAATGTTATCGGCGGCGACAAGCGGTGAGGATTCGGGGGGATGAACAATCAGTTTGCCTCCACTGAGTCCTTTGCCGAAGTAGTCGTTAGTGTCACCTTCTAGTCGCAGCGTCATGCCTTTTGGCACGAATGCACCAAAACTCTGTCCGGCTGTGCCCTGGAAGTGTAGCTGCACGGTGTCTTCTGGTAATCCTTCCCAATATTTTTTGGTGATCTCGTTGCCGACGATGGTACCGACGACTCGGATGATGTTAGTAATAGGGAGTGTTGCAGAGACTTTCTCTCCTTTCTCAATAGCAGGCTTACAAATTTCCAACAGTTTAGTAATGTCGAGAGATTTGTCGAGGCCGTGGTCTTGAGTTTCGGTGCAGTAGCGGCCGACTTCGGAACCGACATCTGGCTGATGTAGTAAAGGCGAGAGGTCGATACCTTTTGCTTTCCAGTGGTCGATGGCCTTTTTCGGTGCGAGCTTTTCGGTGTGGCCTACCATTTCGTCCATAGTGCGGAAGCCGAGTTCGGCCATGATTTCCCGCATTTCTTGAGCGATGAATTTCATGAAGTTCACGGCGTAGGCAGGGTCGCCGTTAAACTTGCTGCGTAGGTCTGGGTTTTGGGTGGCGACGCCGACTGGACAGGTGTTGAGATGGCAGCCGCGCATCATGATGCAGCCCAATGTGACCAGTGGGGCGGTGCTGAAGCCAAATTCTTCTGCGCCGAGGAGGGTGGCGATCGCAACATCTCTCCCTGTCTTCATCTGCCCATCCGTCTCAATCACAATCCGACTGCGCAGATTGTTCAATACCAGGGTCTGATGCGTTTCAGCTAGTCCCAATTCCCAGGGCAAACCAGCGTGCTTAATCGAAGTCTGAGGAGACGCGCCCGTGCCACCATCAAAACCAGAAACAAGAACAACATCTGCATGAGCTTTGGCTACGCCTGCCGCAATGGTTCCTACGCCGACTTCAGAAACCAGTTTCACACTGACTCTAGCAGCTCTATTTGCATTCTTCAGGTCATGAATCAGCTCAGCGAGATCTTCAATGGAGTAGATGTCGTGGTGAGGCGGTGGAGAAATAAGCCCTACCCCCGGCGTAGAGTTGCGCACTTTCGCAATCCACGGATAAACCTTACGGCCTGGCAACTGCCCGCCTTCTCCAGGCTTCGCGACTTGAGCCATCTTGATTTGAATCTCTTTGGCTTGAGAGAGATATAGACTGCTGCCACCAAAGCGACCAGAGGCAACCTGTTTGATCGCACTGTTTTTCGAGTCGCCCTGCTCGTTTGTCCAAGTGTAGCGGGCGGGATCTTCACCGCCTTCGCCTGTGTTGGAGCGGCCACCGATGCGGTTCATTGCGATCGCCAGGGTTTCATGGGCCTCCTGCGAAATCGCCCCATAGCTCATCGCCCCCGTCTTAAAGCGTTTCATAATCGCTTCAATCGGTTCTACTTCATCAATTGGAATCGGCTCACTAGGAACAAACTCCAACAGATCGCGCAGCCGGAAGAACTGCTTACCTTGCTCGTTGACCAAGCGAGAATAAGTCTTGAACTTTTCGTAATCGCCATCGCGAGTTGCCTGCTGCAAAATATGGATACTCTGCGGACTTAGCAAATGCGCCTCGCCGTCTTTTCTCCACTGATACTCGCCGCCTACATCTAGCGTTGCGGCATTATTGCTTCCCGTAGCGACCCGTTCAGGGAAAGCATGGCGATGACGCTGAATCGCTTCTTGCGCCAATACATCCAAGCCCACACCCTGAATGCGAGATGCGGTCCAGGTAAAGTACTTGCCAATTACAGATTCGTTCAGACCAATGGCCTCAAAAATCTGTGCGCCCCGGTAGCTTTGCAAGGTAGAGATCCCAATCTTGGAAGCAACTTTCACCACACCTTTCGTTGCCGCTTTGATGTAGTTCTTACAAGCATCTTTGAAGTCCACATCGCGCAACAGATTTTCATCAATCATGCGCTGGAAAGTTTCAAAGGCCATGTAGGGATTAATCGCCCCGCAGCCATAGCCCAACAACACCGCAAAGTGATGAACTTCGCGAGGTTCGCCAGATTCCAACACGATGCCGACGTGAGTACGCTGACCGTTACGGATAAGGTGGTGATGCACACCTGCGACTGCAAGAAGTGCTGGGATGGGGGCTCGGTTTTGAGCGATGTCACGGTCAGAGAGAATGAGGATTTCTTGGCCAGCTGCGATCGCCTCATCGGCCTTCATACACAGCGCCTCCATCGCACCGCTCAATCCTGCCTCACCCTCATCTGGGTCAAACAAAATCGGCAACACAGCCGTTTTGAACTGAGTATTGTGCTTAATCTTCGCTAGCTCAGCATTTGTGATGAACGGCGTTTTCAGCTGAAGCAAGCGACAGCTTTCGGGTGTGGGCTCCAGCAGATTTCGTTCTGAGCCGATGGTCGTAGTTGCAGAGGTGATAATCGCCTCGCGAATAGAGTCAATCGGTGGGTTCGTCACCTGTGCAAAGAGCTGATGGAAGTAGTTATACAGTAGTTTAGGCCGGTCAGAAAGCACAGGCAGCGGTGTATCTGTACCCATCGCACCAATGGCTTCTACACCGTTTTTACCCATAGGCGAAAGCAGCATCCGTAGCTCTTCAAAGGTGTAGCCAAAGGCCATTTGCCTTTGTGTAACAGCGGCTGGGCTAGTATCAACTGTCGGCTCTACCGCGTCAGCAGGGGCTTGCAGCGTATCGAGCGTAACTAGGTTTTCATCTAGCCACTTTTGGTAAGGCTCCAAGGAAGAAATCTCTTGCTTGATTTCCTCGTCTGGAACGATGCGACCTTCTTTGGTATCTACCAAAAACATTTTGCCAGGCGCAAGGCGACCTTTCTCAATCACATCTTCAGGCGGAACAGGCAACACACCCGCCTCAGACGCCATAATGACGCGGTCATCTTTGGTGACGTAGTAGCGGCCAGGACGCAAACCATTGCGGTCTAGCACCGCGCCCATCTGCGTTCCATCGGTAAAGGCGATAGAAGCCGGACCATCCCAAGGCTCAATCAGGCAAGAATGGTACTCATAAAATGCCTTTTTTTCAGCGTCCATCGTGGCATGGCCAGACCAAGGCTCAGGCACCATCATCATCAATGAATGCGGCAATGAGCGACCACTTAGCGCTAACAGCTCAAGCGTATTATCGAAAATTGTAGAGTCGCTGCCATCAATATTAATCAGTGGCCTAGCCTTATCAAGGTCTTCTCCAAACAGTTCAGACTCGAACATACTTTGGCGAGCCGTCATCCAGTTGATGTTGCCGCGCAGGGTATTGATTTCACCATTGTGCGCAATGTAGCGATAGGGGTGGGCCCGCTCCCAGCTAGGAAAGGTATTCGTACTAAAGCGCGAATGTACCAGCGACAGCGCACTTTCCATGTCGGGATCGCTAAGATCCAGATAGTATTTCCCGACCTGAACAGGCATCAACATGCCCTTGTACACAATCGTGCGGCAAGAAGCGCTCGATACGTACCAGTAGCTATCAACATCAACAATGGCGCGGTGGCCTAGCTTACGAACCAAATACAGCTTGCGCTCTAGAGCCAGTTCGTCTGCATCTGCGGGCAAGCTTCCACGACCGATAAACGCCTGTTGCATAAAGGGTTCGCTCCCTTTTGCCGTAGGGCCAAGCGATTCGTTATTTGTAGGGACATCTCGCCAACCTAGGACTTCTAGCCCGGCGTCAGCAGTCACTTTCTCAAAGCGTTTACGGCCTTCACTGCGTGCCTCGGCATCGGGCGTCGCATAAACCATCGCAACACCATACTGACCAGCCTCGGGCAGCTCAATCCCCTCAGCTTTAGCCACCTTGGCCATAAATTTGTGCGGCATCTGCATCAAGATCCCTGCACCGTCACCGGTATTTGGCTCAGCACCCACTGCGCCTCGGTGGTCCAGATTCAGCAGAATCGTCAGGCCCTGCTGCACGATATCGTGAGAGGCTTTGCCCTTCATCTGCACGACAAAGCCGACGCCACAGGCATCGTGCTCATGCTGGGGATCGTATAGACCCTGCCGAACAGGGCCGCTCGGCTTTTGGCCATCGCGACCTTGAAAAGCGGTGTTCTTAAAGCTACTTACAGCTTGATCAGAGGGAGCCATCGCAAAAAAACCGAGGAGGAAGAATACTTCAAAGCAAATCAAAGACGACCCTAATCTTTCAGCTGCCTTCTATACCAAAAACACAGATAAAAGGTCATCTTTAGATGATTATCCACTGCACAAAGAATAATGCTGTGGACAAACGTTCGCCAGTGAACTCACTACTACCTTGAGGCCTCTTTCAAAAAGGCCCGTGGCAATAGGGATACTTATTGTCTATCAAGAGCAGTGGTCCGGATAAATGCCTTAATAAAAACGATAGATGCCTTAACAAAATCAGTGTTTTTGTTACAAAAAGCTTTTTGACTCAGTGCTAATACTTAAGTGCGCAGTGTCTGCTAGAAGCAACGTCTCCTAGTGCACAGTAAACTGATTGCCTTTATGCATTTCCGCTGTATTGTCGCCGTTATCTACATTTCATACAATCTCTAAAAGCTGCTCACAATTAGTATCCTCTATATCAACTAATATATTTTCGTATTGATAGATAACACTGAATAGTGTTCTCAAATACTGATGATGTGTACCCGTAAGACTGATATATATCAGTAGTAACTGAAGATGGAGAGGATTGCCGCCTTTTTCGAAGAATTAGGCATGGTGGTCTGCCTTTTTTTGGATACTAGTTGAGGCTAAACAAGCGTTGGCTATCAGTTCTAGACGAATACAATTTCGCTGACGAAAAGGCTGTAATGGGTGATAGTGCAAGGATGGAGCATCTCGTAGGGCTGCTAGATCTGCTTTATGAGAAGTTGGCAATGTTTGAGGAGGAGTTAGCCATAAATGCTAGTGCCCCTGCGAGGTTTGAGCTAAAGCAGCGTCTTAAAAAAAGCGTGCTGCCCGATATCCGTCGCTATGAGGACGAATATTGGCTGCTATATCCCTTGGACTCAATGACGGTGACTGATTTTGAAGCAGAAAAGTATCTAACCCAGCTAGAAACAACTGCGATCGCTATAGAGCAGGAGCTACCAGCACAGTCATCTTCTAGTTTGGTCCCGATGCTACATGAGTTACGAAGTAAGTTAAATACAAATCAGCCAGCCGCTTCTAAGCTGAAAATTGCGTTGCCTCTAATTCCTGCGATCGCTACCTATGAATTGGAAATAGATGCTGGGAAGAAAATGTATCAGGTTTGGAATTCTCTCAAAAGCTGGATTCGGAAGTAGCAAGTAGTGTCACGGGAAGAAACGTTACAAAAAGTACTCAGCAACTGGCAGGACCGGCTTGCCAGCCTAGAGCTGGCAAAATCAGTAGCGTCCGATCCTAGCCAAACGTTCGCACTAGAAAAGCAAATAGAAAGTTGCCAGGAGGAAATTGCAAAAGCGAGGAAAAACCTGGCTCAAGATATGAGCCAAACTCAGATGAGAGATGCGCTAGAGAAAAGCCAAACTCAGGAGACTATCAATTTCTCTATAGAGCAGTTGTCTTCAGAGCAGTTGTCTTCAGAGCAGCTATCTTCAGAGCGATTATTGTCTCTTTCTCATCACCCATCTCACCAAGAGAGCCCCAAAAAAGCATGGCAGCCAGAGGAGACAACAAATGACTTTGTCTCTCCTCTGGCTACATTGGCACTTTCTCTTTTCAATCAAAAGCTGGATGCCTGGGAAAGAAGCGGCCGCCAAGACCAAGCCTATCTTTTAGAAGGTCGCGCTCTAGATACTCAGGTAGAAATTGCGACCATAGATATGGCTGAGCATGCACCATCTGAACATAGTTTCATTCTCGAAAGTATCGTCTATGAAGATGACAAAGCTCAAAGAGATGCCTTTACTCAAAATTGGCAAGGACAAGAACAACTGCTTAGGCCATACTTCGATAGGGGTATGAAAGCATGGATCGCATCCAAGGGTAAAAAACGGAGCGCTCTGCTATATGGCAGTATGCTTCAAAGAACAGCCGACTGGGCATGTGATCAAAGTTTAAGCAAGAAAGAATATAGTTTTTTGATCGATAGTTTAGTAGAAGAACAGGGTAGTGCAAGCATGGTCCTAGAAGAAGACAAAGCAGAGACGGCCAGACTTGTAAAAAATAGATGGCCAGGACTTAAGTTGAAGACCGAAAACCCCTATGCTGTGCTTCGAGAAATACTTGCTTGGACAGAATGTCAGCCCTTTCTTACACAGAAAACTTGCCAGCTTCTTTCGCTGAGCAATCTCAATGTTTTGAAAGGAGAAGAGTCACAGAAAATACGCTCGCTTGTAGAACTCAACTTTAACAAAGACTCCGAAGATGAGGAGATAAGGAGCCACTTTAACGGCGTATATTCTCTATTGGTAAGGTCTAATAAGGAGAATCCTTTCTGGCTATTATTTACTTACAGAAAGGTTCTGAAAAAGCAGAGAAGCGGTGAAGATTATGATGAGGTCAGAAGCAGTATCAAGTTCTTAGAGGAGGTTGGATTACTCATCGAGAAACACGGCGAGTTACAAATTCGCAATAGTATTTACAAGTCTGTATTTAATGAGGATTGGGTAGAGCACTGTATTCTGTCTTCGTGCCCCTATGCTGAAAAATTCTTGAAATGGTTGGATTCCAACTGTAGGGACGAAGATCAGCTTTTGAGTGGAGAAGAGGTATCTAGCTCTATGACATGGGCAAAGGAAAACGATTATAGATTGACGCCCTTAGAAAGTAAGTTTCTTGTTTATTCAATAGATTCATAGTCAATAGATTCATAATGTGTGAGCATAGTGTGTGATTTAATACACGTAAATTTATAGTCCGACATCTGTAACACTTCGGTGATCAGAAAGTAGACAACATACGCAAAAAAAAAGGACAAAAAGGAAAAGGGGATGAGCTTTAGACAGATTTCTGACAGTTTTATAGAACGGACTTCTAAATATAAAATAGTTGAGAATCCTGCATCTGTTATATATCATGTTCGGAATTGGACAAATGGCGAGCGTGATCTGACTGCGCTTATTTTGGAAAGTATTGTCACTCGAACATTCGCGATTTCGAATGGAGAGGAAGACTCTAGAGTCCGTGAATTTGTGCGATCGCGCGTCATAGAAAACTGGCGAGAGAACGACGCAGCTAGTCATCTAAAGCAGATTGAAGGGACTCTGTTTGCCTATCCAAACAAAAAAAAGGTGCTGCTAAAACTGTTCAGCATTCTGAGTACAGAAAATACTCAGACCGATGCTAGCCCTGAAGAGAAAGCGCTTATAGAGGCCTCATTAGTAGTTGATGAAAACGGGCTCTTAAAGATACACAACCCCATATACCAGGCTATATTTAACCAAGATTGGATCGAGCAATCGCTGGACAATACACCTACGGCAACTGTGGCCCCAGCAAAACAGTCATCTGTTGGGTCTTGGACTACTGACGCAGTTAAGTTATTTCGCTCTCTCGATCTGCGTATCTTGCTTTCGGTATTGGCTGGATTTCTATTTTTAACAACAATCTTCTTTGCTTGTCAGCAAGAGCCAAAAATAAGAGTTGTCGATGAACCTGGTGTAGATGCGCCTGAAGAACCTCTTGAGCCAGGCGATGAGGATACTGCTGACAACCCTATAGAAAATCAAATCAGCTCTGGAGAAAGAGTACTGATAGAAAGCGAGGAGTTAAGCCAGGAAAATCTGAGCTTTCGGACGGCTAAGAAAAAAGGCGTAGACGCGATCACTGCTGGTGATTACGAGGGTGCACTCATCTATTTTGATGAGGCGCTTCTGTATTACAAGAACGCGCCAGAGACGCTTATCTACCGGAACAACGCTCGCATCGAAACAGAGAATGAAGGTAAAAGCTATGCTATTGCCGCTGCTGTTCCCATTTCTGATGATTTGCCGGCTGCGCAGGGCATGCTGCGCGGCGTAGCACAAGCCCAAAATAGAATCAACGAAAGCGGTGGAATCAATGGTGTTCCGCTTAAAGTTGTAATTGTTGATGATGGGGGCGACGCAGAGAAAGCACCTGAGCTTGCCGCTCTGGTAGGCAATGAATCTGATGTACTGGGCGTTGTTGGCCATTACTATAGTTCTGTTACCCTCAGCGCAGCAGAAACTTATAAGCAAGCTCAGCTGCCGATTATTGCGCTAAGTTCCTCAGTCGAAATCTCTACACTAGGCAACGATTTTATTTTTCGGACTAGCCCTAGTGATGCTGTGGTCGGCAAGCTGTTGGCCAATCACATGCTAGAAACGTGGAATCAAGAGAGAGTTGCTGTCTTTTACAACGCCAGTAGTGCCTATAGTCGCTCTTTGAAAAGCGCTTTTCAAAGTACGGTGTTATCAGAAGGTGGAAAAGTAGTAGCCGATTTCGATTTGTCCAAAAATAGCTTTAATGTGCAAGAAGCATTCGAACAGGCAAGTGAGCGTGACGCACAGGTTTTAATGCTAGTGCCTTCTTCCTTGTCTGAACTGCAAGAAGTTGTGATTCCGCTTGCAGACCTGAACTTCACAAGTGGAGAACAACTCAGTCTTATGGGAGGAGATGTTGTGTACTCAGATAAAGTTCTAACAGAACAGTTTGAGGATTCAGTGGTGGGTGCTTTCTGGCATATTAGCGCGGCTGATCCTAATTCTGAGTTTATTATCCAGTCTCAACAGCTTTGGAATGCAGAAGTCAACTGGGTAACAGCGATGGCCTATGACGCAGCCCAAGCTTGGATAGAAGCCCTAGAGAGAAGTGAGTCTGATCCTACTCGGATGGGGTTGCAAACGATTTTATCTTCTAAAGAAGAGCTCTTCTCAGCGCCTGGCGCTTCTGAATCAGTACAGTTTTTAGAGTCGGGTGACAGACCTATCTCTGGACAACTCGTGCAGGTTGTTCAGCAGGGAAACCTCGACGATTCAAATTATCTTTTTGAAGCGATCGCAGAGTGATACGTGGTTATTTAGGGATTACCGGTAACGGGGATTGATTGATTCGCTGTCGGGTAGTGCTAAGCACGTGATGCTGAAATTGCTTGAGTACACTGGTTTGAGTAGCCATCACTCTGACCGACAACCCATGGCAGTTTGGAAGAGGTGAGCTGCCGACTTGGAGGGCATTACTGGGCACGTCAATAGCTTCGATTTCTTGCGAGAACAGATCAAGATCGAGGTCAGGCGAGATGACTAGAAAATTGCCTAAGACGGGGTAGTCCGTGAGAAGGGCATGGTCTCGAAATGGATTGGACTGGCCCAGTAGTTTTAGGGTGTCGGTAAAGTGCAGAATGCAGTCTGGAGAGCGTATCTGTAAGCGACTCTCAAACTGTTCAAACTGGTAAAACTCTCCCCTGGCCAGTCGCCCCGGCACAACAATCTCGCTGAAAAATAGACGGCCCTGAGGATGCAGAGTGATTTGCGTCTTTTGCTTTAGGGCTGCGTCTGGAAAAAAGATGATGGGTTCTGGTACGTATTCTAGATACGCCTGATTTCCGACTTTTAATGTCTGGGTGATTTGGGCGGAAGGCGCTTGGGTCGGCTTGCTGTGTACTTTGGTAGCGGATTGGTCGGTGAGGTACAGGCTAGCGCGATCGCACACCTCCACCACCACTCGCAAATCATCCCCAGCTAACAATCCCGGCCCAGCATTCATAATGTAGGCATACACCCGATCAGAATCGTTCGGGTCTAAAGAGAGATTATTAGAAAGCCGAAACGGGTAGGTCGCATACTGATGAGCAACAAAAGATTTATGAGGCGCATGACTGTTCGCCTCGCAAGCGACTCGTAAAGACAGCTGTGGTGAAAACACATCTGTTGCAGCCTGAGCCATCAACAAATTTGAGCTAGCAATAACCATCAGCGAAAAACATATAGCCGTCCTAGCGGCACTTTATCTACTGGTTCGCAGGTGGCAATCTCGCCGTTCACCCGCACCTGAAACGTGTCAGGATCAACTTCAATCTCTGGGCAAACATCGTTATGTAGCATGTCCGCTTTGCTAAGGTTACGCGTGTTCTTTACGGGCAAGAGTTCCTTTTTGAGGTCCAGCTTGTCAGCAAGTCCCCGCTCCATTGCCAGCTGCGTGACAAAACAGGCAGAAGTTGCTTCGGGGGCACTGCCAAAGCTACTCCACTGCGGACGATACAAAATGGGTTCGCAGGTCATCAGCGACGCATTCGATTCGCCCATCGGTGACCAGGCGATAAATCCCTGCTTAATGATTAGCTCGGGCTTAATGCCAAAGTAGCCAGGTCGCCAAAGCACGATATCGGCCATTTTACCTGGTTCAATCGAGCCAACATAGTCGGCGATGCCACAGGTACGCGCCACATTAATGGTGTACTTGGCGAGATAGCGCAAAACGCGGAAGTTGTCGTTGCGCTCGTTGTCTTCTGGCAGGGTTCCACGCTGATCTTTCATCTTGGAGGCCAGCTGCCAGGTGCGGCAAATCACCTCTCCAATGCGGCCCATGCCCTGAGAGTCGGAGCCGAGCATACTGATGGCTCCCATGTCGTGCAACACATCTTCAGCGGCAATGGTTTCAGCGCGAATGCGAGACTCTGCAAAGGCCACGTCTTCTGGCACACGAGGGTTCAAATGGTGACACACCATCACCATATCCAAGTGCTCGTCAAAGGTGTTGACGGTGTAGGGATTGGTGGGGTTAGTCGACGAGGTGAGGCAGTGCGGGAAAGACGCCACCTTGATAATATCTGGCGCGTGGCCACCACCTGCTCCCTCAGTGTGATAGGTGTGAATCGTACGGCCTTTAATGGCGGCCAACGTGTCTTCTACATAGCCCGATTCGTTTAGCGTATCGGTGTGGATTTTGACCTGAAAGTCGTACTCATCAGCCACATTCAGACAGGTGTTGATCGCAGAAGGCATTGCGCCCCAGTCTTCATGAATTTTCAGACCCATCGCCCCATTAGCGACCTGTTCTACCAGGCTCTCTGGCAAGCTGGAGCTGCCTTTGCCCAAAAATCCAAAGTTAATGGGGAAGGCTTCTGAGGCCTTGAGCATGACGCTCATATTGTGTGCGCCGCTGGTGCAAATGCCCACAGTGACAGGGCCAAGGCCACCACCCAACATGGTTGTCAGTCCGCTGGAAAGGGCTTCGGCGCAAAGGCCTGCGCTGTCGAAATGGACGTGACTATCTAATCCGCCAGGGGTAGCAATGAGCCCTTCGCCTGCGCGTACATCGGTGTTGGCGCTAATGATGAGGTTTGGGGTGACCCCTTCCATGATGCCGGGGTTGCCCGCTTTGCCGATGCCGACGATTTTTCCGTCTTTGATACCAATGTCGGTTTTTACAATGCCCTGTACCGGGTCAACTAGCAGCACGTTGGTAATGATCAAATCGAGTGCACCGTCTGCGGCGGTGACGCCAGCCGCCATTCCTAGCCCGTCGCGCAGTGTTTTACCACCACCGAAAACGCATTCGTCACCATATACTGTGTCGTCGCGTTCGACTTCGATGATGAGAGAGGTGTCGGCTAGGCGGACTCTGTCTCCTGTCGTAGGTCCAAAGAGTTCGGCATAACGCTCGCGGCTAATTTCCATTGATGGCCTTGCTATGAGAAATGGAGAGAAAGAGAGCTAATGAGAGAGTTGGTGAGAAGAGCTACTGAGAAGCGCTGAAACCTTGGTCTTGGCAGCGGGCGATCGCACTTTCCCTAACCTGCGGATCATCCAATGCACCATTGACCAAATCATTGAGACCGAGAACAGTGCGATCGCCCGCCAAAGCCACCACCGTCACCTGTTTTGTATCTCCCGGCTCAAATCGCACAGCTGTTCCCGCTGGAATATCCAAGCGAAACCCCAACGCCTCAGCGCGATCGAACTGGAGCATACGATTGACTTCAAAAAAGTGATAGTGGGAGCCCACTTGAATGGGGCGATCGCCCATATTCACTACCTCCAGCGATTTAGACTCTCTATCCGCATTGAGTTCTATCATTCCTGGCTCGCAAAGCACCGCACCAGGAGCCAGTGGATTATCTGAAGAAACGCCTGCCATAGACTAAGCCTCCTCAGGCCGAATAGGATTGTGAACGCTCACAAGTTTTGTCCCGTCGTTGAAGTGGGCTTCTACTTGGATAAGGGGGATGAGTTCTGGGACGCTGGGTAGCACATCTGCTGTGGTGAGAAGTGTTGCGCCTTCTGACATGAGCTGGGCGACAGATTTGTCTTCTCGGGCACCTTCTACGATGTAGTCACTAATGAGGGCGATCGCTTCCGGCACATTGAGCTGAAGCCCCTTATCCTTACGGCGACGAGCAATCTCCGCCGCCGTAAACAACGTTAATCGTTCTGTTTCTTTCGGGGTTAAATACATCGATTACCAGAAATTACAACAATCACGAAACAGGCTGCCTAACGGCAACAGGCTCCGGCTTCTTCACCGTAGGGCTTACAGGCGCAGCCGTCGTTTTCTGATTCGGAATGCCTTCAATCGGGCATTCTTCTGTACCTACCGTGCCGCGAGTAAGCGCTTCCACCTTCTCTTTCGTTTTCTGCGGATCGAGCACCCAATCACGGTAGAACTCGTACGGGCACTCCATCGCACCTTCATCGCCATCGCCAGAATTAAGCATGCCAGTGTAGCCACGGTGCAACAGCTTAAAGAGATGATTCTGCGACTGAGAATGCTTGCGGAAATCGCGAATCGCAAACTTAGAGAGCGCCGCATACTGAATGCCGTTCTCCTCCTCGCCACATTCACCTAGCGTACGTCCATCAAAACCCACCACAGCGGAGTGACCAAAATAGCTATAAACACCATCAAACCCAGATGCGTTAGCCACGGCTACGTAAGTATTATTCATCCAGGCCATCGCCTTCGACACCATAATCTGTTGTTCCTTCGAGGGATACATATAGCCCTGACAGCGAACAACCAGCTCAGCACCCTTCATCACACAGTCACGCCAAATTTCAGGGTAGTTTCCATCGTCGCAAATAATCAGGCTAATCTTCAGTCCCTTGGGCCCTTCACTCACATAGGTGCAGTTGCCCGGATACCACCCTTCAATCGGCGTCCAAGGCATAATCTTGCGATACTTTTGAACAATCTCGCCGCGATCATTCATCAGAATCAGCGTGTTGTAAGGCACCTTGTTTGGGTGCTCCTCATGCCGTTCTCCCGTAAGAGAAAACACACCCCAAACCTTGTTACGGATGCAGGCTTCCGCAAAAATATCGGTTTCAACACCCGGAATACTTGCCGCGTTCTCCATCATTTCAGTGGCGTCGTACATAATGCCATGAGTAGAATACTCAGGAAAGATCACCAGATCCATTCCAGGCAAACCGAGCTTCATCCCGTCAATCATTTCTGCGATGTTTTTACAGTTAGCTAGCACCTCATCGCGAGTGTGCAGTCGCGGCATTTTGTAGTTAACAACTGCTACGCCCACTGAATCATTACTAGAAGAGATATCACCGTGAACAGACATAAAGAATCCTCGCGCGCTTTATACCTTTTGTTCTATCAGTTTCAAATGGGTTAAGAATGTGGCTACCTATACAGAAACCTTGATTCGTAACAGACCGTTAGGGTTGTGTTATGCGCTCAGCAACAGCCTTTCTTTCGGTTGTTGTTTATACAGTAATAGACCGGACATTCGTATTAAAAGTAAACAGAAGATAAGTCACAAATCTTGTCAGCAACTGGTTTTGCTAGATTAAGTTTTGAAAAAGTTTTCTTCTGCTTTTTGAATTCTACTCTAGTTGAAAGCCTCTGGGCATATGACTTCTACAGCCAGAAGCGAGTGATTGCAGGCATTTGTTGGCTGCTGGTTTAGTCTTTTACGAATGGAGCATCTACCGCGTTTTGTAATCTATGATACAAAACGCGGCGAAAAATCTATATAGAGTCCTTCTTATTATCAGTGATTTTCCCTAGATAGCAGAGCTAAGAGAGCAGTCTTAAAAGAGCGTTTCTCACAGCTTATCTGGATGGGCTCCGGGGTAATATTGCCCTGAAGAATCTCGATAGCGGTCTGTCTTAAGGGACGGTTTATTCGGTGAATCGCCAAATGTCTGACAGGTTTTTGCGAATCTGAAAGCATTGGATAGCATTCAAAACTTATTTTCAGCTTGCGTGAGGTTAAGCGGTTTCTATGTCACAGTCTAGAGTTTTCAGTAATCTTAGTCGGAGAAAATTTCTCCAATACAGTTCACTAGCGGCTACAACTAGCGTCCTAGCGGCTTGTACCGGTGGCGCTGGCGGCGGTGAATCGCAGGCAGACTTGGGCGAAAACCCCATTAAAGTCGGCGTTATGTACTCCACAACAGGCAGTATTGCCATCGTTGAGAAATCCCTTCAGGATGCGACGTTCCTAGCGATTGAGCAAATCAACACGGGTACTGGTCCCTGGGAAGGTAAGGGTGAAGGTATTGGCGGTCGCAAAATCGAGCGCGTCGTCGTCAACCCCAACTCCGACTGGGATCTTTACAATCAGATGTCCAAGCGCTTGATCGATGAAGATCAAGTGGTTTGTGTCCTAGGCTGCTACACCTCTGCTAGCCGAAAATCTGTACTGCCTGTGTTTGAAGAGAAGGATTCAATCCTTTACTACCCTGTCTACTACGAAGGCAACGAGTGCAGCTCTAACGTCTTCTACACAGGCGCAGCACCTAACCAACAGATTACTGACTCTATTCCTTACTGCCACGATAACTTTGGGCCTAAGGGATTCTTTGTGGGGTCTGACTACATCTATCCTAAGGAAAGTAACCGAATTGCGATCGCAGAGCTTGAAAAAGCAGGTGGCCAAGCTGTCGGTGACGAGTACGCTGCACTGGGTACCACAGAGTTCATCACTATTATCAACAAAATCAAGGCGGCCCAACCTGATTTTGTGTTGAGTAACTTGGTCGGTGACTCTATTCCCGCCTTCTACCGTCAGTTCAAAGACGCCGGTATTAGCGCTGAAGATATCCCCATCATGGCGTACCCCACTACCGAAGAAGAGATTCAGGCGATGGGCCCCGAGTACTCTGCGGGTCACTACTCCAGCTTTAACTACTTCCAAAGTGTAGAAACTCCTGAGAACACAGCTTTTGTAGCGCAGTTCAAGGAAATGTTTGGAGATGATCGTGTCACCAATGGTGTAATGGAAGCCGCTTACATCCAGACCTTCTTCATGGCGCAGGCGATGCAAGACATTCTGAAAGCTGGCGACGAAATCAACACAGGGACCCTACGCGAAGCCACTCGTGGCCAGGAATTCAACGCACCACAAGGTCCGGTGAAGATGGACGAAGCCAACTATCATGCTTACCTCTACTCCAGAATTGGCAAGTGGCAGGAAGATGGTCAGGCTGAAATCGTCTTCGCTACCGATGCAGCGGTGAAGCCCATTCCTTGGAGTCAAGCGCTGTACAAAGGTCGCATGTGTGAGCACCCAACGCCCGACGACCGCAGCGACCCAACCAAAGAGACCGGTAAGGACTTAGAGCCTGTATTCCTCTAAGCGCCGTAAGGCAAACGGCGTGCTTTTATCGGCACGCCGTTTGTTTTTTCAGCTGCCCCGTTCACGCTGATGCCCTTTCAACCACCGAACCAAGGACCATGTTAGACCTTGCCTTTTCCTCAATGCTGTCATCGCCCGCCTATCTGCTGGCTCAAGAAGCCGCCGCAGAAGCGACAGGTGAAAGCTTTTCGTATACAAGCCTAGCCAACCAAGCGCTCAACGGCATTGGAATTGTTGGCATTTTGCTGCTAACCGCTCTGGGTCTTGCCATTACCTTTGGTGTGATGCGCATTATCAACCTCGCTCACGGCGAGTTCATCATGCTGGGGGCCTACATCACCTTTTGGATGCAAGATACCTTCCAGATGGACTTGCTGATGACGATTCCCTTCGCGTTCATCGGTACGGCCTTGGTGGGTGCTCTTGTTGAGCTGACGATTATTCGGCGGCTATACGGTAGGCCGCTAGAGACGCTGCTGGCGACCTGGGGACTGAGTATTGTGTTGCAGGGTGTCATCAAGCTGATATTTACGGCCCAGCTGAAATATGTAAAGGCACCGTCTTATCTTTCGGGGAGCATTGACCTCGTAAAAGACGAAGCTGGCTCAGTCTTAGTCTCTATGTCCTACTACCGCTCTTTTATTGTTGTTGTGGCCCTAGCTTTGTTAGGGATAACGATGTTCCTGTTTTACGGAACGTCTTGGGGTCGCCAAATTCGCGCGGTGACGCAGAACCGGAGTATGTCTCAGTGCTTGGGCGTTAACACCAAGCTGATTGACATGGGCACGTTTGCTTACGGTTGTGGCCTTGCAGGCATTGCAGGCACTGTTATTTCGGCGCTGAAAACGGTCTCGCCGCCGATGGGTCAAGACTACTTAGTCGACTCCTGGATGGTGGTAGTGACTGGCGGCGTCGATAAGCTGATTGGCATTTTGGCGGGTGCGTTTTTGATTGGAGAGTCGAACGCGATTATTGCTTTCTTGCTAAATGACCCTACGGCCAGAGTACTGGTACTGGGTGCGGTGATTGTTCTGATTCGCTATCGCCCTGAAGGCTTGTTCACGGTTCAGAAGCGATCCTAGATAGGTTTCTAAAAAACACTCTTTTTACTCTTCTTCCTTCCTCAAACAACCTATCGGAGCTTGTGCTATGTCAAATGTCGTAATGGGTTATAAGCAGTCAACGTTTCCAAAGAGACTGGCTGCGATCGCGGGTATCGCACTGCTGATATTTATTGTGCTTCCTTTTGTTGTCGGAAGTTTTCAGCTCTCTTTACTCTCAAAGCTGCTGCTGTTTGGCACGCTAGCTGTCACCCTAGATTTGGTCTGGGGCTTTACCGGAATTCTGAGCTTTGCTCACGGAATTTTCTTTACGCTGGGCGGCTACGCGTCGGCCTACTACCTCAAGCTGAATCTTTCAGCCGCGAACAACACCTATGGTGGCGAGCTGCCAGACTTTATGGTCTGGAACGGCTTGGAAGTACTGCCCTGGTTTATTGCACCGCTGAAGTACTTTCCCGTAGCTTTCCTTGCGGTCATTGGAGTCCCAGCGCTCTTTGCCTACATCACAGGCTCCTTTATCTTCCGCTCAAAGGTGAGCGGGGTGTACATCACCATTATTACGCTGGCACTTTCGTCTGCGCTAACGACCTTTTTTATCAGTCAGCAGGCCTATACAGGCGGCACAAATGGCATCACTGACGTGAGTAAGCTCAGCGTTTTTGGAACTGTCATTCCACCCATCGGCATCTACTTCTTAATTCTGGCCTATACCGTTTTTGTTCTGGCACTGAGCTGGTGGCTAACTCAGTCGAACTTTGGCCTGATTCTGCGCTCTATTAACGAAAACGAGAACCGGATTGCCTTCTTAGGCTACGACGTTGCTCAGTACAAGATTTTCATCTGGACGCTATCGGCAGCGCTAGCTGGCATGGCGGGCGGATTATTTGTGCCACTCAACCGGTTTATTTCACCGGTATATCTAGCGGTTGCCTTTGGCACACAGGTTGTTATTTGGGTGGCGATTGGCGGCCGAGG